>CAYMIS010000026.1:0-30288 GCA_964390485.1 uncultured Roseburia sp. | reverse complement strand
AGTTCGTTGAACTTCCTATAGAATAAAAGCACTTCTGGAGACTTTCGTTTCGAAAATCTTCTAGGATGCGCATAATTATTATAGTGTATTTCGAAAGGAGACAAAATGGCTTTTTTTAAACATATAAAAGAAGAGTTTCAGGTAATTAGGGAACGGGACCCGGCAATTAAAACGCCAATGGAAGTTTTGCTTTATCCGAGCTTTCGTGTTATGCTTAGTTACAGACGTGCCCATAAACATTATTTGAAAGGACACTATTTCCGGGCACGGTTGATTTCCCAACGGGCAGTCAGAAAGACAGGAATTGAGATTCATCCGGGAGCCACCATTGGAAAAGGATTTTTCATTGACCATGGAAGCGGTGTTATCATTGGAGAGACGGCGATTGTTGGTGATAATGTTACGTTATATCAGGGTGTAACCTTGGGCGGTACCGGAAAAGAAACAGGAAAACGTCACCCGACGATTTGTGATAATGTCATGATTTCTGCCGGAGCCAAAATCATTGGCTCTTTTACGGTAGGAGAAAATTCTAAAATCGGTGCAGGAAGCGTAGTATTAAAAGAAGTTCCGCCAAACTGTACGGTGGTTGGTGTTCCGGGACATATCGTAAAGCAGGATAATATTAAGATTCCGAGGAATGATATGAACCAGACAGATTTACCGGACCCGGTGCAGGAAGATATCAATGTGCTGGCAAAGGAAAATGCAGAATTGGTAAACAGAGTGCTGGATTTGGAAAAAGATGTCAGAGAGCTGATAAATCTGATACAAAGTAAGTAGTTTATCTGGAAAGAGTCTAACAGGTAAATAAATGACGGCAGTTGAAAAGAATTTTATAAGCCGGAAAGTTGCAAATGCACGGAATTCTAAATGAAAATATAAGAATTATCATAATAAAGATAAGGAATGGAGAAACAAATGGAAAACAAATTCAAGTTTTATAACACATTAACAAGAAACGTGGATACCGTAATTCCACACGAAGAGGGAAAAATTGCAATGTATACCTGCGGACCTACCGTATATCATTTTGCACACATTGGTAATCTTCGCAGCTATATTATGGAAGATGTATTAGAAAAAGCCCTTCGTTATGTTGGGTATGATGTAAAGCGTGTTATGAATATCACTGACGTAGGACACCTTTCTTCGGATGCTGATACAGGGGAAGATAAGATGTTAAAGGGTGCCCAGAGAGAGCATAAAACTGTTATGGAAATTGCAAAATTTTATACAGACGCATTCTTTGATGACTGCAAAAAATTAAACATCAAAACCCCTGACGTGGTAGAGCCGGCAACAAACTGTATCCCGGAATTTATTCAGATGATTGAAGGCTTATTAGAAAAAGGTTATGCATATTTAGCAGGAGGAAATGTTTATTTCGATACATCAAAGCTTGATGATTACTATGTATTTTCTTCCCAGACAGAGAAGGATATGTTAGTAGGTGTTCGTGATGACGTAGAAGAGGATACCAATAAGAAAAATAAAAATGACTTTGTACTTTGGTTCACAAAATCCAAATTCGAAGATCAGGCTTTAAAATGGGATAGTCCTTGGGGCGTTGGTTACCCGGGCTGGCATATTGAATGCTCCAGTATCAGTTTAAAGCATTTAGGAGAATATATGGATATTCACTGTGGTGGTGTCGATAACATTTTCCCACATCATACCAACGAGATTGCCCAGTCGGAAAGCTATTTAGGACATAAATGGTGCAATTACTGGTTCCATATCCAGCATTTAAATGATAAATCCGGTAAAATGAGCAAATCCAAAGGAGAATTTTTAACCGTTTCTCTTTTACAGGAAAAAGGCTATGACCCGGTAGTATACAGAATGTTCTGTTTACAGTCCCACTATAGAAAACCTCTTGAATTTTCTTATGAGATTATGGACAATACAGCAGCAGCTTACAAAAAGCTTGTAAAACGAATTGCCGGCTTAAAGGATGAAGGAGAAGTGGAACAGGCAGCATTTGCAGAATATAAGGCAAAATTTGAGGATGCAATTTCCAATGACTTAAATACATCCATGGCAATTACCGTGCTTTATGATTTATTAAAAGCAGACACAAATGACAAGACAAAATTAGAATTAATTAAGGACTTTGATTTTGTATTATGCTTAAACCTTTTAAATCCGGCAGAAGAGGAAGAAGAAGGAGTAGATGCTGAATTAGAAGCATTTGTTCTTGCAAAAATCGAAGAGCGTAAGGAAGCAAAGAAAGCAAAGGATTTTGCAACAGCAGATGCGATTCGTGACGAGTTACTGGCAAAAGGAATTGAAATCAAAGATACGCGTGAAGGTGTAGTATGGAAAAGGGTTTAGATTCATATTTAAAAGAACAATTTCAGATACCGGATGTTGATATCCGGACGTATTCGCCATTGACACTGGCATATATTGGCGATGGAATTTTTGATTTAGTTATCCGCTCTGTGGTTGTTGCCAAAGGCAACACCAGAGCCGGAGAGTTACATAAACGGACAAGCCAGATTGTAAAGGCGCATACCCAGGCAGAGATGATGGAGGTGCTGCTTCCACTTTTGACGGAGGAAGAAGAAGCAGTTTACCGTCGTGGAAGAAATGCAAAATCTCCGACAATGGCAAAAAATGCTACGATGTCGGACTACCGGAAAGCCACAGGCTTTGAGGCGTTAATGGGCTATCTTTATTTGCAGGATAAGATGGAACGCATTGTTGAACTGGTAAAGGCGGGAGTAGACGGATTGAAGTTGAAACTGTAAGAGAAAGGCGAAGTTTTTTGTCTGCATTAAAAATAGTGCAGCTTATGAAGAACATAGTATATGTGAAAGGACATAGTATATGGGATACGAAGAATTGAAAATTGAAGGAAGAAATGCGGTATTAGAAGCATTCCGTTCCGGAAAAACAATTGATAAATTATTTGTGTTAGATGGCTGTCAGGACGGACCGGTCCGCACCATCGTAAGAGAAGCAAGAAAATACGACACAATCATTAATTTTGTGGAAAAAGAGCGTTTAGACCAGCTCTCTGAAACTAAAAAACATCAGGGAGTCATTGCAATAGCAGCTGCCTATTCCTATGCAGAAGTGGATGATATTTTGAAAAATGCAGAGGAAAAAGGAGAACCACCTTTTATCTTTTTGTTAGATAATATCGAAGACCCACACAATTTAGGCGCGATTATCCGTACAGCAAACCTTGCGGGAGCTCACGGTGTGATTATTCCAAAAAGAAGAGCAGTAGGACTGACGGCAACTGTTGCAAAAACTTCAGCCGGAGCCATTAACTACACACCGGTGGCAAAGGTTACAAACCTGACTGCTACCATTAAAGAGTTAAAGGATAAGGGAATCTGGTTTGTATGCGCAGATATGGGTGGTACAGAAATGTACAAGCTGGACCTGAAAGGACCAATTGGTCTTGTTATTGGAAATGAAGGCGAGGGTGTCAGCAAGCTTGTAAAAGAGAACTGCGACTTTATTGCTTCCATTCCGATGAAAGGTGATATTGATTCTTTAAACGCATCTGTTGCAACAGGTGTTTTGGCATATGAGATTGTAAGACAGAGATTACAGTAGTATGAATAGGCAGAGAATGCGATAATTAGTATGATATGACAGTAAGAGAGGTATCTGGGGTGGATTCTTATCAGAATTTGACAGATGAACAGCTGATTGTAAAGCTGCGGTCTGGCGATACAAAAATAATGGACTATATATTGGATAAGTATAAACCGTTAGTAAGAAAAAAAGCGAATACCATGTATTTAATTGGTGGAGAAACAGAGGATTTGATTCAGGAGGGTATGATTGGATTGTTTAAGGCAATCCGTGATTTTCGTCTGGACAAGGAAAGTTCCTTTTTTCACTTTGCAGAGCTTTGCATTACCCGCCAGATATATACAGTGGTGGAGGCATCAAACCGAAAAAAACATGTTCCGCTAAATACCTATATTTCTTTTTACTCTGAGGTAGGGGAAGAGGGAGTTCCTTTAGCAGAAACTTTAACAGCAAGTGAGTTAGACGACCCGGAACAATTAGTAATCGGGCAGGAAAGTCTGAATTTGTTTTTGGAACGTCTGCGGAAAAAATTAAGCAAAATGGAATGTGAAGTATTAGATGACTATCTTTCCGGTTTAAATTACCAGCAGATAGCCATAAAAATGGGGAAAACTCCAAAAGCCATAGATAATGCCTTGCAGCGAATCAAAACTAAAGTTTCACAATATGGAACTTGATTCCGCGATAAGGTCAAAAATGGGAAAAAGTTGTGCAAAAGTTACAAAAAAAGTTTAGAAAAATTGTAACATTTGTGAACACTTTCGGTAGGGATTATGCTATTATACTTTTTGTAAAAACCCCCCAATACATTATATATAGTTTTTGCTATACCCCATAGTAAAAATACCTTCTCCTAAGAGAGCAGCCGATCGACAGGCTGTTCTTTTTTTACCTATTATTATAGATAAGTACTAATTCCCTATTGGAAAAAAATGTCGAATCGCATATGATAATGTTTGGAATTAGTTTCCAAATAAATATATGAGGAGGTTTGTTATGGATAAGAAGACAACAGGAATTGTGGCATACATCACATTGGTAGGATGGATTATTGCATATTGTGCAGGTGATAAAGAAGGAGCAAAATTCCATTTGAATCAGGCATTAGTTCTTTGGATTGGACAGCTGATTTGCAGCGTAGTTACACAGATTACTTTTGTGGGTGCTTTAGTAGGAGGAGTTCTGAATATCGTATTATTAGTATTCTGGGTTGTGGGACTTATTTTAGCATGCAAAGAAGAAGAAAAAGAACTGCCACTTATCGGTGGTATCAAGATTTTAAAATAGTCTTTATAGTATGAAAATGTTTTGACATTCTTTTAGGGTGTCATGCATGTCGTTTTCTATTGAAAACAAGGAAGCCATTTGCACGAAAAGGTGCAGATGGTTTCCAAAAAGTTTAAGTAGTTATTTTAAGAAAAATGTCTTGACATTAATTTGTTCTTGTTGTATCATAGTACAGGTGTTGAGTTGCTCAACAAGATGCTGATATGGCTCAGTCGGTAGAGCGTCGCCTTGGTAAGGCGGAGGTCACGGGTTCGATTCCCGTTATCAGCTTAAAATAAAAGTGCCGAAACAGGAGATTTGAAAGAATCGAATGTTTCGGCACTTTTAGATTTACGCGGGCAATAAAGCTGTTTATTTATCCCGTTCTGCAACAAATTCTTCTACGAGACGTTGTACGTCTTCTAAGCATGCTCCGCAGGCAGTTCCTGCATTGGTAGCATCCTGAACTTCTTCCAACGTACTTGCACCGGCATCAACGGCATCTTTAATCATTCCATTTGTAACGTTAAAACAATTACAGACAATTTTATCAAGATTCATATTGTATACCATCCTTTCATGAGTAGGATGTGCAGATGAATGAAAGATTATACGAAAGAAACGTATGTAAAAGGAGAGGAATTAATCCCCTCCCGGACCATCTTTTCTAGGTCTGAAGGATTCTGGCAATGGTTCCACCTCATAGCTGGCTTTAGCAGAATCCTTTGTAGAATTCTTGGGCAGGTCAATTTCTGGGATATTATCATCATCATATACGTTACCTGTTTTTGGTGTTAGCATATTCGCATGCTCCTTTCGAAATAGATTGTGTACCGGAATAGTATGTGCAGAACATCTTCTTTTTATTTAAAAGAGAAGATGGCGTCCGTTTTAGATTATTGAAAAATATTCTGTAAATTCCTTTTTTAAAGCATCTTTTTTCTTTAAATATTGACTTCATTTGAGGTATAAAGTATGATAAAAATGTGACGAAAGTATCATATTTCGAAAAACAAAGGAAACTATGCGATGCAGGAGGAAATTGTTTTGGGGAAAGTTATGCTGATAGATGATGAACTTGAGACATTAGAAATTCATAAGGGATATCTGGAGGATGAGCACGAAGTGTATGCTTTTTCATCAGGAACAGAGGCATTAGCTCAGGTAGTGGATATAAAGCCGGATATTATTTTATTAGATATAGAGATGCCTTTTTTGGACGGATTTGAAGTGTTAGAACGAATCCGGGAATTACGGGATGGTGCAGAGATTCCGATTGTGGGAGTTACCGGGCAGAAGAATAAGACAACTGCCCTTAATTTTCTGGGCAAAGGCGGAGTGGCATATCTGACGAAGCCGGTAGAGAAGGGATTAATGCAGCAAAAAGTAGCTGAAATTCTGCAAAAAGCGGAAGAGAAGAAAAGTAAGAAAAAAGTTCTGCTTGTGGATGATGAATTAGAAAGTCTTCTTATTTACAAGACGGTTTTACAGGAAGATTATAATGTGATGGCATTGAATTCCAGTAAGACAGCGCTGGCATATCTGCAGAAATTTATTCCGGATTTAATTGTATTGGATTATCAGATGCCGTTATATAACGGTCGGGCATTATATCAGATGATTAGTAAAATGGAACGTTTGAAGGATGTTCCGGTATTGTTCCTTACAGGAACAACAGATAAAGAAGTATTATTAGAATGTGCGACATTGCTTCCACAGGGAGTAGTGCTTAAATCAGCCGGAAAAGATGCTTTATTGGAGAAGATTAAGAGTGTTTTAGGATAAGGAACAGGGGTAGCGTGTATGTGGTGGGAAATCATATTACTGTTCAGCATAGCATTGTCTGTTTTTACAGCAGTCTATCTTGCGAGGAAGAGGTCTTCTGAGAATCAGAAGTGGTTGCAGCTGACAATTATTTGTAGTGCGGCCTGTGAATTATTGTATTACTATCAGATGAAGGCTGATAGTACGAATTGGATGGAAAGCTTTTATAACCTTGGCTTTGTAATGAAATGTTTTACGATGCTATGCTTTTGGTTTTTTATTTCTTACTATTGTAATATGCCGGTAAGTAAAAAGGTTAGCAGGGTATTACTTTATCTGGCAATCGGTATGTCAGGAATGATAATGACAAACAAGTTGCATAGCTTGGTGTATCGTACAGTAGGGATAGGAGAGGATTTCGAAATTCCTTATCTGATTACAGAACCAAGGACTTTGTACTATTTCTTTGCGTATGGCATGGTTGTAATTATGTTAGTATGTGACTTCAAGATATTTATGAAGGTTAGAAGTAGTAAGGGTGTAGAAAGACTTAGGCTGTTCTTTCTTTTTCTTTCCGTGACTTTGCCTATTCTTGGACTATTTATTCAAAAAAATTTATTACATGATAAATTTGATATGGTCATTGTAGGCTTTAGTATATCAATTGGAATACTCCTTATGCTCGTGAAACGCTTTGGATTGCTGGATACCGTGCAGATTGCCAGAGACATGATTGTGGAAAACACCAAAGAAGGGCTGATTGTAGTAGATGTTGATTACAATGTATTATATGCAAACCCTGCTGTTTTAGAGAGTTATCCGGAAATTGCGAGACTTAAAACGCCGGAGGCAAGAGAGGGATTAAAACAGATGTTTCTGCATCCCGAGAGCGTTTATAACGAGAAGGGCGGATATTATGAGATTCGTGTGTCGAGTCTTCACGATGGCAAAACACTCCGGGGATATATGGCATGGATTTTTGATATGTCTTTTATTAATGAATATACCAATGAGATTCTGATTTTAAAGGATGAAGCAGAGAAGGCAAATAAAGCAAAATCTACTTTCCTTGCGAATATGTCTCATGAGATTCGTACACCAATGAACGCAATTCTTGGTTTTTCAGAATTAATTTTGCAACAAAAAAATAATCCTGCATTGACGCAGGAGTATGCACTGGATATTAAACGTTCAGCCAAAAATCTTTTGCATATTATCAATGAGGTTTTAGATTTTTCCAAAATAGAAGCAGGAAAAGCAGAAATAATCGAAGAAACATATTATACCCAGTCGCTGTTAGAGGATGTCAGTTTATTGATTGCCTATCAGGCAGCTGAGAAAAATCTGGAATACATACCTAAGATTGATAAAACCCTTCCATATCAGCTTAGGGGTTCTGCCAAATCAATCCGGGAAATTTTAACAAATGTATTAAACAATGCCATTAAATATACGAAACAGGGAACGGTTACGTTAGAGGTAACCTGTAAAGAGCGGAAAGATAATTGTATTCATCTTCAATTTGTGGTGCAGGATACCGGAATTGGAATGAAACAGGAAGATTTGGAAAATGTTTTTGAAAAGTTCTCCCAGTTTGATACAAAGATGAATCGTAATGTGGAGGGAACCGGTCTTGGCATGTCCATCGTAAAAGCCTTAATTGAGCAAATGGGCGGAGAGATTCAGATTGAAAGTGAATATGGAATCGGAACAACAATGACGATTCAGTTAGAGCAGGAGATTATAGACGAGCGTCCGATTGGTGAAGTGCATCTTTGCATGGAGGAATTAGAAGAAAAAGGACGCAGGCGAGATTTTACAACGAATGCCAAGGTTCTTGTGGTGGATGATAACGAAACGAATCTTAAGGTATCGGCAGGACTTTTGCAAAAATATGGGATTGATGCAGATGTTGCAGAGTCGGGATTTGATGCCATTAAACGACTGACCCACCGGGAATATGATTTGGTTTTCATGGACCATATGATGCCGGAAATGGATGGTGTAGAGACCATGCAGAAAATCCGGGAAATGGCAGATGGAAAATATAAGGAACTTCCGATTGTGGCATTGACAGCAAACGCAATTAGCGGAGTCAGAGAGCAGATGTTAGCCTTTGGCTTTACCGGTTATATTTCAAAACCAATTGACGTGGAGCGTTTAGAACGTGTGTTGTTAAAAACACTTCCGGCAGATATGATTTTTTATGATACAAGCAAAAAGCTGGAAGCTATTCGAAACAGAAGACAGCGCCGGTTAAACGGGGAAGACCTGGAACAGACAATTGAAAAGGATATATTCAAACACATTGATATGTCCGTGGGAATCAAGAATTGCGGTGGAACAATGGAAGACTATTGTCCGGTATTGGAAGTAGTTGCCAAATATGGCAGAAAGCGCATTGAAAAATTAGAAGCATTGATTGAAGCCAGAGATTTTGAGAATTACACAATTGATGTACATGCGCTAAAGAGTACCATGGCTAACATTGGTGCAATGGAATTGTCCCAGATGGCATATGAACAGGAGATGGCGGGCAAAGAGAAGAACTATGACCTTATTATGGAAAAATACAAGCCACTGCTGGAATTATATGCAATGGTGTTAGATGAGGTTGAGAATGCGTTACAAAGGAAAGCAGATTTGGATAAAGCGGTAGCAGAAAAGATGCCGAAGCAGGAGTCGTCCGTATCATTATCTGGCAGCAAACCAGCGGAACTATTCAACATATCTAGTGAAGAATTGGTGAAACTATTACAGAATGTAGGTAGTCTGATAGAAGAATTTGAACTTGAAAGAGCAGAAGAAATATTAAAAGAAGCAGAGCAGTTTGCCTTGGATAAGGAGACTGCTGACAGATTAAACGATGCCAGACAGAAATTGCAGGAATGTGATGTAGATGCTGCTACAGAATGTATACACTCCATAATTCGAAATTTAGGGACGTAGCCTAAATTCCGAAATTCAGGGACGTAGCCTAAATTTCAAAAATTAGGGACGTAGCCTAAATTTTAAAACCAGAGAGCAATTCAAAATTAAAAATTGCAAGGATGCAGTTACTTTTTAGTAAGTTAGGATATGTGCTAAGAAATAATAACAAAATTTAAAAGTATGTTTTAGAAAGAAGATGGTTCGATATAAAAGAAACGTCTTCTTTTTTTATTATTCTATAGGAAAGTTCGTTGAACTTCCTATAGAATAAAAGCACTTCTAGAGACTATCGTTTCGAAAGTCTCCTACTCAATCGCAGCTGTCGCACAAACGCATATGTCTTTTCTAAATGTTTCTTTTCGGCTTTCTTTAGAAAATCTTTGGATTTTTCTGCAAGTCCTCTTTAGATTCTATGGATATGATAGTTGCAATGAAACGAAGGGGAGAAATGATATGGACATTGAAGTGGTGAGGCAGTATTTAGCAAATTATGGATTAATCGCAATTTTTGTTATTGTTTTACTGGAATATCTGAACCTGCCAGGTTTTCCTGCGGGAGTGATTATGCCGGCAGCAGGTATTTGGGCAGCAGAAGGGAACATAAATTTTTTCAGTACAATATTAATTACGGTATTGGCAGGACTGACAGGTAGTGTGATTTTATATGGTTTAGGCAGAATGGGCGGAGAAATCTTTTTGAACAAGTATTATAAGCGTTTTCCAAAACAACAGGCGATTATTCAGGGAAGGATAGAGTATTTAAAGGAAAAAGGTGCAGTTGGAATTTTTGTCAGTAAGCTATTGCCTATGGTTCGGACGCTGATATCTATTCCGGCAGGGATAATACAGATGAATTTTATCCGTTATTGTGTCAGTTCCTGTCTGGGAGTATTGGTCTGGAATCTGGTGTTTGTAGGAGCAGGATATCTTTTTGGTGATGCAGTATTTTCAATGCTGGGGTAAAACCTACAGGCAACGCATAGTGAGACACGAAACGTGTGAGAACAAGTTTTTTACAGGTAAAATTTTTTATGATTAAAAAATGCAGAAATTGGAAGGGGATTATTCATATGAGAATAGCGATGCTTACAAATAATTATAAACCCTATATCGCAGGGGTTCCGGTGTCTATTGAACATCTGGCAGAACAGCTAAGAAAGCAGGGCCATACCGTATATGTTTTTGCACCAACCTATAAAGAACAGGTGGAAGAGGAATATGTAATCCGTTATCCCTCTTTTCCAATACAGGTGGCAAAAGCACCGGTTCCAAATATCTTAACAAGGGTATTAGAGGAAAAGGTGTTAGAGCTTGAGATAGATGTGATACATGTACATCATCCAGCCATTGTAGGCAATGTAGCGCTGGCACTTAAGAAAAAATATGGAATACCAGTGGTATTTACTTATCATACACGATACGAAGAATATCTTCATTACATTCCCGGCTTAGAAAAAATAGAAGCGAAGATAGGAATGGTGGAATGGTATCTAAATTATTTTTGTAATCACTGTGACCTTATAGTGGCACCTACACCGGGAATTAAAGAATATCTTTTGAAAAAGGGTATTGATACACCGATTGGAATTCTTCCAACCGGGCTGCCGGAAAAGAACTACTGTCCTTCAGAAGATAGAGCAATAAAGCTTCGAAGAAAATATAGTAAGGGTGCAGATTATCTGTTTTGCACCGTATCCCGGCTGGCAAAAGAGAAAAATATTGAGTTTCAGTTAGAGGGTCTGGCTGTTTTGAAAAAACATCTGAAAAGGCGGGGGAAAACCTTTAGGCATCTGATTATTGGAGACGGACCTAAACGGGAGTATTTGCTAAGACGTGCAAAGGAGCTAGGAATCGCTGAGGAAATAGAATTTATTGGTAATATAAAAAATAAAGAGATTCCAGTTTTTCAAAAGGCAGCAGACGCATTTCTTTTTTCATCCAAGTCAGAAACCCAGGGAATTGTGATTATAGAAGCAATGGCAGCAGGAAATCCAGTGGTAGCAGTGAAGGCAAGCGGTGTGGAGGATATTGTTGTTGATGGAGTAAACGGATTTTTAACAGATGAAAATGCAGAAGTATGGGCAGAGAAAATACGTTATCTGATGGAGTGTTCCAAATTAAAAAGAAGCATGGAAACAGCAGCTGTCGAAACTGCTAAGGAATATTCTGAGGAACAGATAGCATGCCGTGCCGGAGAGTATTACTTCACATTATATCGAAATCGGGAGGTGAGACCAGAAACTGGTTTGTTTCGGGAACATTCTATGGTAAGATAAATCCGTATGCAAAATAATAGAAATAAAAGTTTAATGTTGATACCCGAAAAAATGTAAAGCACTATATTTTTTCTGTAAAGTATAAAAATACAATTGTGAGAAAGGTACGGATAAAAAATGGAACCATTAAAGAACGAACAGTTTAACATATTAATTGTAGAGGATGACAAAGAAATCAGAGATGGAATTGAGATATTTTTAAAAAGTCAGGGCTATCAGGTCTATAAGGCGGCAGATGGAGTAGAGGGTTTAAGTGTAATGGACAGACAGGAAATCCATCTTGCAATTGTAGACATTATGATGCCACGGATGGATGGTGTCACAATGACGATGAAGCTTCGGGAAAAATATGATTTCCCGGTGATTATGTTGTCTGCAAAATCCGAAGAAACAGACAAGGTAATCGGCTTAAATATTGGAGCAGATGATTATGTAACAAAACCTTTTACGCCATTAGAACTGATGGCAAGAGTGAATTCCCAGCTGCGCCGTTATACAAGATTTATGAACAAGAGCAGTCAGGAAGTGAAAAATGATAAAGTACATACAATCGGCGGACTGGAATTGAACGAAGAGACGGTGGAATTTTTTGTGGATGGAAAAATGGTAAAAATGACACCAATTGAATTTAAGATTTTAACATTATTAATGAAGCATCCCGGCAGAGTTTTTTCTGCTGAGGAAATTTATGAACGTGTCTGGAATGAAAAAGCAATTAACACAGATACCATTATGGTACATGTGCGTAATATTCGGGATAAAATCGAGATTAACCCGAAGGAACCAAAATATTTAAAGGTGGTGTGGGGCGTTGGCTATAAAATTGAAAAACAATAGATTATTACGAATCATGATAACAGCAGTTGCGATAGCAGCAGTTGCAGTTGTGAACATTTTAATTTTTCCATTCATTAATGAAAAGGTGGAAAAAGAGCTTTCCAAGGAACAGGAGAGTATCAGAGAAGAATATGCGGTAAATGAAGAAATGTTACAGAACTTATATGAGGGATGTTATGTTCTTTATTATGAGCATATAAGACAGGAGCAGGGGGTGAATTTTGAACCGGAAGAATTATATTTGGCACAGGAAAAGGGTTCTTTGAGTGAGGATGAATTGGGAGCTTTTGAGGCCTATTTCTCTGAAATGGAACAGCGGTTTGGAAATTATCGTTCCGATTTAGATTTCTATGCAATAGGGGAAAGTAAAATATCGGAAAAAAATACAGAGAAAAAAATTGAAACTGTGCTGGAGAATAATCCTAATGCAGATACCTGGGAGTATTTACAGAAAGTCTATGAATATTGTCTGGTATTTGAATTTGATGAAAAAGGGGTAATGAATTTCCGGACAGAATGGTCAGAAGATATTTCGGGAGATTCATTGTTGAAAAGTATGCAAAAAATAGAGCGGGAGGTTTCTTTATCAGAAATCAAGTCAGCTTTCGGATTGGAACATGTGGATATTGTTCCGGTTCAGAACTTTACGGTAGTATATGGCATACCTTTAAATAGTGGGCAGACTTTGGCATACAATAATGAACCCTATTCTGGCATACGCTATGCCTATACACAGGATAATTCGGGGCGGTTATATTTAGGCTCGATATTGGTTTTATTTGCGCTTTCCTTTTTGATGAGCAGTTGTAAGTTGTGGACGGATATTAAGGATTATAACCGCAGGGGAAAATGGTATATTTTTGAGGCCGCCTTTGTTGGAGTATGTTTATTGCCATGTTTCTGGCACACAGTTAGTGATAATATCTGTATGTATGCCAATGCAGGGCTTACCAATATACGAGATATGCATTTGTATGGTACAAGAGAGCAGTGGCAATGTTTTTGGAGCATTCTATGTAATCTGGGGTTGATTTACATTACTGATTATCTTACATTACTGGCAATCCGTCCTGTATTCGCCTTAGGAATCAGAGAGTACATCAGACAGTACAGCTTTATTTATCAGATATTCCCTTGGATGAAAGGAGTATGGAAAAAGTTTAAGGATGAAGTGACGCATATTGATTTTAGTGAGAAATCAACTAAGACGATATTTAAAATCGTAATCGTTAACTTTTTGATTCTTGCAGTGCTTATGTGCATGTGGATGTTTGGCATCTTTGGATTGATTATTTATTCCGCTGTATTATTTTATTTGCTGAGAAAATACTATGATAAGATTGCCGGAGATTATCGGATATTGATGAACGCCACAAGCCGTATAGCAAACGGAGATTTAAATACAGTTATCATGGAAGACATCGGTGTGTTTGAACCATTTAAACAGGAGCTTTTTAAAATCCGTACCGGTTTTAAGAAGGCCGTGGACGAGGAAACAAAAAGCCAGCGTATGAAATCAGAACTGATAACGAATGTTTCCCATGATTTAAAAACACCACTGACTGCAATTACCACCTATGTAGAACTTTTGAAAAAAGAAGATATAACGGAAGAGGAGCGTCGCTCTTATATAGAGACTTTAGATAAAAAATCCCTGCGGTTAAAGGTATTAATCGAGGATTTGTTTGAGGTCAGCAAGGCAAGCAGTAATAATATTACCCTGAATCTGATGGATGTGGATGTAGTGAATCTGATGAAACAGGTGTCCATTGAACATACGGATAAATACGAGGCGGCAGGCATTGACCTTCGTTGGAGGGTACCGGAAGAGAAGTTTCTCCTCAAACTGGATAACCAGAAAACCTATCGTATCTTTGAAAATCTTTTCGTAAACATTCAGAAGTATGCGATGCCAAACAGCCGTGTCTATATTGACGTAGAAAAATCAGATACCTTGGTAAAGATTACAATGAAAAATATGTCAGCAGTAGAATTAAATATACGACCGGAAGAATTGACGGAGCGTTTCGTCAGAGGGGATGCCTCCCGTAATACCGAAGGCTCCGGCCTTGGTCTTGCCATTGCCAAAAGCTTTACCGAAGCCCAGAAGGGAACTTTCGCAATCTCCGTAGATGGCGACCTCTTCAAAACAGAACTCAGCTGGAAACTTTAATGAAATTTAGGGACGCAGCCTAAATTTCGAAAAAATGGCTACGTCCCCAAATTTCGAAAAAAAGGCTGCGTCCCTAAATTCTGAAATTCTGCTGGAAACGTAGTGGTAAATACACTATAATAGAACTTAGTTCAAAAAAAGATGGAGGTATTGGGAAGATGGAAACAATGGAAGATTTTAAGGCAGAACTGGAAGCGTCTTTTCGTAAAATTAATGAGGGAGACATGATTACAGGAACTGTAATTGCAGTCAGTGAAGAAGAAATCACACTGGACTTAAAATATTATGCCCAGGGAATTATTAAAGTTGAGGATTTCAGCAACGACCCGGATTTTGCAGTGTTAGAAGAAGTGCATGTGGGAGATGAAATCGAAGCAACAGTTGTTCGCAGAGATGATGGACAGGGTAATATTTTGCTTTCCAGAAAAGAAGCAAATGATGTGTTAGCATGGGAAAAATTACAGCAGATGTTAGAGGAAGAAACGGTTGTAAAGGTACGAATTAAAGAAAGCGTACCAAGTGGTGTGGTAGCTTATTTAGAAGGCATCCGTGCATTTATTCCGGCATCCCAGTTAGCTCTGGATTATGTGGAAGATACAGAAAGCTGGATTGGAAAAGACTTGGAAGCAAAGGTAATTACTGTGGATGCAGACAAGCAGAAATTAGTTCTTTCCGGGAAAGCAGTGGCTAAGGATGCAGCAATCGAAGAACGTAACCACAAGATTTCCATGATTGTACCGGGAAGTGTGTTAGAAGGAACGGTAGAATCCTTAATGCCATATGGAGCATTTATTAATCTTGGAAATGGCTTAAGTGGTCTGGTTCACATTTCACAGATTTGTGAAAGAAGAATCAAAAAGCCATCTGAGGTGTTAAAGGAAGGTCAGAAGGTAAAAGCAAAGGTATTAAATACCAACGATAATAAAATCAGTCTTTCCATGAAAGCTTTAGAAGAGGAAATGATTGATACAGAACCGGTGGAGGAACTTGAAAACTATACTTCTGGTGAGAGTGTAGGTTCAAGCCTTGGTGATTTACTTTCTAAGTTTAAATTTGATTAAGCCAAGAGAATAAATGTCAAAAGCCTGCCTGACAAGTATGGTCAATACTTATTTAGATAAGTAATGAATAGAATATGGCACATAACAAAATACCGGAAGGATTCTAAGAGAAATCCTTCCGGTATTTTGTTGGTTTTTCTCCGGTATGTTTTTTAAACTGGGCAATAAAATTGCTGTCATCTAAAAAGCCACATTGCAGGGCAATATCAGTGATACTGTCGCTGGTATTGCGAAGCAGTAATTTTGACTGGTTAATACGAAAACTGATTAAATAATGGTAAGGAGTAACTCCCATATAACGTTTAAACAGGCGGATAAAATAGTACTTAGAAACATGGGCGGCAGCCGCAATCTCATCAATGGAAATCTGTCTGCCATAGTTTTTTGTGATAAATTCCAGAGCCCTATGTAAAACAAGTTCCTGAGGCATATCCAAAGCAGCTTCTGGCTCGAAGTAGGAGGCGGATAAAAACATATGTAAAATAGCGTGAAGTTCGCTGGAACTTTTAGACGCAGTAACAAAATCATTTCTTAACATCTGTTCAGTAATATTAGCATAGAGCTGTTTAAGCTGCAATTCGTCTGGCAGTAACACACTGCAAATTCCATTGGGATAAAGAAAATCATATAGAGCCGTTATGCCATTTCCTTTGATATGCATCCATAAGAAATTCCAGTGATTATCATCACTGAAATAATAATGATAATTACGACAGTCAATGAGAATGGCAGTACCGGGCGGCAGTGAAATACTGCGGTTTTCTGTTTCTATCTTTCCTTTTCCCGAAAGCGTATATAGGAAGAGATAACTGTCATTATCGGAACGTTTAGTGTAATAATCTTTTCTGGCATAAAAACATCCGGCTTCTGTGACATAAAAGGGCAGCGTGGCAATAGAGGCAGTTGGTGTGGCAGTAAACCAGGTGGATTTTTCTAAAATACTGATATGGGATTCATGCATTCAAAGACTCCTTTTTAAAAAATATATTATATTTATCATACTTCATATGCTAGGAAAAATGAAGAGCAATATTTTTGTGTTTTTAAGCAATTATTATGAATGTATTATTCTAAAAAAGCGTTATTATGGGTAATAAGAGAAAGTATCTGCGAAAGAGCAGTAGAGCAATTCATAAGAGTGTGAAGATAAAATGGAGGTAAGTATGACAGGGGTTACATACAGAGTAGAAAAAGTAAATATTCCAACCTATGAAATCGAGGAATATGATAAGAATCCGATGTTTTTAGAAAAAAGAGTTTATCAGGGTTCTTCCGGCAGGGTATATCCCCATCCGGTATGTGAGGGAGTTTCCAATGAGAAAACAGACCATGAATATACCGCAATTTTTTTGGAAAATAAGTATATTTTAGTGATGATACTTCCAGAACTGGGAGGAAGAATCCAACGCTTGTATGATAAGACAAATGGTTATGATGCAGTTTATTACAATGAGGTAATTAAACCGGCATTGGTGGGACTGGCGGGCCCATGGATTAGTGGGGGAATCGAATTTAACTGGCCGCAGCACCATAGACCATCCACCTATGATGCAGTGGAGTATCGTATCGAAGAGCATGAGGATGGAGCAGTAACGGTATGGACGGGGGAGATTGAAAAGATGTTTCATACCAAGGGAATGGCAGGCTTTACTGTCTACCCGGAAAGGGCATATTTAGAGATTAAGGGGCAGCTTTATAATCCGACCAGCAGACCGCAGACCTTTTTGTGGTGGGCAAATTCGGCAGTTGCAGTGAACGAAGATACCCAGTCTGTGTTCCCTCCGGATGTCAATGCTGTTATGGACCATGGAAAAAGAGATGTTTCCACCTTCCCGATTGCAACCGGCACTTATTATAAAGTAGATTACAGTGCAGGAGTGGATATTTCCCGTTACAAAAATATTCCGGTGCCAACTTCCTATATGGCATATCATTCCGATTATGATTTTATCGGAAATTATGATTATGGAAAAAATGCAGGACTTTTACATGTGGCAGATCATCATGTATCACCGGGGAAAAAGCAGTGGACCTGGGGAAATGGTGATTTTGGAAAGGCATGGGATAGAAATCTGACGGATGAGAACGGTCCCTATATTGAATTAATGACGGGAATGTTTACCGATAACCAGCCGGATTTTACTTATTTAAAGCCATATGAAGAAAAGAATTTTGTGCAGTATTTCATGCCTTATAAAGGAGCCGGTGCAGTGAAAAATGCCTCCACCGAGCTGGCGTTAAATGTAGAATTAGTGAGTGAAAAAGCAGTATGCAAAGCTTATGCTCCGGTCAGACATGAGGAACTTACCCTGACCTTATGGGATGGAGATAAAAAGCTTTATGAGATAACGGAAAGCCTTGCACCGACAGAAAGCTTTGAACAGGAAGTTTCTTATTCCGGAACAGGAGAAACATTACGTTTTACAGCAGCAAAAGCGGGAAAAGAAATTCTAACGTGTAAAGCAGTAGAAAAAAGCAGTGAACCAATTCCAGAACCGGCAAAGCCTGCAAAACGGCCGGAGGAAATTGAAACCACAGAAAAGCTTTATCTTACAGCAATGCATTTAGAGCAGTATCGTCATGCTACTTATTCCCCGGAGCCATATTATCTGGAAGGATTACGCAGGGATAAGACAGATATCCGTTTAAATAATGGCTATGGAAAATACCTTTTAAATAAAGGACTTTACAAGGAGAGTGTACCATATTTTAAACAGGCAGTAGAAAGTGCCACCTGGAAAAATCCAAATCCTTATGATTGCGAGCCATATTATTATCTTGGAATTGCCTACAAGGAAACGGGAGCTTATGAGAAAGCCTATGACGCTTTTTACAAAGCAGCCTGGGATGAGGCACAGCAGGGAAAAGCCTTTTATCATCTGGCTTGTCTTAACAGCAGAAAAGGGGAATATGAGAAGGCATTGTGGTTTGTAGAGCAGTCCCTTATCCGTGGTCTTCATAACTTAAAAGCCCGCAATTTAAAAGCTGCCCTGTTACGTTTTCTTGGAAAAACAAAGGAGGCAGAGAATTTTGTCAAAGAAACACAAAGGATTGACCCATTGGATGCAGGAAGCTATTACGAATTGCATCAAAGCTATGAGGGAGATAACCATAGCATCATTGAGTTGTCCTTCAATTATAAAGAAGCCGGTTTCTATGAAGAGGCGGCAAAGGTATTAGAACTGGCGAAAAATCAGGACGAGCCAATGCTGCAATATTATCGCTATTATTATACGAATGACAAAAAGGCACTAGAGCAGGCAGAAAAGGCAGATGGCAGCTATTGCTTTCCAAATCGTCTGGAGGATATTGCAGTATTAGAAAAGGCAGCAGAGGATGGCGGAATGCATGCCTGCTATTATCTGGGATGTCTCCTTTATGATAAGGGAAGATATGAGGAAGCAATAAACCTTTGGGAACGTTCGACAGAGCAAGGAGATATTCCGGCAGCATATCGTAACTTATCCCTTGCTTATTACAATAAGAGAAAAGATGAGAAGAAGGCAAAAGAGGCAATAGAAACCGCTTTTTCCATGAATAAAAAGGATGTTCGTATTCTCTTTGAATTAGACCAGTTCTATAAAGTGACGGGTGTAAGTGCGAAAGAGCGACTGTCTTACCTGGAAAAATACAGTGAATTACTTCCGCTAAGAGACAATCTTTATACAGAATATATTACGTTGTTAA
This sequence comes from uncultured Roseburia sp., assembly GCA_964390485.1. Classification (GTDB taxonomy): domain Bacteria; phylum Bacillota; class Clostridia; order Lachnospirales; family Lachnospiraceae; genus Roseburia. The sequence continues at coordinate 10,735 of CAYMIS010000026.1, read as the reverse complement.
ATGAAAATGGTCATTATGAAAAAGCCTATGAACTTATGATGAAGCACAAATTCCACCCTTGGGAGGGCGGGGAAGGAAAAATTACATCCCAGTATCGGATTTCACTGATAAAGCAGGCAGAAAAATTTAGCAAAAGTGGAGAAAATGCAGGGGCAGAAGAATTATTACAGAAGGCTTTAAATTTTCCGGAAAATTTAGGAGAGGGAAAGCTGGCAGGAGCAATGGACAATGATATTTATTATCTGTTAGGAAAAGTGACAAAACAGCCAGAGCTTGCAGAAAAATATTTTAAGAAAGCCACAAAATGTAATATGGAGCTTTCTTCAGCCATGTATTATAATGATCAGCCACCGGAGATGGCGTATTATGCAGCCTTGGCAATGGCAGAATTAGGAGAGAAGCAGCAGGCGGTTGCTATATTTGAACGCATGATTTCTTATGGGGAAAAACACATGGCAGATAAGGTAGAAATTGAATATTTTGCGGTATCACTTCCAGATTTTCTTGTTTATGAAGCAGATTTGACCAAAATGAACAAAGAGCATTGTGCATACATGATAGAATTAGGTAAAATGGGTCTGACAGAAATTGTTTCATAGAAGAAGGAATGTTTGGGAGAAATATGGACTGTCGGAAAATGAAATATGTTTCCGGCAGGTATTGGAAAGGGATAGGTATGAATCATGGAAACAATTGATTTGCGTGGATACTGGAACTATGAAACAGATGAATTGTGTCGGGGGATAGAGGAAAAGTTTTACGAAAGAAAGTTAAAGCGGCAGGGTTTTAGTCTGCCGGGAAGTGCCTGTGAGCATTGCCTTGGAAAAAGAGCAGAGGCTTATACGGAAATGAACCGTGACACGGTGCGGGCACCAAGGGAACGGTATGAATATATCGGAATGCTCTGGCTCCAAAGAAATATCGAGGTACCGGATTCTTTTGCCGGGAAAAGAGTGACATTGTTTTTGGAACGGGTAAATATTGCTTCTACCATCTGGGTGGATGGAAATCCGGTAGGGGAGCAGTTTATTGGACTTTCGACTCCGCATTCTTATGATGTGTCGGATGCAATGACACCGGGAAAACACTGCCTGACCATTTGTGTAGACAACCGGGATTTGATTCATATGGACGATATGGCAAGTGGATACAGTATTGATACGCAGGGAATCTGGAATGGAATTATCGGAAGAATAGAACTGAGGTCAGAAGAGATTATCCATATCCAACAGGTACAGATTGAAGCGGAACCGGAACAGATAAAGTGTAAAGTAATTTCCGAAAGCGGGAATGTTGCAATTATGAAGCCAAAGGAAGCGAAAATGTCTTTTACTGTAATTTCCCGGGAAAAGGAAGAATTAGAAAATTTCGAAAAGATAATCTGTCAGCATGCATCAAAGCAGACGGATTATTTTATGTTTTCATTAAAGAACAGGCTGGAATATTGGAGTGAATTTCATCCCAATTTATACCGGATGCAGATAAAGCTTTTTTATAAAAATGAAGAAAATCAGTGGATAGAATCGGATAAAAAGGACTACACCTTTGGTGTGCGGGAGATAGCGGTAAAAGAGAAGCAATTCTGCTTAAACGGAAAGCCAATGGCACTGCGAGGAACTACAGACTGTGCAATTTTTCCAATGACCGGATATCCGGCGATGGTAAAAGGTTTTTGGACAGAACGTTTTTCTAAGATAAAAGCCTTTGGAATGAATCATGTACGTTTTCATGCCTGGTGTCCGCCGGAGGCAGCCTTTGCGGCAGCGGATGAAGCAGGGGTATATCTTTCGGTAGAGATGCCTTTGTGGCTAAATGGTGATGTTACAAAGCATCGTGTTGGAGATGTGCCAATGCACCGCAGCTATTATATGCAGGAGGCGAAAAGAATTTCGGATACCTATGGGAATCACCCTTCTTTTCTGATGTTTTCGAATGGAAATGAACTGGCGGGAGACTTTGCGCTATTAGAAGAGATTACGTCTTACATTTCTGCCTATGACAAGCGAAGACTGTATACAATGACCTCTAATTTTGACCATCCGGTGGCAGCGTGTGAGGATTATTTCTGTGCCTTTCTTGCAAATGGTCGGCCGATTCGTTTGGAGAATCTTCAGGATGAAGCAGCGGAAGGAACATTTTTAGATTATAAAGAAGCAGTGGAAGATATGACAGTACCGGTGGTGTCTTTTGAAGTGGGACAGTACTGCGTTTATCCGGAGCTTGATAAAATCAATCAATACAGAGGAAATATGCGTCCGGTAAATCTTGAGGTTATCAGGGAGCATATGATGCAAAGTGGTTCTTATCATAAGCTGTCAGAATATGTAAATGCTTCCGGCAGATTGGCTTTAAAGCTTTATAAAGAGGATATAGAAGCAGCTCTTCGCACAAAGGGAATGGGAGGCATTCAATTATTATCCTTAAGCGATTATACCGGACAATGTACAGCTACAATTGGAATGCTGGATGCCTTTTATAGGAAAAAGGATTTTGTGTCAGAAGAAGAATTCCAGCAGTTTTCGAACTGTGTTGTGCCGCTTTTTAAGGCAAAGAGAATCTTTTCTAATCAGGAAAAATTAGAAGCGGAGCTGGATTTGTATGATTATGGAGATACAGCAATTCATAATCCGGTGTTTGAAGTCAGAATTTATGAAAGAAATGAACTAAAATATGAGATAAATACAACCGAAAGAAGACTTTCGATTCCTCTTGATTTTGTAGAGGAAGCGGCATTGCTCAAGGTGGAAGTGTCTGTAGAAAATTATAAAAATGCATGGAATATTTTTGTTTATCCAAAGGAAAATATGGCAGCGGAAAAAGAGAATATCGTAGAGACGGCAGCAAAGAAAGCGGTATGGAACTTTGATGATGATATATTTGGGATTACCTTAGAAACCACAGCTTCCGGGAGAAAGGAACTGAAGTTTTTGAAAGACTGTTCTGAGATTTTGCATTGTATCAAAGAAGGTGGTAAATTGCTGCTTATGCCACAAGCCATAAAAAAGCCGGTGGAAGGAAATTTTATTCCGGTATTCTGGTCACCGGCATTTTTCCCATCCACAAAGTCCTGTGGTGCAATCATTCAGGATAAGCATCCTGTATTTGCCGATTTTCCAACAGAAGAAACGGTGGATTATCAATGGAAGAAACTTCTAGAGCATGGAGTGGCAATGGATATTTCGGTGTTTGGAGCAGAATTCGAACCGATTTTCGAGCCGGTTCCAAACTTTTTTGATAATAAAAGAAAGGCAATGCTGTTTGAAGCGAGAGTAGGAAAGGCAGAGGTGTTGTTCTGTGGATTTGATTTATCCCAAAAGGATTTGCCAGCCTGTCAGTTAAAGAAAAGCATTCTGTCTTATTTTGCTTCGGAGAAATTTGCACCAGAGCAGGAAATTGAAGCGGCAGTAATTTTAGAACAGTTAAATAGCTGCATTTCCTGACAGGCAATCAGAGGCAAGATTACAAATAGAATCCGGGTATTAATAAATAAGAAATATGAGAGGAAAAGCTATGAGGTATCAGTTTGAAGCATATCAGGAGGAAGAAATATTAAGAAATCACTTGAAATTAGGTGGCAGTAATCCAAAGGGTGAGCGGATTGAGGTAAACAGCCGTTATTTAGAGCGGGGCGGAAAGCCTTGGATTCCGATTGTGGGTGAGTTTCATTTTTCCCGGTATGACAGCAGTCGGTGGGAAGTAGAACTGGCAAAAATGAAAGCAGGAGGAATTAATACCGTTTCTACCTATCTTTTCTGGATATATCATGAAGAGGAAGAGAATCAGTTTTGTTTTGAAGGAGATTTAGATATACGAAAGTTTATTCTGCTGAGTCAAAAGGTGGGATTGGATGTTGTTATCCGGATTGGCGGTTGGTCACATGGAGAGTGTAGAAATGGTGGTCTTCCAGACTGGCTCTTGAAAAAGGATTATGCAGTCAGAGACAATAATGAAGATTATCTTGCGCAGATTTACAAATGGTTTGGAAAAATTTATGAGCAGGTGCAAGGCCTGTTTTATAAGGATGGAGGAAATATTGTTGCCGTTCAGCTGGAAAATGAACTGGTAGATAATGCGGCACATCTTGCAAAATTAAAGGAGATTGCCTTAGAAATTGGAATTGAGGCACCAATTTTTACAGTAACCGGGTGGAATAGCGCCTATGGTGCAAGGATTCCGGAAGAAGAGGTACTGCCGGTATTTGGCGGCTATTGCGAAGCTCCCTGGGCAGCCCATCGGGAAAAATTATCTCCCTCCACCAATTTCTTTTTCTTAAAACAGCGAAATGACAGTGCTATCGGTGCAGATTTGATTCCTTTGGCAAAGGGAGAAGAAAAGGAGATTCCTTATCATTGGTATCCTTTTGCAACTTGTGAATTAGGGGGTGGTTTGCAGCCGACGCATCACAGAAGACCAATTGTATCACCAATGGATATTTATGCGGTTGCGTTGACAAAGCTTGGCTGTGGAAATCATATGCCGGGGTATTATATGTATCATGGTGGTACGAATAAAATCGGAAAAAATACAACCCTTCAGGAAAGCAGGGCGACCGGATATCCCAATGATTATTCGATTTTGTCCTATGATTTTCAGGCACCTTTAGGGGAATATGGTCAGGTCAGAGAGCATTACCGGCTGCTAAAATTATTGCACTTATTCCTACATGACTATGAAGAAATGTTTGCCCGGATGACTGCCTGTATGGGAAAAGAAACGGTTTCTATTCATGATAGAAAAAAACTACGATATGCCATGTGTACCGATGGCGAAGCTGGCTTTATTTTTGTAAATCATCATCAGCGCTTAGATGCATTAGAGGATGTGTCAGAGATTTCCTTTGAAACTCCGGTGGGTATTTTGCCGGAAATTAGCGTGAAGGGAGACATAGCCTTTTTCCTTTCCTTTGGGTTGAAACTGGCAGGAGAAAAACTGGATTATGCCCTTGCACAGCCCTTATGTATCATAGGCAGTACCCACTTTTTTATGGAAATACCGGGAATAACGGCAAGCTATTCTGTAAATGGAAAGATATATACCGAGAGGGATTTTACGCAGGGTAATTTACGGATTGTGACGCTTTCCATGGAGCAGGCAAAGTACTTATATCGTTTTGGAAACAATTTGTATCTTGGGAAAAATTGTGACCTGTACGAGCTGAATGGAGCAATAGAATTATCCACAGCAGGTGAAGGGTATTTTTACTGGGATGGAGAGGCTTTTGTGGAAATTACAAAAAAGAAAGAAGAACAAAGAGCAGCAGCTGTATTTGAAAAAATAGACACGCCGGGCTTTACATCTCCATATTTTGAACAATTGCAGTTTGGCGAAGAAGAACGCAGCGTGGAATGGTATCGTGTAGAGATAGAAGGAACAGGGCTTTTGACGATTGATAAAAAGGGAGATGTACTCCAGTTATATTCCGATGGAAAGCTTGTGGCAGATACCTTTTATATTGGAATTCCGTGGGAAGTGGACAGTTCTCTTTTGAAGGGAGAAGTACTGTTGGCAGTTTCCGAGTGGAAGGATGACCATTACCATGAATATGCTTAGAGAAAGCGTGAGGAAAATAGTGGAATAAGCTTTTGATGAAACCAAAAAAGAGATGGATAATTCAGATTAAGAAAAATAGTTCTGAAATTATCCGTCTCTTTTGGGTTATTAGGAAGAACAGTTATACGAATGTGTAAAAGTTCTTCCTAAAATATGGTAGAAGAAGCCTGTTTATGGAAAAATTCCTAGTTATCTTCCTCGTCGTCAGCAGACATGTTGTAAACGGCACGTTTTCTAGCCATTTCGTCATTTTCAAGGTATTCATCGTAAGTAGAAACTTTGTCAATGAAGGTTCCGTCCGGTAAGAACTCGATAATACGGTTTGCAGTTGTCTGAACAACCTGGTGGTCACGGGATGCAAAAAGGATAACACCCGGGAATTTGATTAAACCATTGTTTAATGCAGTAATAGATTCCATGTCAAGGTGGTCAGTCGGTTCGTCAAGAATTAAAACGTTGCTTGCCTGAATCATCATACGGGAGAGAAGTACACGTACTTTTTCACCACCGGATAATACACGCATTTTCTTTACACCGTCTTCTCCGGCAAAAAGCATACGTCCTAAGAAACCACGTACATAAGTTGCATCCTTGATTTCAGAGTACTGTGTCAGCCAGTCAACGATAATTAAATCAGTATCGAAAATTTCAGTGTTGTCCTTAGGGAAATAGGACTGGCTGGTAGTAACACCCCATTTGTAAGTACCGGAATCCGGTTCCATTTCTCCTGCAAGGATTTTAAATAAAGTAGTTTTGGCTAATTCATTTCCACCAACAAAAGCAACCTTGTCGTCGTGTCCTACGATAAAGGAAACGTTGTCAAGAATTTTCACACCATCGATGGTTTTGGTGATTCCTTCAACAGTAAGAACTTCGTTTCCGATATCACGGCTTGGACGGAAATCAATATATGGATATTTACGGCTGGATGGACGAATCTCATCAAGCTCGATTTTTTCTAAGGCTTTTTTACGGGCAGTAGCCTGTTTAGATTTAGAAGCATTCGCAGAGAAGCGGGAAATAAATTCCTGTAACTCTTTGATTTTTTCTTCTTTCTTTTTGTTTGCTTCTTTCATCTGTTTTACTAATAACTGGCTGGATTCATACCAGAAGTCGTAGTTACCGGAGTAAAGCTGAATTTTACCGTAGTCAATATCAGCAATATGAGTACATACTTTATTTAAGAAATAACGGTCATGGGATACTACGATAACGGTGTTTTCAAAGTTGATTAAGAACTCCTCTAACCAGCCGATAGCATCTAAGTCAAGGTGGTTGGTAGGCTCGTCGAGTAACAGGATATCAGGGTTACCAAATAATGCCTGAGCAAGTAAAACCTTAACCTTTGTTGCACCCGGAAGGTCAGCCATAATCGTGTAGTGCTCCTCCGGAGCGATTCCAAGACCATTTAACAAAGTAGCAGCATCAGATTCAGCATTCCAGCCATCCATATCTGCAAATTCAGCTTCTAATTCGCTGGCGCGGATACCGTCCTCATCACTGAAATCCTCTTTTGCATAGATGGCATCTTTTTCTTTCATGATTTCATAGAGTCTTTTATTTCCCATGATAACAGTATCGAGAACAGTAAACTCGTCATATTTAAAGTGGTCCTGCTGTAAGAAAGAAAGACGCTGGCCAGGAGTGATAATTACTTCACCACTGGTTGGTTCAATCTGTCCGGATAATATTTTTAAAAAGGTAGATTTACCTGCACCGTTTGCACCAATCATACCGTAGCAGTTACCTTCGGTAAATTTGATATTTACTTCTTCAAATAATGCTTTTTTTCCAAGGCGCAGGGTTACGTTACTTGTACTAATCATATTCATTCTCCTTCAAATTTTTTCATATAAAACTATTTGTGACCAAAACTGCCAGTGTATTCCTATTTAATAAGGAAAGTGCATATGATACATTGTAGCTGTTCTGATAGACAAATAGTAATAATTACGGGCTTTACGCATCAATGTGTATGATACTAGAAAAGCAGTAGAAAAGCAACGTTTTTTCTGAAATTGCACTTGGTTTTGTACAGTCTGAAATCTTTACAATAATATGAATTAATGATAAAATTAAGATTAAGTCGATAAGTTGTCAGAATTAGTTGCGGTAATTAGACAATTTGTTAAAAATTTATCAAATATCAAGGAGGAATCAGTAATGTCCAGAGTAAAACAGTCAATGGATGGTAATACAGCAGCCGCTCATGTAGCTTATGCGTTTACCGATGTTGCAGCAATTTACCCAATTACCCCATCCAGCCCTATGGCAGACTCCGTAGATCAGTGGTCAGCAGCAGGACAGGATAATATTTTCGGAAATCAGGTGAAAGTAGTCGAGATGGAATCAGAAGCAGGTGCAGCAGGTGCCGTTCATGGTTCTCTTGCAGCAGGTGCGTTAACCACCACCTTTACAGCATCTCAGGGACTTTTATTAATGATACCAAATATGTACAAAATCGCCGGCGAGCAGCTTCCATGTGTATTTGACGTATCTGCACGTACTGTAGCAGCTCAGTCTTTAAATATCTTTGGTGATCACAGTGACGTATATGCCTGTCGTCAGACCGGTTTTGCGATGTTATGTGAGACAAATCCACAGGAGGTTATGGACTTAAGTCCGGTTGCTCATTTAGCAACAATTGAAGGAAAGGTTCCATTTATCAACTTCTTTGATGGATTCCGTACATCCCATGAGATTCAGAAAATCGAGAAATGGGATTATGCAGATTTAAAAGAAATGTGCAATATGGAAGCTGTTGCAGAATTCCGTGCACATGCATTAAATCCGGAACATCCGGCTATGCGTGGTTCTCACGAGAACGGAGACGTATTCTTCCAGCATCGTGAAGCATGTAACTCTGTTTATGATGCATTACCAGCTGTTGTCAGCAAATATATGCAGAAAGTAAACGAGAAGCTTGGAACCAATTACGATTTATTTAACTACTATGGAGCAGAAGATGCAGAACGTGTTATCGTTGCAATGGGCTCTATCAACGACGTTGCAGAAGAAGTAATTGATTACTTAACTGCAAGAGGCGAGAAAGTCGGATTATTAAAGGTTCGTTTATATCGTCCATGGGTATCAGAAGCATTCTTAAAGGTTCTTCCTAAGACTGTGAAAAAGGTTGCAGTTCTTGACAGAACAAAAGAGCCTGGAGCCCTTGGTGATCCATTATACTTAGACGTAGCAGCTACACTTCGTGAAGCAGGCCTTGATTCTATCGTATTAACAGGCGGACGTTACGGATTAGGTTCCAAAGATACACCACCTTCCTCTGTATTCGCTATTTTCAAAGAATTAGAGAAGGATGAACCAAAGAGAAGATTTACTGTTGGTATCGTAGACGACGTTACTAACTTAAGCTTACCGGAAGTAAAACCAGCTCCTATTACAGCTGCAGCAGGAACAGTAGAATGTAAATTCTGGGGACTTGGTGGTGACGGTACAGTAGGTGCGAATAAGAACTCTACTAAGATTATCGGTGACCATACAGAGAAATATATTCAGGCATACTTCCAGTATGACTCTAAGAAAACAGGTGGTGTAACCATTTCCCACTTAAGATTTGGTGACAAGCCTATTAAGAGCCCATATTACATCAATCAGGCTGACTTCGTTGCCTGTCATAACCCATCTTATGTAACAAAAGGCTTCAAGATGGTTCAGGATGTAAAACCAGGCGGAGTATTCATGATTAACTGCCAGTGGTCTGATGAAGAATTAGAGAATCAGTTAAATGCTGAAGCTAAGAAATATATCGCTGATAACAACATTCAGTTATATACCATCAATGCGATTGATAAAGCAATCGAAATCGGTATGGGTAAACGTACCAATACAATTTTACAGTCAGCATTCTTCAAATTAGCAAAGGTTATGCCAATCGAAGAAGCAGTTGACTTTATGAAACAGGCAGCTAAGAAGTCCTACGGCAAAAAAGGTGATGATGTCGTAGAAATGAACTACAAAGCAATTGATGCAGGTGTGGATGCTGTACATAAAGTAGAAGTACCAGCTTCCTGGTCTAATCCAGCAGCAGACGCAGCAAAACCAGAGTATGAAGGACGTCCGGAAGTTGTTAAGATGGTAAAAGAACTTCTTGACCCAATCTCCTTAATGGATGGTGACAGCCTTCCAGTTTCTGCTTTCAAAGATATCGCAGACGGACAGTTTGAACTTGGTGCATCTGCATACGAGAAACGTGGTACAGCTGTAACAGTTCCTACATGGAATGCAGAGAAATGTATCCAGTGTAACCAGTGTGCGTTTGTATGTTCACATGCAACCATTCGTCCATTCATGTTAAGTGAAGAGGAAGTGAAAGCAGCTCCAAGCCAGATTAAACTTGCTGATACAAAACCAAAAGCAGGCGAGTACAAATATACAATGAGCGTATCTCCATTAGATTGTATGGGATGTGGCGAATGTATTACGGTATGTCCGGTTGGTGCCATCGAAATGGTTCCACAGGAATCACAGGCAGAAGAACAGCCAGTATTTAACTACCTTGTTGCTAACGTAGGTAAGAAACCTGGTATGCCGGCAGACAACACTGTAAAAGGTTCTCAGTTCAACCAGCCATTGCTTGAGTTCTCAGGCTCTTGTGCAGGATGTGCAGAAACATCTTACGCTCGTTTGATTACACAGTTATTTGGTGAGCAGATGTACATCTCTAACGCTACCGGATGTTCTTCTATCTGGGGTGGACCAGCTGCTACATCACCATATACAGTAAATAAAGATTCCAAGAAGGGACCAGCTTGGGCAAACTCCTTATTCGAAGATAATGCTCAGCATGGTTTAGGTATGCAGATTGGTCAGCAGGTATTACGTGACCAGGCGATTGCAAGTGCTAAGAAATGTGCAGAATCTGATAAAGCACCTGCAGAGTTAAAAGCTGCATTTGATAAATTCATGGAAACAAAAGATGATACAAGAGCAAACTCAGCAGCAACAGATGTTCTTGTAGCAGAATTAGAAAAAGCAGCTGCAGCCGGATGCCCGGATGCAAAAGCAGCTGTTGAGAAGAAAGATTACCTTGCTAAGAAGTCCGTATGGATCTTCGGTGGTGATGGATGGGCATATGACATCGGTTTCGGTGGATTAGACCATGTACTTGCTTCCGGAAATAACGTAAACGTTATGGTATTCGATACAGAAATGTACTCTAATACAG
>CAYMIS010000025.1:0-30656 GCA_964390485.1 uncultured Roseburia sp. | reverse complement strand
GCAACATAATGCCAGAATGAGGCAATATCTATAATTTTTTATATGGAGGACGTTATGGGAAAAATACAGGGGAAGGACATGATAGCCTGGTATCGGTTTGATGATGCAGACCAGGTTGGAAAAGACAGCTCAGGAAATCAGAAAGACGGAAAGGCCTGCGGAAGCAGAGTACCTGTTGTGGAAGAAGTCTGTGGCAGAAATGCTGCTGTATTTAAAGGAGGAGAATTTGGAGCTTCTTATCTGGAATTACCGGCAGATATTTTAGCATCTGTTGGAGATGAGAATGGACTTACTGTTTCTACATGGGTTTGTGGTGATAAAGCAGCCAACGTTTGGGAACGAATTTTTGATTTTGGAAAAGGACAGAGTGGACCTTACCTGTTTTTGACAAGATTTATGCGTGGCGTGTGCTTTCATGGCGCAGATATTTTTGCAGATGCCGGAAAAGCATGTCCGGTAAATGAATGGGTGCATGTGGCAATGACCATAACAGGAACAAAGGGTGGTGCATTAAGCAGTGCCGGTCCAAGAATTTACATCAATGGTGAACTTGCGGCAGATGGTTTTATCAGTCAGACCTCCAGTGGAACTTACAAAATGCTTCGTGAGTGGTTTGCAACTTTAGAGGATAATACAAACTATGAGAAAAATTATATCGGTCATTCCCAGTTTGCAGCAGACGTGGACTTCTGCGGGGCATTATCCGATTTCCGTATTTATGGAGATGCATTAACAGAAGAAGAGATTATCGATTTGATGTGTGAGTCCCTGACGGAGGAACAAATTTTAGCCCTTGCCAGAGATAAATTCCTTCCAACACCGGCAAAAATCATTAATAAAAATATCTGCCTTCCGGCTTCATTAATGGAAGGAAAAGTAAAGGTGACATGGAGTTGTGACAGACCGGAGCTTTTAGCTTCGGATGGAACAGTGACACCGGAAAAAGATGCCTGCGGCGTTACAATTACAGCCCGCCTTCAGTGCAGCGAAGATGCTGATAGTGCAGTACTGGAAAAAACATTCCATTCCACTGTGCTTTCACCGGAAGTGGCTCCCTATGAAGTAACCATTCATGGAGATGAAAAAGTATTAGACATTAGTCCGACTTTATATGGTTTATTCTATGAAGACATTAACAATGCGGCAGATGGTGGTATTTATGCGGAGATGGTGCAGAACCGTTCCTTCGAAGAATTTACTTTCGATACTTATGATTTCAGAAGTGGAGAAAACGGAATTTCTACTGGAAGAAACCGCAATCCGTTGAAATTCTGGTTTGGGGATACGGATAAGGTAACAGTGAAAACAGAAGGTGGTCTGAATGAATTTTTCGGACTGGAAGATAAGGATGCAAATGCCTGCTATATTGAAGTAAAAAACGGTACAAAGCTTTCAAACAGAGGCTTTTGTGATAATCGTTTCGGTTATGCCATGAATTTAAAATCCGGTGACAATTACCATTTTTCTATCTGGGTCAAGGCAGAAAAGGCAGCAGAAATTCAGGTGGCATTACTGGATGAAAAGAATGAGAAAATCAGTAATACGGTAATAGTTTCTGTAGAAGGAAATGGTACATGGAAAAAATATGAGGGTATGGTGCTTGCTGCAGATAAAACAACCCTTGGTCAGCTAGAACTTTCCTTTACAGGAGATATGGCAATTGATATGGTTTCCCTAATGCCTGAAAATGTCTGGGGAGCAAAGGAAGAAGAGGCTTCTGTTACTGCCCACAAGAACCATACAGGCAATCCAAACTATCGTTTGAGAAAAGATTTGGTAGAAACACTAGTGGACTTACATCCAACCTTCTTACGTTTTCCGGGGGGATGTATATCAGAAGGCTCCTATATCTGGGACAATGTATACGACTGGAAGGATTCCGTCGGAGATGTGGAAGTGAGAAAAGAAAACTTTAACGTATGGGGCTATACGATGACCCTAGGTTTGGGATATATGGAATATTTCCAGCTGGCAGAGGACTTAAATGCAGAGCCGCTTCCGGTTATGGCATGTGGTGTTTTATGTCAGGCACGTTCCGACTATGCGAATCCGGCAGGTGGCGAGCTTCAGAAAAAATATATTAAGAACTTTACAGATTTGATTGATTTTGCAATCAGTACAGATTTTGAAAAAAATGAATGGGCAGCCCTTCGTAAGAAGATGGGTCATGAAGCACCATTCGAACTTCATTATCTCGGCGTTGGAAACGAGAATTGGGGTACTGAATTTTTTGCCAGCTTTGAAGCCTTTGAACATGCAATCGAAGAATATATGAAAGCAAATTACCCGGAGCATGAACTTCATATCGTTTCTACAGCGGGAGCACAGGCGGATGATGATGCATACCAGCAGGGCTGGAAATTCCTGGCAGGATATTTAAAAGGCGGTGCCAAGGTTGCCTTTACCGACGGAAAAGAAAGCTTTGAAGAAGAAGTAACATGGTATGAAAATAAAAAGAACTATCTGGATACCATCGTGGATGAGCACTACTACCGTTCTAACGATTATCTTTTAGAAAACGTTGACCGTTACAATTATTACTATCGGGCAAAAGAAAATGGAAACTTTGATGAACAGCAGATTTCCAAAGTATTTGTTGGAGAATATGCGTCTAATGAGAAAAATACATTAGCGGGGGCAGTAGCTGAGGCGGCTATTATGACAGGCTTTGAAAATAATTCAGACGTGGTTCGTCTTGCAGCAACAGCGCCACTGTTCAACAAAGTGGTAGGAGACGGAACTTACCGTTGGACACCGGATGCTATCTGGTTTGACAATGAAAGTGTATGGAGAACACCGAATTATTACGTGCAGCAGCTTTTTGCAAAATATATTGGTAAGAAATTACTTGCAACAAGTTATGAGCATTATGAGAATGGAAGCAAGAAAGCGTTAAAACCACAGGGCGGTGTGATTGTGACTGCCGAAAATGGAAAAGTTGTGTTTAAAAAGCTTCGTGTTGTCTCAAATGAAAATGGTGATATTTTATTCGAGCAGGATTTCATGTCGAACCGTAAACGTGAGTTGAAGGTAGTTGGAAACCCGGAGAACATTGGTCTGCGGGCAGTTAAAAATATGGAAGATGCAAATGCGGCAGCAACAGGAATTTTAATCGATGCCTCAGTGGTAAAAACAGGATTTTATATCGAAGCACCGGAATGGAGTGATTATACGGTAGAGCTTTCGGTAGAAAAACTGAGTGAAAGTGCAGAAATCCATGTAGGTGTTGGTTTCTTAAATGAGGAGAACAACGCAGATACTACTAACAATGCTTTAACAGAAAGTAATGCAGTATCCTTTGAAAAAGTAAATCTTTTCGAATACTGTGTAGGCTGTGGACGACATGGAACAGGCTTAAAAGTATACAAAGACGGTAAGGAAGGCTACACCATGGGCGATTATTCTTCCAGTGCCTTTGCAGGAAACCTAAGAGCCTGCTATGACGAAGCGGTTCCAGTGGGAGATTATGTAGTTACGGTAGATTTTGGCGGTGCGGATGGTAAATCTCTGAATTGTTTCTATAAAAACACTGCGGGAGAAAAGAAAGCAGTCTTAGAAAATAAATTAGAAAGCTATAACCGTGAAGTGTTCCATTCCGTAACAGAGGATGAAAATAAGGTTTACATAAAGCTTGTTAATGCGGATGATTTTGATAAGAAGCTATCTTTGAAGCTGGAGGAACTGTCCGTGGAAGAAGAAGCGGAGTGGGTAATACTTACCGGTGAAGCCGAGCTTGTGCATACAGCAAATGTAAATACAAAGGAAGCCGAGCTGGTTGTTCCGGTGACAAAGAAAGCTGTCCTTAAGGACGCAGCAATGGAACTTGATTTACCGGCAAATTCTGTAAACGTGGTGGTGCTTTGCAAGAAGAAATAGATAACCGAAAACAGAAACGCAGGTTAAATTACCAAATACAGCATATGAAAAAGTAAATAGAACAATTGAAAATAAGTAAAAGAAAAGATGCATCAGAGCAATTAAAATTGCTTTGATGCATTTTTTGATTCATAGTAATTTTCGCAAATTCCTCGTATGAATCAAAAGCCTCCGGGAGACTTTCGAAACGAAAGCCTTTTTGGATGCGCAGCTGACGCACAAACGCATAAATGCGCAAGAAACTCTCAAAGCATATTTCTTATAAAAGTATTAAAGTGCGCAATAAAAATATTGCGCATAGAAAAAGCGTGTGTTAGTTGTGAAAAGTGGCATATGAATGGATGGAAATTGGTAAAACCTTGACAATTGTGTGCAAATTGCCTATTCGCTATAATAGATATAGATAAAAAACAAAGAAAAAACCTGCGCAATTGCGCAAAAGGGGAAATTATGAGTAGTGAAAAAAAGATGGAAGTTTCTGAAATTGCACAACAGCTTGGCATTTCAGCAACAACAGTATCAAGAGCACTTTCCGGCAAGGGAAGAATCAGTGAGACAACGAAAAAAAGAATTTTAACGTATATCGAAGAAAATCAGATTGTACCACATATCAGAACCTCGAAATACAGTGATAAAAAGACCATGAATATTGCAGTGGTTGTTCCTGGAGATTCGGATTATGCAGAGCTTCCTTATTTTACAAGAATTTTAATGACATTATATGATTTCTTTCAAGTGCGTGGTTATAACGTGATTTTGATAAAGACGCAGGTAGATGACATCAGTGCATTAAAAGAAATTGTAAAAAAACATAAGATAGATGGTGTTGTATTGACAAGAATTTTGGACAATTGCGCAGATATAGAATTTTTGAAAGAGAAAGAAGTGCCATTTGTTGTAACAGGAACGCTGGATGATGATGCTATCTATCAGGTAGATGTGGACCAGCGGAGCGGCTGCCATGATTTGACAAATATTTTGTTTAAAACAGGGGTTAGAAAAACAGCGCTATTTTGTGGCAACTTAAAGCAGTCTGTTTCCCAAAGTCGTTTAGATGGATATTTAGATGCAGTACGGGAAAATGATTTGCCGATAGAGTACCCATTGATTGTTGAAAATGCAGGAGATGCAAATGTACTGGAAAAAGCAATCGGAGATATTTTAAAAGAGCAGGTAGAATGTGTAATTTGCAGTGATGATGGAATATGTGTTTCGTTACTGGATTACTTCAGACAGCTTGGAATTGTAGTTCCCCGGGATATCAGGGTGGCATCCTTTTTCAATAGTATGATTTTAGAAGAAGCAAATTCTTCGATTACCAGTATTGATTTTGATATCAGAGAGCTTGGAAAAGCGGCAGGAGGAATGCTGGTACGACTGTTAGAAGGGGAACCTTGTGAAAAACGGAAGGTCTTAGGATACAAGATATTAATCAAAGAATCCACAATGTTTATGGGAGAAAAATAGAGAGGACAATAAAAATGGAATTTATTATGGGGGCAGATATTTCATCTTTACAAGCGATGGAAGACTGCGGAGCAAAATACTTTGACACAGATGGAATGGAAAAGGATGCGATAGAAATTTTGAAGGTACATGGTGTGAATTATATCCGACTTCGTATCTGGAACAATCCAACAACATCTTTCGAACGGGGAGATTACTGTAATCTGGAAAATACTTTAATTATGGCAAAAAGAGTAAAAGACGCAGGCTTAAAGCTGCTGTTGGACTTTCATTACTGCGACAGCTGGGCAGACTGGAAAAATCAGAGGATTCCGGCAGAATGGGAAGGGCAGGATGAAAAGCAGCTGGCAGAAAGCATTTATACCTATACAAAGCAGGTGTTAGAAGCATTGGCAAAAGAAGGTGCCTATCCGGATATGGTTCAGATTGGAAACGAAATCGGCTATGGTCTGCTGTGGGATTTTGGAAGATTAGAGCATCCGGAAAACGTAGCCCTTTTCTTGAATGAAGGAATTCGAGCGGTGCGGGAAATGCAGCAGGGCAATGAAAAAACAGAAGTAATGATTCATATTGAATGTGGTGCAGATGTGCCGAGAACCGAGCAGTTTTTTGCAGAAATAGAAAAGCATGGTGTGACAGATTATGACGTGATTGGATTATCCTACTACCCATATTGGGCGGGGGCTTATGAGAAATTTACAGAAAATCTGCGAAATATTGCAGAACATTTTGAGAAGTTAGTTGTGGTAGTAGAAACAGCGTTTCCGTTTACAGATGAGTCAAACGACGAAACACCAAATGTGGTTACTTCAGAGCTTACGATGGAAACAATGGGACTTAGAGCCTCTGTTGAAAATCAGCGCAAGGTGCTTGAGGATGTCATTAATTTAGTGAAAAAAGAAAAGAATGGTTATGGCATTTTTTATTGGGAACCGGTCTGGTACAACGTAAAAGGTGTTGGTGCAATGAAGGGTACCGGTAACGAATGGGAGAATCAGGCAATGTTTGATAAAAATGGAAGAGCTCTCGACAGCTTACATGCGTTTGAAATGTGAGGAAAAGGAAATGTATTGGAAAAAATATGGGGGAATAAAGCGTGCAGTAAGTGCATTGCTTGCAGCAGTTCTGGTGGCAGTCACACCGGGAAATATAGAAGTACACGCGTCGGAGCAGAATGAGGAAGAGAATACATTATTAAACAGTATACAAACAACTGCTTCTTATGAGGAATATTTAACAGCACATGAAGGTGCAGCAATGCCAGGGGAAGAAATCATAATCTATGGCGGAGATTTTAAGGAAGCAGCAGAAGGTTTTGAAAAGCTGGATTCCTATGAAAGTGTACAGAATCCCTGTGCACTGACCTTAGAAGAAGGCTGCATTACCTATGAAGTAGAAGTAGAAAAAGCAGGGCTGTATCAGATGGAACTGTCCTATTATCCTATTGAAGGGAAAAATAATGATATTGGACGCTGTGTGTATATTAATGGAGAAATTCCATATGACGAAGCCCAGTATTTTGAATTTTCCCGTATCTGGAAGGATGAGGGGGAAATTATACAGGATGCAAGGGAAAATGATGTCAGACCAAAACAGGAAGAAAATCCTTCTTGGATTACAACTTATTTCAAGGACAGTAATGGATTCTATCAGGATGCAATGTATTTTTACTTTGAGAAAGGTATGAATACGATTACGTTAGAATCTACACAGGAGCCGGTGGTTATTGGACAGCTGACCTTAAAGCAGCAGGAAAAAGGAATAACCTATGAGGAATATCAGGCGGCAAATAAAGCAGCAGGATATCAGGTGGCAGCAGCAGAAACGATTAAAATACAGGCAGAAGAAGCTACGTATAAGTCAGATTCCACGTTATATCCGATTACAGACAGAAGCTCGCCATTGACAGAGCCCCAGGATGCAGCAAAAACCAGATTAAATACCATTGGTGGTTCGAACTGGAGTATGAACGGTCAGTGGATTAGCTGGGAACTGGAAGTACCGGAGGATGGTCTCTATGAGATTTCTTTAAAATACCGTCAGAATAAAAATCAGGGTGTGACAGTGGTACGTTCTCTTTATCTGGATGGAGAACTTCCCTTTGAAGAGGCTTCCCAGTTATCCTTTTATTATGATAACGAATGGCAGATGGCAACACTGGGAAATGGAGAGGAAAACTACCAGTTTTATCTGACAAAGGGAACACATCAGATTTCCTTGATGGTGGCACTGGATAAGGATTTGGCAGAAATCCTTGGGATGACAGATGAGTGTGTAGCAATGCTGAATAAAGCATACCGACAGTTATTGATGGTAATCGGAACATCACCGGATACCATGCGTGATTACCAGCTGGAGACTAAAACTCCGGAAGCATTAGCCCTTTTAAAAGAACAGTATGAGGCAATTTTAGAAATTGAGAAACGTGTTAAGGAATATTCTGAAGGTTCGAAAGGAAGTCAGACAGCAACGGTTCAGAATCTTGTCAATCAGTTACAGATTATGACAGAAAAGCCGGAAAAAATAGCAAAGCAGTGGTCATCATTTAAAGACAATATCG
Organism: uncultured Roseburia sp.; assembly: GCA_964390485.1. Classification (GTDB taxonomy): domain Bacteria; phylum Bacillota; class Clostridia; order Lachnospirales; family Lachnospiraceae; genus Roseburia. Next base: position 22,753 of record CAYMIS010000025.1, on the reverse strand, counting down.
TGGCACTAAGTTCCTGGGAATTATCGATGGAGCAGCAGCCATTAGAGCTGGATTATATGTTAGTACATCAGCCGGAAACAAAGCTTCCGGAAGTAGAAGCAGGCTTTTTCGCATCTATGGCACACGAAGCAAAACAGTTTGCAGCAAGCTTTGTGGAAGATTACGACAGTATTGGAAATGTCTACAGTGAGGGCGAAGCCTTAGAGGTATGGATTCTTGCAGACAGTACAACCATTAACAGCCAGTCCGGAAGCGGACGTGATCAGGCAACGGTGGTAAAGGATTTGGTAGATAATTATTTTGTACCGGAAACAGGAATTCCGGTCAATGTGAAGCTGGTCAATAAGGATGTTCTCCTGTCAGCAACTTTAGCCGGCGAAGGACCGGACGTAGCATTGAATGTAGCAGGAAAAGAGCCGGTCAATTATGCACTTCGTAATGCGGCAGTAGATTTGACACAGTTTGAGGATTTTGAGGAAGTTACCTCCTGGTTTTATGAGGAGGCACTGACACAGTTTACCTATGATGGCGGTGTATATGCACTTCCACAGACCATGTCTTTCCATGTGATGTTTTACCGGGCAGATATTTTAGCAGAACTTGGCTTGGAACTGCCGGAAACATGGGATGAGTTTTACGAGGCACTTTCAGTTATTCAGAAAAATAATATGAATGTGGGAATTATCCCGGATTACACCTCTTATGCGATGTTTCTTTATCAGTATGGCGGTGAATATTATACCGAGGATGATACCGCCTGTGCTTTAGACGGTGAAAATGCAATTGCGGCATTTAAGCAGTGGTCCGGCAATTATGCAAATTATGAGATGCCGATTGCCTATGATTTTGCAAACCGATTCCGCACAGGAGAAATGCCATTAGCAATTGGAGATTATACAAATTACAATTATTTGTCTGTATTTGCACCGGAAATTAAAGGCTTATGGGGATTTACGATTGTACCGGGGTATGAGCAGGAGGATGGAACAACCGACCACAGTGTATCCGCATGGGAAACAGCTTCCATTATTATGGAAACAAGTACCAGACAGCAGGAAAGCTGGGAGTTTTTAAAATGGTGGATGAGTGCAGAAACCCAGACCGATTACGGTAATGAAATTGAAAATGTACTTGGTGTAGCTGGTCGAGTGGCAACTGCAAATATTGAGGCATTGGGTAATCTGCCTTGGTCAAGTGCAGACTATCGGGAACTTACTGCACAGCTGGAATGGGTAAAAGCAATTCCGGAGATTCCGGGCAGCTATTATCTGGAACGAAATATTAAGAATGCATTTTATACCGTATATGATGATAAAGAAGATCCAAGAGAAGTATTACAGGATGCGGTCATTATTATGAATGACGAGATAACCAGTAAAAGACGGGAATTTGGTCTGGATACAAGGTAGGAGAGAGTAAATGAGTGAATTAAGAGTGGAAGCAGTAAAAAAACAAAAAGAATCGTTATTATCGATGCTGCTGTCCTATGGAAAGCTAAGGCTTGTAGCACTGGGGAAGGAAATAAAAAGACATAAAACGGCATACTTCATGATACTGCCATACTGTCTGCTTTTCCTGTTGTTTTACCTTGTGCCGGTTTGTACCTCCATCGGTCTTAGCTTTACCAATTTTAATGTATTGGAGCCACCGGAGTTTGTGGGGTTACAGAATTATATCGATTTGTTTTTTGCGGATGATATTTTTCTTACAGCAGTAAAAAATACCTTTATTTTTGCCATTATTACAGGACCGGTAGGATATTTCATGGCGTTATTTATTGCATGGATGATTAATGATATTAAAAGCACGAGAATAAGAGCTTTTATGACATTACTGTTTTATGCACCGACCATTTCCGGTCAGGCATATATCATCTGGAAATTTATTTTCTCCAGTGATATTTATGGAATGGCGAATGGATGGCTGATGAAGCTTGGAATGATTAGTGAACCGATTCTATGGTTTGAGGATGAGAAATACTGCATGATTATTTCAATTGTTGTAATTCTCTGGATGAGTATGGGAACCGGCTTCTTATCCTTTATAGCCGGCTTGCAGAATGTGGACCGTTCCCTTTATGAAGCAGGGTATATGGATGGTGTGAAAAACCGCTTTCAGGAACTTTGGTATATTACACTGCCATCAATGAAAGAGCAGCTGCTTTTTGGTGCAGTAATGACCGTTACCAGTTCCTTTGCAATTCATGACCAGCTTGCGGCACTGGCAGGTTTTCCAAGTGTGAAATATTGTGTACATACGGTTGTTTCGCATCTGGTGGATTATGGAACGATTCGTTTTGAAATGGGTTATGCGTCAGCCATTGCTACATTGTTATTTGGAGTTATGATTTTGTGTAACAAGCTGATTCAAAAGGTTTTGGGAAAGGTTGGAAAGTAAGATGGCAATAGCAAAAAGAAGACATAAAAAAAGAGCACAGGCAAGCCATTCTGCTGCTGGAAATGTAGTGAGCTTTATCCTGCTCACATTACTTGGTATTTTTATGGCACTGCCAATTGTGTTATCCGTTTCCAATTCACTAAAACCGTTAGAGGAACTGTTTGTGTTCCCACCAAAATTTCTGGTAAGAAATCAGACAACGGATAACTTTACAGACCTGTTTACTTTAATGAGTGAATCCTGGGTGCCGTTTACCAGATATATGTTTAACACAACTTTTGTAACAGTGGCAGGAACAGTGGGACACGTAATTGTAGCAAGTATGTGTGCCTATGCACTGGCAAAACATAAATTTCCGGGAGCAAAGCTGATATTCGGTGTGATTGTTACGGCATTGATGTTTTCCGTGCAGGTAACGGCGATTCCAAACTATCTGATTATGTCAAAAATCGGATGGCTGGACACATATACGGCACTGATTGTACCGGCGATGGCAAAGCCTTTGGGATTGTTTCTAATGAAACAGTTCATGGAGCAGATACCGGATGCGCTGCTTGAAGCAGCAAGAATTGATGGGGCAAAAGAGTTTACTGTATTTTTCCGTGTGGCACTGCCACAGGTAAAACCGGCACTTCTGACATTGATTATCTTCTGCTTTCAGGATTTATGGAATATGCAGGGAGCAACCTACATTTACAGCGAAGAATTAAAAACGCTACCATATGCATTAAGTCAGATATCAGCGGCAGGAATTTCCCGCTCCGGTGTGACAGCAGCAGTAACCGTAATTATGATGATTGTTCCGATTGTATTATTTATGCTTTGTCAGAGCAATATTGTTGAGACAATGGCATCCTCAGGAATCAAGGACTAAGGAGAAGCAGGATGGGACAGAAAATGAAAAAATGTCAAAAAAGAAAATGCATACTGGCATTTGCCATGATGTTTACAATACTGTTTTCCAGTGGAATTACGGCAAAGGCAGATATGCCATATGATACATATTCCTATAATTACTGGGGGGAAGAAGTAAAGGAACCACATTCTTATTTGTATACAGAAACTTTTTCTGAAAAAGAGTTAGGAACCGGCTTAAGCTATCCATCGGACTTGTTTGTGAAAAATGACAGTCTTTATGTAGCAGATACGGGTAATTCCAGAATCCTGATTTTGTCTGAGGAAGGTAAAGTAAAAGGTGAGATTACTTTTGCGAAAAGTGCATCGGATGTTCTTAAAAATCCACAGGGGATATTTGTAACAGAGGAAAGTCATATCTATGTGGCAGATACCGGAAATGCAAGAATTGTTGAATATGATGCAGAGGGCAATTATATCAGGGAAATCGGAAGACCGGAAACTACATTGATTTCGGCAGAACAGGAATATTCCCCAACAAAAGTGGTGGTTGATGGAGCCGGAAGAATTTACGTTATTGCCTACGGAATGAATATGGGACTTGTGGAATTTAACAGAAATGGAGAATTTCAGGGCTTTATGGGCGCGACAGAGGTCAGCGTCAGCCCATTTACTTATATCTGGAAAAATTATTTTTCCACAGAGGCACAGCAGAATCGTATGGAAACCATCGTTCCAACGGAGTACAGCAACATTTTTACAGACAGTGAAGATTTTATTTATGCAACCATTAATAATCTTTCTAACGAGGACAGGGAAGCAGGAGCAGATGCAATCCGCAGATTAAATCCAACCGGTTCTGATATTTTAAGAAGACTTGGGCAGTACGACATTATCGGTGATTTAGAAGGTGCTACTTATGGTTATGACTGGTCTTCTTTCGTAGATGTAGCAGCAACAGATTATGGCTGTTATTTTGTACTGGATGAGACAGATGGAAAAATATTTGCATATGATGGGGACGGCATTATGTTATTTGCATTTGGTCGTAATGGAATTCGGGAAGGCAATTTCCAAAAGCCGGTTGCTATTGGCTTAAGCGAGGATGAGAGTAGAATTTACGTTCTTGATAATATGCGAAACAGTATTCTGGCATTTACTATTACAGAATATGGTTCACATCTGTTAAATGCCATCCGGTTAAATAATTTAGGCAATGCGGAAGGCTCGACTGCAGAGTGGCGTGAGGTTTTAAAATATAATTCCAACAGTGAACTGGCATATACGGGACTTGGAAAAACATATCTCACAGAGGGCAGCTACGAGAAAGCAATGGAATGCTTTGAACTGGGAAACAGCAGAAAATATTATTCAAAGGCATTTTCTTATTACAGAAAAGAAGTTATGGAAAAATACCTGACAAAGGTTGTAATTGCAGCAGCAGTTTTATGGCTTGCGGTATGGGTAATTAAGAAAATAAGACGCTATAGGAAATGGGTAGGTGAGGTTCAATGCTATATGGAGAAACGCTAAAATATGTATTTTATCTGATTTTTCATCCGCTGGATGGATTCTGGGATTTGAAGCGGGAAAAACGCGGAAGCCTTGCAGCTTCTATGACATTTGTTGCACTTACCATTTTGACACTTGGAATGGAGAAACTGAATACGGCATTTTTGTTTAATCCGAACCGGATTTCGGAGGTAAATGTTTTAGTAGATGTCATTACCGTTTTACTGGTATTTGTGCTTTGGTGTGTAGCAAACTGGTGCACCACATCTTTAATGGATGGAAAAGGCAGAATGAAGGATATTTTTATCGCGATGGGATATGCACTTTTTCCAATTGTATTGATAAGACTTCCAATGGTTTTTCTTAGTCATGTGATTACCGGAGAAGAGGGGGCATTCTACTATGTTTTTGGCTTTATTGCTTATGCATGGACAGCATGGCTGATTTTTACCGGAACAATGATGACCCATGAATATTCCCTTGGAAAAACAGTGTTTACCTGTATCATTACAGTCATTGGAATGGGAATTATCTTATTTATCGGTTTACTGTTTTTCCATGTGATTTCAGAGATTATAGTATTTGTTTCAACGATTTATAAAGAAATACGATTTCGGTAGAAAGGTTAAATGGGGATAGTAAGATGAAAAAAAGAAAAAATCTCCTGGCATTATTGCTGGCAGGAATTCTGATTTGTCAGGGCAGTACAGAAATCGTAAAAGCAGAGCAGACAGGGGATAAGAAAAATTCTTATGAAACAGAAGCACTGGCAGAAATGAAGCTGGTGGCAGAAAACGAAAGTCTGGAGCTTTATTTTGATGAGACAGAAACGGATATTGCAGTAAGGGAGAAGAAGACGAAAGAGGTATGGTTTTCTAATCCTGTGGACACGGAACAGGATACCTTTTCCACAAACTATTATCAGAAAGTATTAAAGTCACAGATTAACCTGACTTATATCAATGAAAGTACACAGGTTAGCACCATGAATAACTATGCTGAATCCATTGAAAATGGGCAGTTTGAGGTGGAAACATTAGAAAATGGTCTCCGGGTGACCTACACAATCGGAGAAGGAACGGCTTTTTTACTTTTGCCGGATGCGATTACCGAGGAACGTATGACAAGCTTTCTCGAGAAGATGGATAAGTCACAGAAGAAAAAGATAAACCGTAATTACACATTATATGATATTGCAGAACTGGAAGAAGACAAGAAAAAAGAACTTCTGGCAAAATATCCGGTACTGGAAACAGAAAAGCTTTATATCTTACGTGGCGGAGTAAAGGATTATCTGAAAGAAGAACTGGCAGAGTATTTTGCAGAAGCCGGCTATACGGAAAGTGATTTTGAGATAGATGCCGCAAATATCGGTGTAAAAGAGGAAGATGAAAACGTATGGTTTCAGGTACCGATTACTTATGAACTGGATGGGGAAAACCTGGTTGTATCTATAGACCCTAAAGAGGTTGTTTATAACGACAATGGCTATTATCTGGTAGGAATTGATATGCTTCGTTATTTTGGAGCATCCATGCAGGAGGATGGTTATCTTTTTGTACCGGATGGAAGTGGTGCACTGATTAATTTTAATAATGGAAAAGTTGCAGAGGCGTCCTATGGAGCACAGGTATATGGGCAGGATAAGACAATGCTGTATACCACTTATTATGAAAGCCAGATTGATGCAGCAAATACGGTAAAGATGCCGGTGTTTGGTATTAAGGATGGCGAAAAGGCAATGTTTGCAGTGATTGAGGGTGGAGATGCATATGCTACCATTAATGCAGAAATTGCAGGAAAGACAACCGGCTATAACAATGCTTATGCAGGCTTTACTTATTTACAGTATGGTTCCACTTCGTTAGATGATATGGTGGGGGCAAACAGCTACTATATGTATTCGCAACCGGAATTTGAAGGGAATTATTCGATACGGTATTCCTTCCTGACAGAGGAAGAGGCAGATTATTCCGGTATGGCAGAATGCTACAGAGAGTATCTGGTGGAACATGGCGTACTCGAAAAGAAGGATGCGGCAGAAGAAGTTCCATTTTATGCAGAATATATTGGTGCCATTGATAAGTCAAAAACAATTCTGGGTGTGAAATATTCTTCCGTAGAACCGGTAACAACCTATGCGCAGGCAGAGGAAATTACAACCCGGTTAAAGGAAAATGGAATTGAGAATCTGAATGTTGTTTATTCCGGCTGGCTGAATGGCGGGCTGCATGGAACAGCTGCAACAAAATTTTTACCGGTGTCAAAGCTTGAAAAGGGTGGCGTAAAGCTTTCAGAGTTTATAGGAGATATGAAGAAAGTAGAAAGCGATCTTTATATGACGGTGGATTTGCAATATGCCTATGAGGATGAACTGGTGGATGGATACAGTGCAATGCGCTATGCACCACGCTATTTTGATAATACGAATATTAAAGTAAACGAATATGGATTGGCGAGCAGAGTCAGTGAGGGCAATCTTGCAAATTTAATTAGTCCATATTATGTAAACCAAATTACGGATAAGCTAAGCAGTAAGCTTGTAAAGGAAGAGATTTCCGGTGTAAATGTTGGAACACTTTCCTGGGAACTGTATTCTGATTTGCAGGAGAATAATTATACAGATCGTCAGATGGCAGAGAAAAACAACGTGGCAGCAATGGAGACAATTTCTTCGGCAGAGCTTTCCATTCTTTCGGATAATGCGAATGCATATGCATGGAAGAATGCAAAGGAAATCATCAATGTTCCGTTATATTCTAATAATTATATGATAATTGATGAGGAAATTCCATTTTACGAAATGGTGATTCATGGTTATTTAGAATATGCGGGAGAGGCACTAAACCTTTCCGATGATTATACAACTACACTTTTGAAAAGCGTAGAAAGCGGAGCTGGTTTAAATTTTAAATGGATTTATGCTTCGAATTCTGTGTTAAAGGAAACAGATTATGATTCGCTTTATTCTGTAAATTATGAAGCATGGATAGAGCAGGCAATGACAGATTACCAAAGAATAAATGAGGAAATGGGATATCTTCAGTCAGAAGAAATTATTTCTCATGAAATTCTTGGAGAAGACGTTGTGAAGGTAAGTTACGAAGATGGAAGCAGCGTTTATGTAAATTATAGCAGTGATACCGTAAATGTGGATGGAGTTTCCATTGATGCGAAGGACTTTATAGTGAAGAAGGGAAAAGGGTGACAGGCTTATGAACATGAATTATTTCAAAAAGCAGAACGGAAAATGGCGGCTTTCCCTGACAGGAAAAGAGGCAGTTTCCGGACTATTATTTATCATTCCTTTTTTAGTAGGATTTTTCTTCATCTTCCTTCCATTGATTGTGGAATCACTGCAATTTAGCTTTAGTGATATGCAGGTAACAAACGAAGGCTATGTATTAACACAGACCTCAAATCATGGATTGGGAAATTATATTAAGGCATTTGCAATTGACCCGGATTTTAATCTGATGTTACTTAGCAGTATTGGGCAGATTCTGGTACAGGTACCGTTGGTACTGATATTCAGCTTTTTTGCAGCGAATCTGTTAAATCAGAAATTTCACGGAAGAACTGCAGCAAGAAGTATTATGTTTTTGCCGGTAATTATTTCCTCCGGTGTTATTATTGCACTGGAAAGTTCAGATTTGCTGGTTAGTACGATGAGCGAAACCACAGATTTAAGCGGTGGCGAGCTTGCATCCGCACTAAATGTAATGGGATTTCTGACAGAATATACAGCATTGCCGGCAGCAGTAATTTCATTACTGGCAACGGCAGTACAGGGCTTGTATGACATTGTCATTGCATCCGGTGTACAGATATTAATTTTTCTGGCAGGTTTGCAGTCCATTTCACCATCGTTGTATGAGGCATCCAGCATGGAAGGTGCAACTCAGTGGGAGAATTTCTGGAAAATAACATTTCCTATGATTAGCCCGTTAATTCTGGTAAACAGTGTATATACTGTAATTGATTTGTTTACCAATGAAAACAATATGATGATGACAGAAATTAAAAATACGATTTTTACCGAGATTGATTATGGATACGGCTCTGCGATGGCATGGATTTACTTTGTATGCATTGCGTTACTGCTTTTGATTGTAGGTGGTTTGATTTCAAAGCATGTGTTCTATTATGACGAACGGTAAAAGGGGGAAATGTGATGAATCAGGTCAAGGGAATAAAAAAGAGAAAAAAGATGACACTGGCCCGTTCACAGCGAATGCTGTGGAGTATTGTCAGAGGTGTTATCGTGATTGGTATCTGCTTCACGATTTTACAACCGCTTATTTTAAAGTTCAGTGTGTCCTTTATGGGTGAGAGTGACTTATATGATGCCAGTGTAAAATATATTGCAAAAAACTTTACATTAAACAATTACAAGCTGGCACTTTCCGGAATGAATTATGGTCCGGTACTGATTCGTACAATGCTGTTGTCAGCAGGGGTGTCGCTGGTGCAGTTGATTGCGTGTCTTCTGACGGCATACGGATTTGCAAGATTTCGTTTTCCATTTAAAAAGCTGCTGTTTGGCTGTGTTATCTTTACAATGGTGGTACCGCCGCAGGTTATCATGCTTCCGTTGTTTATGAAATATCGTTTCTTTGATATTTTTGGAATATTTGAAGCAATGACCGGAAGCAGTATCAATCTGATTGATACTTACTGGCCGTTTTTTATACAGGGAGCAACCAGCATGGGAATCCGGAATGGATTGTATATCTATATGCTGCGGCAGTTTTTTAAAGGAATGCCAAAGGAACTGGAGGAAGCAGCATTTGTGGATGGCTGCGGAAAGCTTCGGACCTTTGTACAGATTATGCTTCCAAGTGCTGTGCCGATGATGGTAACCGTATTTTTATTCGGTTTTGTATGGCAGTGGACAGATTCTTTCTATACATCGCTGTATCTGAATAAAACGCAGGTGATGTCTACGGCATTGAGCTCTCTGGCAGTTAATGTCTACAGCCAGTATGAGGGTTTTGGCGGCTCGATGGATTTCATTAGTCCGGGCTTTGTCTCTATGATTAATAATACCGGAACAGTGCTGGCGATTATTCCGTTAATACTTCTTTATATCTTCTGTCAGCGTTATTTCGTAGAAGGAATCGAACGGTCAGGCATTGTAGGCTAATATTTATAGAATATGAAAAAGATTTTTCACACACCTGTCAGCAGGGTGTTGATTAATATTTGTACCTTCAGGTACAGGAAAGGGAAGGTTTATATTTATGAGAAAGAAATACTTTGGAGTAAAAAGGGGAATGGCAGCAGCGCTTGCTGCAACAATGTTATTGGGGGTAACAGCTTGTGGTGGAACAGACAATACACAGGCAAATGCAGATGCAACAGAGGCAGAGGACAGTGTGGCATCTGAGGAAAATACAGCTGAGCAGGAAACTGCTTCAGATGCTGAATATGATTTTGGTGGAAGAGTATTCCGTATTGGTTCTTACTATGACATGACACCGGACCCGGAATCAAATGCAGTAAATGCTGCGCTTTCAGAGCGTATTGCATATGTGGAAGAAAATTATAACTGTACCATTGAGTTCGTAGACCTTGGAGAGGATTATGTAGATGACTATACCACCAGTGTACTTGCCGGAGACCCGGTTTGTGATATTGGTTATGCCATTACAACAACAGTACTGCCAACCTTAATTGATGGAGGAATTGCATATCCAATCAGTGACTTAAATGTTATTGATTTTGACAGTTATAAATGGAGACAGGATGTTGTGGATGCCGGCTATTACAAAGGAAAGAATTACACACTGGGAATTACTGACCCGGAAATTCGTTACGGAATTTTCTGGAACAAAACATTATTTGATGAATATGGTCTGCCGGATTTATATGAACTGTATGAAAATGGCGAATGGAACTGGGATAAATTCAAAGAAGTAGCCCAGAATGCAAATGTGGATAAGGATAATGACGGAACAATCGATATTCATGGTTTTAATGCGAGAGCGGATTTAGGTTGGTGTTATTTATATTCAAATGAAGCTTATATTGCAGATAAAACAGAAACAGGAATGACAGTAGACTTAACAAACAACAGAGTAATTGAAGCATTAACTGCTTTCCAGGATTTCACAACAACCGTAGATTACAGAGCCATTAACTGGGACGTAGATGATTGGGATTCCTTGATTCTTTCCTTCCAGAACGGTACATCCATGATGTGTCTGGAAGAGTTCTGGATTTCTTATAATTACCTTGGTGAAATGAGCGATGACTGGGGCTGGGTGCCATTCCCAATGGGTAATTCTGCAGAAGAATATTCCTGCTACGGAAAAGAAAATGGCTGCCGTATTATTTTAAATGGTGTGGAGAAGCCGGAAGAAGTTGCTCTTGTGTATGATTTAATTACCGATATTGCAGAAACAAATGAAGAGTGGGATGACCTGCTAGAAGACCAGTTAGAGAGCTGGTGTAACGATTCGGAAACAGTAGAAAATGTTACATACATTTATAGCAAAGCATTGTCTAAAATTAACTGTATTAATGGTTTTGCTACTTTAAATAACTCTGTAAATTCCATGATGGATGCAGTGGCAAATGGTGAAATGACACCTCAGACAGCATTGGATACTTACCAGACAGAAATTGAAACAGCAGTATCTGACTTAAATAGCGGAGAAACAACTGTTACAGATATTACATTTGAAGGAAACCTGCTTGCCAATGCAAGTTTTGAGCTTGGCTTAGAGGGATGGGATGTTGTAAGAGAAAATACAGAATCAGGAACATCCAGAAATGATGCAGATGGCTATCCGAAATCAGGTCAGTTCAGCTTCCATTACTGGAATGCAGATGCATTTACCATTGATGTAAGTCAGACTGTTACAGCAGCTGATGCAGGTACTTATGCTTTAACACTTTATTCACAGGGTGATGATACAACCGGTTCTACTATGACTTTATTTGCGAAAGATGATGCAGGAAATGTATTAGGAACTGTTGAGTTTGCAAATGCAGGATGGAGTGTATGGCAGACACCTGTACTGGAGGTGGATCTTGCAGCAGGACAGACAGTAACTGTTGGTGTGACAATCTCAGGACAGCCAAATGATTGGGGAACCATTGACGATATTACCTTTGGTCTGAAATAAGAGTATATAGAGAAGTTGATTTATAAATCTCAAAATGTTGCAGCCGGAAGTCTTTCGCACTTGCGGCTGTAGTGCTAAATCGGGAAGGTAAGGAGAACTATGAGTAATAGAAAGCGATTAACAGCGGCAGCGTTGTGTCTTGGAATGCTTTTTACAATGACAGGCTGTGGCAATAAAGAGGCGAAGGTGGATGGAACAGAAAATGGGGCGGAAGTAACCGCGGAAAATACAGACTCTGTTTCTGAAAATGCAAAATATTTTATTAAGGGAGCAGATATTTCTTCTTTAGAGGCGGTAGAGGATTATGGCGGAAAATTCTATGACTTTGATGGGAAAGAAGTAGATGTCATTGAGTTTTTAACTGAAAATGGCTGTAATTATTATCGTCTGCGCATCTGGAATAATCCGACCATGTCTTTTGAAGCGGGAGATTATTGTAATTTAGAGCATACCGTTGAGATGGCGAAAAGAATTAAGGAATCCGGTGCCGATTACTTATTGGATTTTCACTACTCTGACTGGTGGGCAGATCCGAAAAACCAGACGATTCCGGCAGCGTGGCAGGGCATGAGTGAGGAAGAACTTGCGAATGCAGTTTATGATTATACAAAAGAGGTTTTAAATACATTAGCAGAAGAAGATGCCTACCCGGATATGGTTCAGGTAGGAAATGAAATCGGAAATGGTATGCTCTGGGAATATGGCTCAACAGATAATCCAGAAGCACTGGCAAGCTTTTTAAACAGTGGTATTAAAGCCGTCCGGGAGACAACGCCGGAGGGACAGGAAACACAGATTATGATTCATGTGGAAACTGGTGGAGCAGTTCAGACAACCGAGGATTTCTTTACTTTAATTGAGGAGCATGGCGTGACAGATTATGATATTGTCGGTCTTTCTTATTATCCTTATTGGCAGGGAACTTTTGCCGAAATGAAGGAAAATGTCAACAATATTTATGAGAAATTTGGAAAACAGGTAGTGCTGGCAGAGACAGCCTATTCTTATACAAACGATAATGCGGATGATAAATCCAATATGGTATCGGAGGCAGATATTAAGAGTGTTGGCTTTGAGGCATCTGTGGAGAATCAGAAGCTTGTATTTGAATTGACCATGAATGCAGTTGCAGAGTGTGAAGGTGGTCTTGGAGTTTTTTACTGGGAGCCTGCATGGCTGCCAGTTGATGGTGTAGGAGTATCAAAAGGAAGTGGAAACGAATGGGAAAACCAGTTATTGTTTGACTTTGAAGGTAAGGCGTTGGAAAGTGTAAAAGCATTTGATTTTACACCTGGGTCACTTGACAATGATACAGCACTGTATGTGTATCCGTTTGACATGATCGAGATTGATAAAAATGCGACCGGAGATGCTCTTTTAAAGGAGCTTCCCAAAACAGCAAAGGTGTTGCATCTGGATGGAAGTATCCGGGACGTGGAGGTGACATGGGATGTGTCTTCCATGAAGACAATTACAGAGACACATGTTGCATTTAAGGGAACTGTTTTAGAAGAATCCGTTTCTATCGGTGCAGACCTTGTAGATAAAAATGCATTAAATAATCTGAATTTTGAGGAAGGTGCAACCGGATGGATCACAGAGGATGAAAAGAAAGCCGGACAGATTTGTAATGGCGAAACAAGCTACCCACATTCTGGTGAATGGAGTTATCAGTATTGGGGCGCAGATGCCTTTGATATCAATTTATATCAGCAGGTTCAGGTAACAGAAACAGCACAGCATAATTTGCAGGTATGGTCCCAGGGAATCGGCGAATCTGCATTAAAGCTGACGTTATATATTGCAGATAAAGATGGAAATATGATTACGTCTACTGATTTTACAAATGACGGATGGAACGTGTGGCAGCATCCATGTGTTTCTGCGGAATTAACCGAGGGAGAAATTGTTCGTATCGGTGTGATGATTGAAGCAGGAAGCGATGATTGGGGAACACTGGATGAATTCAGTTTCTATACCGGTGAAGTGAAGGAAGATACAAGTGCTTTAGAAGATGGAAGTGATGTGACTGACGATGAAACAGCATCAGAGGGCAGCACTTCACAAGAAACAGAAACAAATACAGCTAATTTGATTGAAAATGCAAGCTTTGAAAATGGCGAAAATGGCTGGGAGATTACGAGAGAAGGAACTGGAAGTGGTACAGTCAGAAATGATAGTGAAGGTAATCCATATTCCGGTGAATACAGCTTCCATTACTGGAACGATACTGATTTCTCGATTGATTTTAAGCAGGAAGTAGCGGTAGAAACTGCCGGTACATATAATCTTTTTGCTCATTCACAGGGGGATTCTGATACGGAAACCTCTATGACCTTATATATCATGGACGAAAGCGGCATAGTACTTGCATCTACTGATTTTTCAAATCAGGGATGGGATGTATGGCAGAGTCCTGCATTGGAAAACGTGACGCTTGAAGCCGGAGCAAAGGTAACAGTAGGAGTAACAATTCATGGAAAAGCAGGTGGATGGGGAACACTGGATGATATTGTATTCTGTATAGGAGGATAATGATGAAAAGTAAGTTTCAAAATTATGTAAAGGGTATTTTGGCAACACTCACAGTCGTTGCACTTTCGAATTCAGGTGTAGTGTATGGGGCAACGGAGGATGAATTTATTAAAGGAATGGATTTGTCTTCGTTAGAAGCAATTGAAGATGCCGGTGCAGTTTTTTATGATGAAAACGGCAATGCGATTGATGATGTATTAGAGTATTTAGCAACAGAAAAAGAGGTGAATTATGTAAGACTTCGCGTATGGAATAATCCAACAACCTCATTTGATGCAGGGGATTATTGTAATGCCGAACATACGGTAGAAATAGCAGAACGTGTCAAAGATGCGGGGATGAAGCTGTTAATTGATTTCCATTATTCAGATTCATGGGCAGATCCTGCAAATCAGAACAAGCCGGCAGCATGGCAGGATTTATCCTATGATGAACTGGTAGATGCGGTGTATGATTATACAGCAGATGTTCTCACACAGTTAGATGAAGTCGGAGCATATCCGGACATGGTGCAGATTGGAAATGAAATCAGTGGAGGTATGCTGTGGGATGATGGTTACATTGATAATATGAGTAATCTGGCAGGTTTGTTAAACAGCGGTATAGCAGCGGTAAGAGATACTACACCAAATGGCCAGTACACTAAAATTATGCTTCATTTAGCAGAAGGAGGAGATTCTGATCGTTTTGAGTATTTCTTTGATAATATTATTGCAAATGGTGTAACAGATTTTGATATCATTGGAATGTCCTATTATGCATATTGGCACGGTTCACTTCAGAATCTGAAAAACAATATGAATAATGTGGTATCACGTTATGGAAAAGAAGTAGTTGTTGCAGAAACATCTTATCCATATACTTATGATAATGCAGATTCCACAGAAAATCAGATTGGACAGAGCGATACAGACCTTGTAGGATTGAGCGCATCTGTTGAAAATCAGAAATTGATGACAGAAATGACTTTCAACACAGTTGCAACTGTGGATAATGGAAAAGGTTTGGGAGCCTTTTATTGGGAACCATTATGGCTTGCAGTTGATGGTGTAGGTGTAGCCAAGGGGGAAGGCAATGAATGGGACAATCAGATTTTATTTGATGCAAATCATAAAGCATTAGATTCGTTGAATGCGTTTCTATTTGATGCAGATGAAGTTGTTGGTAATAATGACAAGGATGTAATTGTATATTCTCCGGATGCAATGATTGTTCAGGTGGAATCCTATGATAATTTAGAAGATGCGCTTCCTGATACCGTTGAAGTTCTTAGATATAACGGAACAATTGAAGAACTGCCGGTTGTATGGGAAGGTGCAAGCGAAGTAGATATGACACAGGTCGCAGATTACACATTTAATGGAACTGTTTCAAATACAAATCCATTAAGCGGTATAACACTTGCAACGCCAACTTTGGAAGTGTCTGTGCAGCGTAATCTTGTGAAAAATGCAAGCTTTGAGGACTGTGATAACACATTAGACTGGACAATCGATATGATTAGCGGAAGTGCAGGAAAGATTACAAATGGTGTAGACAGTTATGCTTATACTGGTGAAGGAAGCTTCCAGTACTGGTATGATGATGATTTCTGTGTAGAGCTTTCACAGGTGGTGGATGTCATAGCAGGTCATACTTATGATTTTAGTGTTTGGGCACAGGGAACATGGGATGCTATCGATTATGATGAAAGCTATTTCTTTGTAAAATATATAGATGCCAGCGGAGTAGAAACAGAGCTTGGAACAGTAGAACTTTTGAATGCAAATTATAGCTGGTGGAATCAGTTCGTTATGGAGGATATTACAATTCCAACGGGTGTCAGCCAGGTAATTATCGGTGGGCGTGTTACAGGAACGGCAAATGGCTATGGAACATGGGATGATTTCCGTCTGGTAGACACAGATGCATCAGGTGTAGTGGAAGAACGTAATTATGTTGTAAACGGAGATTTTGAGGATGAAGTTGCAGAAGACAGTAACACCTATGCGACTATGGATTTCTGGGATATTACTGTAAATGGAAGCTGGCCAGAAAATGCGTGGGCAAATACTGCGCAGAATCATACGGATTCCGGCAAATATGCATTTAATTATTATGATGCAAGCAGCTTTTCGTTTGAGATGACACAGACAGTAACAGATTTACCAAGCGGTTATTATGAATTGATGCTTTATTCCTACGGCAGCAATGATGGAAAAACAGCAACTGTTAATGTTATTAGCAACGGAACAACTTACAGTACAACAATTATCGATACAAATCAGTGGTCTTCTTCCAAGAATGCGCCTGATTGGGTAACAGTAGATCTTTCTGATATTCCAGTCAGTGATGGAGAAGTGACAATTGAAATCTTAATAAATGGTGTGGCAGGTTCTTGGGGATATATTGATGATGTGACACTTGTTCGCCAGTAACGAAAAACAAATCCAGTGAATATTATTTTCCATGAAGAGAAGTGGTGCTTTGTAAGAAGAAATAGAGTTTCTATTTAAACTTGCATTTTTAATGAGCTGTCCTCTATTAGCGCTAGAGGGCAGCTTATTTCATTCGCAGAATTCGCGTCTATTTCTGATGGTTGTCAAGGTATGTAA
This sequence comes from uncultured Roseburia sp., assembly GCA_964390485.1. GTDB lineage: Bacteria > Bacillota > Clostridia > Lachnospirales > Lachnospiraceae > Roseburia. Next base: position 5,727 of record CAYMIS010000025.1, on the reverse strand, counting down.
GTACCGCAAAGATAACTAATACAATTGTTTTTCGGTTCTTATTCCATTCCTAAGATTTCCAAAATAGTTGCAGCTAAATCCACAGTGGAATCTGTAAGTATATATTGATTTCCGTCAAAGGCAATACAATCTGATGCAAAACCAATACTGTAGGTAGTATTATCAGTTACTAAATCAATCATGTAAAAGCCTTCTTTTAAGGAATTCTCATCAAGAATCGGTTCATAATTATTTGCTTGTAAAAGCTCCAGTGTGGATTTAATTTTTGCAGAATCATTGATGGAAATTGTGGTTTCGTCGAAGGAATGAAATATGATTTCAGTGATACTATTACAAAAATCCGTGGAAAAAAGTGTTGTACCACTCATGCTTTGTACGTCCTTGCTATTGTACACAGTTCCTGCTTTGGAGGCTGGTTTGCCACAGGCACAGAGCGTGAGTAAGATTCCTAAGAAAACAGGGCTGTATTTAGTAAAATGCTTCATAGTAAAACTCCTTTCATAAATGCTGCTTTTTAAATGTCCGATTAAATTGTAGCAGTTGAAATGTATGAAAACAACGAATCATGTAAGAATTAAGGGAAAATAAAGAAATAATTATAAAAGATGTAAGATACTTGACAGTTGTATCATTTGTATTATAATAAATAATACAAATGATACAACTTTTTTTGTCTAGAGAAAGTTATATCGTAAGATATATGTATTTACAAGTTAGCAAAGCACTTCGAGTATATGATGTGCAGCTTTGCGCGTATTTTCACTTACATTCACAGAGAGGATGATGAAATGGTTATTGCAATCAATGAAGTATCTGAAATACCGATTTACCTGCAAATCCGTAACCAGATAGTAATGGGAATTTCAGATGGAAGACTTGCACCGGGAGAGCAGCTTCCTACCGTAAGGGCATTAGCGGCTGAGATAGGTATTAATTCCATGACTGTCAGCAAGGCGTATCAGCTTTTAAAGCAGGAGGGATATATATACTCTGACAGACGAAGTGGTGCAAGAGTCCGTAAGGATTTTGCCCAGACAGAAAGTTTGTCAGAGGAGAGCAGAGAACAGCTGAAAAAGATTATTTCTGAAGCTAAGATTAGTGGCATGACAAAAGAAGATTTTTTTGCAGAGTGCGAGCAGTATTTTGGAGAGGCAGAAAGGAAGGGCGTATGATACTAAATATTATTTTGTTTGTAACTATGTATCCGATATTACTTATCATGTATTTTGCAATGAAGGGCACAGCAAAATCACAGAATGGCATTACCTTTGGCGCAACAATGAAAAAGGAATGGCTTTTAGATAGTGAGATAGAACAAATTACAGCAGCTTTTTACAAAGAGATGAAAAAGGATTTATGGATTCTGGCACTTACGCCTCTTTTAAGCTTTGTAATTCCCTATGTATCAATTCAGTTAACAATATGGATGTTCTGGATATTAATAGCGATTGTAGTGCTAAATATTCCATTGGCCCGGGCGAATAAAAAAGTCAAAGAATTAAAAATGGAGCGGGGCTGGTATGCTGGTATAAAAATGGAGGAATATACGGAAATCAAATCTGCAGGACAGATTCGCAGAGTAAAATTTAGAGAATTTGCAGCACCAGTGGTGGCAAGTACTTTATCAGCGGTTCTTGTATATGCAATACCGATAATGTGGACGTATCGTTTTTATGATATTGGAAGAATTGGTGCATTTCGATGGATGGTTGTTATATTTGCAGTCACAACGCTGCTGCTTTATGGCGTGGCAGTCTGGATGGATAGACAGAAAACAGAGGTTATCAGTACAGACAGTGATGTGAATGTGAACTATAGCAGGGCAAAGAAGAATATCTGGAAAAATTACTGGCTGGCAGCAGTGTGGATTAATACCATTTTTACAATGGTACTGGCGATAACGCTGCTTACCGGTATAGATAGCGGAAAGGTGATCTTATGGGGAACGGTTCTTTATACGGTATTGGTATGTGTTCTCTTTTTTCCGCTGGTAAAAAAGATGAATCTTGTGGAACGAACCTATCGTGATAAAATGAATACTGCATACAAAGCAGAGGATGACCGCTATTGGATATGGGGCAGCTTTTATTATAATCCGTGGGATAGGCATACGATGGTAAATAAGCGGGCAGGAATAGGAACTACCGTAAATATGGCAACAACAGGTGGGAAAGTATGTATGATAGTTATGGTACTCACCCTTGCAATCATACCAATTAGCAGTGGCTGGCTGCTTATGGAGGAATTTACACCTATCTCTCTTTCGGTCAAAGAGAACTGCCTTAAGGCTGAACATCTTAAAGTAAATTATGAGATTCCGGTAGAAACCATCCAGTCGGTGGAACTCGTTTATGAGAAACCGGAATGGTCTAAGATGTATGGAACAGCAATGGATAATCTGGATAAGGGAAGATTTTATGAGTTCAATGTGGGAGAATGTGAAGTTTTTATGAATCCTCAGAACGCGGTGTTCTTACGAATTAAGACAGCAGATACTACTTATTATATGAGTGGTGCTAAGGACGAAGAGACGATGGAAGTTTATGAAATTATAAAGTAAGCATAAAGATGCAGGAGACTGCATTAGGAAGGCATGGTTAGAAAATGAAATTTTATCTTGCCCCGATGGAGGGGCTGACAGGACATATTTATCGGAGAACCTATCAGAAATATTTTCACAATATTGACCGGTATTTTACTCCTTTTATTGTGAACAAGAAATTAAGCAGTAAAGAAATCAATGATATACTGCCGGAAAATAATCCGGGAATGGAAGTTGTTCCCCAGATTATGAGTAACAATGCAGAGAATTTTTTAGAGGTTACAAAAGAGATTGCAAAATATGGTTATGACACCGTAAATCTGAATCTCGGATGTCCTTCCGGGACGGTAGTAAATAAGAAACGCGGTGCAGGATTTCTTGCATACCCGGAGGAATTAGACGCTTTTCTTTCAAACATATATGACAAAAGTACCTTGAAAATTTCCATTAAGACTAGAATTGGGATGAACTCTGAAGAGGAATGGGAAGGGCTTTTGCGAATCTATGAAAAATATCCGATAGAGGAGCTGATTATCCATCCGAGAATCCGGCAGGATTTTTATAAATATCCACCGAGAATGGAAGCTTACAGGAAAGCAATCGAGGAGCTAAAGGTGCCATTGTGTTATAATGGGGAAATTTATTCCCGGGAGCGTTATCAGGAATTTATGGAGCAGTTCCCGGAGACGGAGCGGGTAATGCTTGGACGGGGAATATTGAAAAATCCCGGGCTGGTGGATGAAATTAAGCAGACAGAGAGAAAGTTAAGCGGTGTGTCATCCCAGGAAGGTCAGCCGCCAAAGCTTACAAAAGAAATACTGCGGGCTTTTCATGATGATTTGTGCAAAGAATACCGTCTGGTAATGTCAGGGGATAAAAATACACTTTTTAAAATGAAGGAATTGTGGTCTTATATGGGACAAAGCTTTACGGAACCGGAAAAATATTTAAAGAAAATCAGGAAAACAGAACGTCTGGCGGAATATGAAGTGGCAGTGGCAGCACTTTTTAGAGAACAGGAATTAAACGATTATAGAAAATGATAAAATAGTTTAAGAAAAAGTAAATAAAAGAATTGTAATATCTTGGAATTTTTGCTATAGTAGGAATAGGAATTTATAAGCAGAATTGCGGGGAAATCCGGCAGTTCAGAGAAACTATCTGCTGTCTGAATTGGGACAGGGCAAAAAGGAGAAGATTACAATGAAAAAACGTACCAAAGCATTATTGGGGCTGGCAGTTGGTGTCGTAGCAATTGCAGGAGCGGCAACGGCTGTATATTTGAATTATGATGCACTTTTTCCGGAAAAAATCGATAGTGATTTTACCGTAAGCTATGAGGGAATTGCTACTGGAAGTGTAAATGCAAGAGTTGCAGTACATGATCCATCTGTGATTAAGGCGGATGGACAATATTATATTTTTGGTTCTCATATGACTGCTGCATCAACAGAAGATTTGAGAACCTGGACAAGTATTGGTAATGGTTATACACCAAAGAACCCGGTCTATGGTAAAAACTTTGATGAGGGACTAGGAGTATTTGATTACGCAGGAAATAAGGATAGTGTAATCCCGACCGACGACGGTGGATGCCATGTGTGGGCACCGGATGTGATTTACAATGAGGCACAGGGACTTTACTATATGTATTACTGTACCACTTCGACCTGGAATGCTTCTAACCTTTGCTATGGAACCTCTGAGAATATCGAAGGACCATATGAATGGAAGGGAGCCATGATTTATTCCGGTTTTAATTCCGAAACGATTGCTGAAACAGATGTATTAGATTATGTCAGTGAAGAATATGCAAAAGAAAATTATATGACAGCCGGGGATGAATATAATTTTGAAGATTATCCAAACGCCATTGACCCTTCTGTTTTTTATGATGAAGATGGAAGAATGTGGATGGTTTATGGTTCCTGGTCAGGGGGAATTTATCTGTTAGAGCTGGATGCAGAAACTGGTGAAGTAATTCATCCGGAAGCTGACCCGGAAAATAATGTAGACCCATATTTTGGAAAGAAACTGCTGGGTGGCGGACATAAATCCATCGAAGGTCCATACATTCTTTATGATGCTAAGAGCGGTTATTATTATCTGTTTGTATCCTATGGCTCATTGGTAAGTAATGGTGGATACCAGATTCGTGTTTTCCGATCAGAGACACCGGATGGTGAATATGTGGATATGAGTGGACAGTATCCAATTGCAGGAAGAAATCATTCCTACTATGGATTGAAAATGTCCGGAAATTATATGCTTCCAAGCTTAAAGCAGGCTTATATGGCAACCGGGCACAATTCCGCATTTATTGATGATGATGGAAAGATGTATGTTGTATACCATACAAGATTTGATGATGGAATGGAAAACCATTCTCCACGTGTAAAACAGTTCTTCTTAAATGAAGAAGGCTGGCCATGTATGCTTCCATATGCCACAGATGGCGAAACAATTTCAGAAACAGGCTATGCCAAAGAAGCATTAGTTGGCGAATATTATGTAGTAAATCAGGGTATGAATGTTGATGCAGAAATCGCAGAACCAATCAAGCTTGTTTTAACAGAACGTGGTAATGTGTTTGGTGATGGCATCGAAGGTTCCTGGGAAATGAAAGAGGGCACCTATTATATGACAATTACTTATGGTGAAAAAACATACAGTGGTGTATTCTGTGAAATGAATGATGAAGCAGGAACAAAGGTAATGACATTCTCAGCAGTTGGTGCAAATGAAAGCATCTGGGGTGTAAAATATGAATAAAGTAGTCAGAAATAAAAAAGATGTTGCAGAAGATGTTGTAAAAACACTGTTACAGTGGATGGTTGTATCGGGACTGTCCTTTGTATACTGGATGGCGGTGCTGTTGTTAATCTCTCTCTTTTTGATGAACATATGGCATACAAGCTTTGAGGCGATTCTGCGCTATGGCATTATTCTGGCAGTGATAACTGCTGTTGTATATGGAATTATGCTGATTCGGAGAAAATTAAAATAAATAGCCCGTGAAATAGGTACGGGTAGGAAGAAACTCTCGGAGATTTTACCAATCAGGTGGAAACTCCGGGAGTTTTGTGTTATTTTAACTCATAGGGATGAAATTGAATAAAAAAGATAACTGGTAAGCGCCTAATAACTAGGCGGCTTGTGTAAAATTTTAAAAATTCCCATAATAA
>CAYMIS010000024.1:0-31749 GCA_964390485.1 uncultured Roseburia sp. | reverse complement strand
ATATTATTCTTTATTAAAGGTCAATAGGATAAGGACACTTTCGAAAAGTTGCGTAGCTTTAAAATGAAAAATGGGGACGTAGCCTAAATTCTGAAATTTAGGCTACGTCCCCAGATTTCGAAATTTAGGCTGCGTCCCTAAATTTCTATTTCTGTTTACTTTTGTGAATATAATAAAGAATTGCTCCAACGAACAGCATTCCGCCTACCATATTTCCCAAGGTTACCGGGATACTGCTGTTGATGAAAAATGATTTCCAGCTTAAATTCGCTAACTGTTCTGCTGTATATCCGTACTGTTCCATTGCAACCTGCACATATTTCTCATTCTGGGCAGCAAAAATTCCTGCTGGAATATAATACATATTTGCAACACAGTGTTCATATCCGCTCACTACAAAGGCGAGAATTGGGAAAAATACTGCCCACACTTTTCCGGCAACGTCTTTGGCTGCTCCTGCCATAAGAACTGCACCGCATACAAAAATGTTACATAAAATACCGGAAGAAAAAGCGGTTCCAAAGGACATGGTTGCCTTTCCCATGGCTACTTTAATCGTAAATGCTCCCAGTAATCCGTCCGTATAATTCAACTGTCCACTGAAATATACTAACAATGCAATCGCCAACGCACCAACCAGATTACTCAAAAATACAATCACAAGTACGCGAATCATATCAATAATTTTATATTTCTTATCTAAAATTCCTAAAATCAAAAGGCAGTCACCGGTAAATAATTCTCCACCGATAAAAATAATCATCATCAGTCCTACCGGGAAAATCACTCCGCCTAAAAATCTTGCCACACCAACGTTTGACACCGCATGCATGGCAACACTGCTTGCTGCTGCACCGCCTGCAATAAACATTCCTGCAAAAATACCAAGTAAAATCATTTTTCCTAATGGCATATTTACACGATTTATTTCTGTCTTAATATTTGCCTCTAAAATCTGTGCAGGCGAATTCATACTTTCATTCTGCATCTTTTGTTCCTCACTTCCTTATTTTACACGCACTCTCTATTGTCTGCTTTATTTGTGAATCAAAAAGAATACGCTTACGGCATTAAAAGCCCTAACTTTAGAAGTGTAAACCAATACGCAGTTAGTGTCAACAAATTTTTCCAGAACCTGTTTTATTTTCCAAAACGCTTCCAGCTATTGAAAAGCTTTCTCATTTTCTTCTATATCAACAGCTGCTTTTTCCACCTCTTAACTATCCCATTGTGCGAATCAGATTTACCATCTCAATTGCACCCAGCGCACAATCATATCCTTTATTTCCGGCTTTTGTTCCGGCACGTTCAATTGCCTGTTCGATAGTATCTGTTGTGAGAACTCCAAACATCACCGGAATATCACTATTCATAGAAACCGAAGCAATTCCTTTAGAGGCTTCATTGCAAACATAATCATAGTGGCTGGTTGCCCCGCGGATAACCGCTCCAAGGCAGATAATTGCATCGTACTTTCCGCTTTTTGCCATTTTAGAAGCGATTAATGGAATTTCAAAGGTTCCCGGTACCCAGGCAATTTCAATATCATCCTCAGAAACATCATGGCGTTTTAAACCATCTAATGCACCACCCACCAGCTTTGAAACGATAAACTCGTTAAATCTTGCTGCTACAATTCCGATTTTTACATTTTCTGCTACTAAGCTTCCTTCATAAGTTTTCATAATATAAGTCTCCTTTAAAAATAGTTTTCTTTCTATCATTGCATTGCACTATCTCTGCCCTGCAAAATGTTTTTTAATAAAGTTTCATATCTTGTGCACAACAGATAAATTTTTCCTGCCTGTTATCCACTAGAAATTCAGATAATGTCCCATCTTTTTATGTTTTGTCTGCAAATAAAACAAATCATAAGGATTCGCTTCTATTTCAATTGGCACCCGTTCCACAATTTCCATTCCATAATCCCCAAGTCCATATACCTTTTCCGGATTATTCGTTAAAAGTCTTAAGGTCTTTACTCCCATATCCTTTAAAATCTGAGCACCAATGTAATATTCCCTCATATCTCCCGGAAATCCTAATGCCAGATTTGCTTCTAAGGTATCCATACCCTGTTCCTGCAATTCATAGGCTTTCAGCTTATTTAAAAGACCGATACCTCTTCCTTCCTGTCGCATATATAAAAGAATGCCTCTTCCTTCTTCTTCAATCTGTCTCATTGCTGCCGCAAACTGCTGTCCGCAGTCACAGCGGAGGGAACCAAATACATCTCCTGTCAGACACTCGGAATGTACACGGCAAAGCAGATTCTCTCCATCACCAATATCTCCTTTTACCAATGCCACATGATGTTCTCCATTTAAAAGATTACGGTAACCATAGGCTTGAAAAGTGCCATACTCTGTCGGCATTTTTACTACTGCTGCCCGTTCCACCAGCTTATCCTTCTTTTTCCGGTAATCTAACAGTGCCTGAATTGTAATAAATTTCAAATCCCATCTCTTTGCTAATTCCGTAAGCTGTTGCTTTTTCATCATGGTTCCATCCTCTTCCATGATTTCACAGCAGAGCCCGCAAGGTTTTAAGCCTGCCAGCTTCATCAAATCTACGGTCGCTTCGGTATGTCCCTGTCTCTCAAAGACACCATTTTTCTTGGCAGTCAGTGGAAACATATGACCAGGTCTTCGAAAATCTGATGGTTTCGCCTCCTCATCAATACATTTCTGAGCTGTCATACCACGCTCCTTTGCAGAAATTCCTGTGGTTGTTCCCACATAATCAATCGAAACTGTAAAGGCAGTTTCATGATTATCCTGATTTTCTGCCACCATCTGTGGAAATCCCAGTTTCTCACATAGTTCTCTGCTCATTGGCATACAGATAAGACCTTTTCCATGGGTCGCCATAAAATTCACATTTTCTGCTGTTGCAAATTCTGCTGCACAGATGAAATCCCCTTCGTTCTCTCTGTCCTCATCATCGGATACAATAATAATTTTTCCATTGCGCAAATCCTCTAACGCTTCCTCTACCGTGTTAAACACAAATTCTTCCATCTCTCATTCTCCCTTCTTCGCATTTCCTCTTCTTTCTCATGCCATTGTTTCTTCGCATTTTCTGCTCCCGCGGCTGATGCTCCGGCTACAAATCGCTCTACATATTTTCCAACGATATCATTTTCCAGATTCACCACATCCCCGACTTTTTTTTCCGATAGAATTGTTTCTTTGGCTGTATGTGGAATCACAGATACCGAAAAATCACTACCGGTAACCTTTGCCACTGTGAGACTGATTCCATCAATTGCAATAGAACCCTTCTCTACTATGTAATGTAAAATCTCCGGCTTTGTTTCTATTTTGTACCAGACTGCAATCCCATCCGGTTTTATCTCTTTAATATTTCCTGTTCCATCCACATGACCGGAAACAATATGTCCTCCAAACCTTCCGTTATTTAGCATTGCCCGTTCCAGATTTACTTTGCATCCGGCTTTTATTCCAAAAAGACTGCTCCGGCTTAATGTTTCATTCATAACATCTGCGGTAAAAGTCTGTTTATCCAGCTTTGTCACCGTCAGACAAATGCCATTTACCGCTATACTGTCACCACACTTCGTCCCTTCTAACACCTTTTGTCCCCGAATTGTCATATCTGATTTTATGCCATTTCTTTGAATTCTCTCTATTGTTCCGACTTCTTCTATAATTCCGGTAAACATTCCTCTCCCTCCTTAAAAATTACAATTCTCCTTCGATTAAAATATCCTTTTCTATCTGAGAAATGCTTATATTTTTAAGACAGAAGGCTTCTCCCGGAAGCATAATTCCGCCTCCCTCTACCGGCGTCTTCGCCTCTGCTCCGCCAAATATTTTCGGTGCAATATATGCCTGCACTGCACTTACAATACCACTTTTTAGTGCTGTATCATTTAAAGTTCCGCCTCCCTCTAAAAGAATACTGTCGATACGCATTTCTCCTAATTTCTGCATCAGGATTTCCAAATCAATTCCCTCAGATTTTTCCGGCAGTTCTATAAATTCACACCCTGCCCTTTTAAATTCTTCTTTCTTTTCTTCTCCTACCTTGTCTGACACCGCTATAATTGTTCGGATATCTCCTGCTGTTTTCACAATCTTAGCATCTGATGGTGTTCGCAAATGGGTATCACAGATAATTCTGACAGGTGATTTTTTCCCCGGTATACGGCAGGTAAGAAGCGGGTCATCCGCTAACACCGTTCCGACTCCTACCATAATTGCCATAAAACGCCCTCTGTCCTCATGCACTTTATTTCTTGCTGCTTCTCCCGTAATCCATTTAGAAGCCCCGGTATAGGTGGCTATCTTTCCGTCTAGTGTCATAGCATATTTCATGGTCACATAGGGCTTTCCTGTTTTCATATAATGGAAAAAGATTTTATTCAGTGCTTCGCATTCCTTTTGCAGGATTCCCACTGTTACCTCAATTCCTGACTTGCGCAAAATAGCAATTCCCTTTTCTGCTACAAGGGGATTCGCATCTACTGAGCCGACAATCACTCTTTTTATCCCACTCTCGATAATCGCCTCTGTACAAGGCGGGGTCTTTCCATAATGACAGCAAGGCTCTAAGGTCACATACATATCCGCTCCCTTTGGCGGCTTACTGCAATTTTTCAGCGCATTCCGTTCTGCATGCAGTTCCCCATATTTTTCATGATAGCCTTCTCCGATAATCTCTCCGTCTTTTACAATAACAGCCCCCACCATCGGATTGGGATTCACATGTCCTTCTCCTTTATGAGCAAGCTCTAGTGCCCGTCTCATGTACTTTTCATCTATTGATTCGTTTCTATTTTCCATATGCCTTCTCTCCTTTGAAAAAAGATTCTCGCGCTAACGCGCAGTCACACAGTGACATTTTTCACTTGCGCGTTATGCGCATCCAAGCAGACTTTCGTTTCGAAAGTCTCCCGGTGGATTTTGATTCATAGGCATTTATGAAAATGCCTATGAATCAAAAAGAACCCTGAAGTAAAAACTTCAGGGTTCTTTTCAGAATGTCATACACAACTGTCTTGTATCGGGAAATTTTGTTTCTTTCCCTCTTTCAAAAATCAAAAAACCCTGAAATAAACAAATGTTATTTCAGGGTAAATTATATGCATATCATTCCTGTATTCTTGACTAAACAATTTGCTCTAACGCCTTTGACATCCCACTTAATTTTAATTAAGCTTCTGTTAAAAAGCTTCTACTGTCTCAAATACATCTCTCTTCTTTCATCCAGACTATACTGTCGGCTTCGGAGTTTCACCGAATCATGCTTCCATTCAAAAATGTCCGCTCGTGGGCTTTACCACCGGTAGGGAATCACACCCTGCCCTGAAGATATTATTTAACTGTCTTGAATTGTAGCACTCTCTATTATCAGTGTCAAGCCGCATCCTCAAATTTCTTATGGAGAAAGTGCAGGATAAATGGAATGCTGATAAGCCCTGTTGCCATATCTGCAAACGGCTGGGATATCTGAATACCGGTAATGCCGAACAGCTGGGTAGTGATAAGCAGTGTCGGAATAAACATTAAGCCGGAGCGGAGCAGGGATAAAAAGGAAGACAGCCCTGCCTTACGGATACTCTGGTAAAGCATATTAACCGGTATGGAAAGAGGCATACACATTACACCTCCACAGGCACAGCGAAGTGCAAAGGTTCCGATTCTTACAACCTCTTCACTCTTCTGGAAAAGGTATACAATCTGCGGAGCAAAAATAAATCCCGGAATTGCCAGACAGGAGACACAGATAAATCCAATTCCCATGGTAACCAGCAGTCCCTGTTTTACACGTTTATATTTCTTTGCCTGATAATTAAAGGCTGCCACCGGCTGGTATCCCTGACCGACACCAAGTCCCACACACATTACAAAGGCTGAGAATCTATTGACAACGCTCATTGCCGCAATTGCCGCATCCCCGTAAGGTCTTGTCAGATTATTCAAAAGGCCGTTGGAAATGGATGTTAATCCCTGACGAATTAATGCAGGAAAACCTACCTTACATATGGTCAGATATACCTTAAGCTCACGACTGACAAAACAAAATTTTATCTCACTTTGTGCCATTTTCTTATAATAATGCAATAATATCAAAAAACTGATAAACTGCGATAGGGCAGTAGAAATACCGGCTCCCAACACACCTAATGGTATTATTTTTATCAGCATAAAATCTCCAAAAATATTAACCACAGCTCCTGTCACAAGACCTATCATAGCATAGAAGGCTTTCCCCTCATATCGAAGATTATTATTTAATACAAATGAACCCACCATTACCGGACACATAATCAGTACACAAAATCCATACTGCCTGGCGTACGGAAGAATCGTCTCTGTACTCCCTAATAAACGCATAAATGGGGTAAGAAACAGCAGTCCGAACACCATTAATATACTGCCTGCCGATGCCCCCGTAAAAAAGGCAGTAGACACATAAGAAGATGCCTCTTTTGTATTCCTATCTGCCAGTGCTTTAGAAACAAGAGACCCGGAACCCTGTCCCAGCATAAAGGCAATTGCCTGAATGACCGCCTGCAGGGTAAACAGGATTCCGGTTGCCGCCTGCTGACTTTCTCCCAGCGTTCCAACAAAATAGGTATCTACCATGTTGTAAATGTTGGTCACCAGCATGGATATGGTCGTTGGAATCCCTAAGGAAACAATCAGTTTCGCCAAGGGCGTCTCTGTCATTTTTTTATAATACTTTTCTGATTCTGTCATAATTAAGCCTTTCTAGTCTCTTTACACTCAAGGTGTATTTATACGAAAAATTTGACACCTTGCCTTCTCTTTTTTCTATTTTCAGATGGAGATTTTCTTTATCTCCTGATATTCTTTAATGAGTTTTGCAAAATTTTCATTTTTCTTTCCCATTCTTACAAGAAATTCTAACCGGATATTTTCTTCTTCTCTTTTCATCTGAAATTTTAATATTTTACAGCCATATGTTTCTTTTAATTCCGTCTGGATTCTGTCAACGATTTCCTCACTTCTATTGGTAATCTGAAATTCTATCTGTATCTGGCGCACTTCCTTGGAAACATAAGGTAGTCTTCCGCCTCGTCCTATAAAAGTCTCCACCAGTACAACAATTCCTGTGGTGGCAATTCCAATCACATACATTCCTGCACCAACTGCCATTCCCACACCAACCGTTGCCCAGATTCCTGCCGAGGTTGTGACACCACTGATACTTTTATTCTTAGATAAAATAATACCGGAACCAAGAAAACCAATGGCAGTAACTGCCCCTGCCGCAATTCTTGATGGGTCAAGGTCTACATATTCCCTTAACACATCATCGAAACCATACTTAGATAATACTATCATAAGTGCAGAGGATACCGCTACTATAATATGTGTACGGATTCCGGCAGTCTTACTGCGGCTTTCTCTCTCATAGCCAATTGCCCCTCCACAAATACCTGCCAAAATAATTCGAATCATCAGCTCTAACTGTTTTGTGATAACTGCCATATTTAACAATTCTTCCATAGGCACCTCCCACATCTTCTGCATTCATTTCACTGCATATCATAATCATTTATGACAGCACAATCTACGGTATTCCTAATGCAAATCATTATCCTATAAAAGATATTCTCTTTCTATTATAACATAAAAAAGCGTCGCCGCGCTACGCTTCCACTTTCGCGTTATGCGCATCCTGCCGGCGGCTTTTGCTTCATAAGAATTTGCAAAAATTACTATGAAGCAAAAAAATAGAGACACCGGAATATTTTCACAATGTCTCTATCTTCTTTACCAGATACTTTTTAATGATTTATTGGAATATTTTTTCCGATGAAACTCTGGCTGTCTTCATTCCCTAACTTGCTTGAAACTGCGTAATGAGAATATGAGAAGAACTTTTTCTCTTTATATAGTAAATCCTGATATAATGGGTCGCCAATAATCATTGTATAGCAATCCTCATTTAATATCTGCTCAATTTCCTCTTCTGTCTCAAGGAACTTATCATTTTCCTTTGCAAAACGACTATCCCAGCCACAGATTCCTGCCACATCACAGGATGTATAACCTTCTGCTTTTAATGCATCTCTCATGGAATTCGACTGTAGCTGTTCGCCAATAATTAAAATATGTTCTGCACTTTCTGTTACAGATGTATCTCCCATAATTTTGGAAGCATCTGCCTCTTGATTCATACAGCATTTTAGCTTTGTAAGCCAGTCCTTTGCATTTTTTTCTCCATATGGAAGCCCGGTAATATATGGTATCTGATAGTTCTTTTTTAAGTATTCTGCAAAAGCAATTCCTGCATTCGATACCACAATATTGCAGGAAGCATTTTTTAATTTCAAAACATCCTCTTTTGAGACGTTTTTCCACAAAGAAGCATTTACTTTGTACCCGTTTTCCACAAGAAAGGCTTCGAAATCCTCAATGGTGGTACTTTTTCCAAAATCTAATGGTGTTGCACCTAAAATATTTACGCTGCCTTCTTCCTTAACCGGGGTTGTATCATCCTGCTCTAAGATCCGCTGTAATACTTTTTTATACACCAGTTCTACACCCTGTGGATAATATTTGATTCCGGTTGTCGGAAAGCCTACGGAAAGGATTCCGGTTCTGCTTTCAATTTCTGCCGCAATCCCTTCCATATCCGCACCAATAACCATCGGTACAGGACTTCCCACCAGTGCTATCATTTCCGGTTGAATATCCTCTAACGCATATAATACTTTTTGTATTAATTTTTCATCATTACCTAAAATTGCATCTATTTCACGCAGACCGGAACAGTAAATCGGACTTCTTGACCGAAACCATCTTGGTTCATCATAGCCCGTATAGTTTCCGGTACAGCCGGAAGCATCATGTATTACGGTAAGCGCTTCAAAAGGAAACAGTGCAGAGCATACGCCGGAATAATCCGGTGAAAATGGCGGCAATGTCATACATAATTTTCCCATGTTATCCTCTCATTCTGCCGCATTAGCGGCTATTTCATCATTGGAACTTTGTGCTTCGCACAAATTCCGGGTTGAAAGATAATCTTTCAACCTTTCCAACAAATTTTATACTACTAGTCCAGCCTGATTAATTACTTCTTCTAAATCACGTTCTTCCTTCATGCTGTCAACTAATCTTTCCATCAAGAGGCATACACCATAATAACCATACATCTGCTCATCCTGAAATACCGGTACTACATACTTGCTTCCGGATACATAAGCAGCTTCTAAGCCTACTGCAATGCCTTCTTCTTTTTCTTTCCATTTATTAACAATGTCATGCTTTTTAATTTCTACAATCTCAATCTGAGATTCCTTTATCAGCCACTGATAAGAGGCATCTTCCTCATCAATTTCCTTTGCATAAACCTTAACAATATTAAAACCTTGTTCAGCAAAAAATCTTGCTGCGGAAAATGGATTGTTAAAAGCAGAATAGTCGATGCAGATTCTCGTATCACCAACCTTTTCTCTGGCTGTCCAAATTGCACTTTCTGCTTTCTTTTCCCATATCTCTAACTCTTTTTCGATATCCGCAATACGGCTGTCATTTTCTTCTAAAATATTTAACGATATAAGCTGCTTGATAATTGCATGATAATTTTCCTTTATTTCATCCAAATGATAGGTCACAGGACTCTTTAAGTATTCCATGCCCTGTGTACATTTTAATAAATCTGCCACTTTTTTAACCGGTGGTGTTACCAGTAAATTCAGGCAGTTATTTCCCATATTTTTCAACTCTTCATAGGTCTTTAAGTTTCCAACATGGTAAACCTTAATTCCCAGCTGCTGCATCAGGAATAAAAATTCGCTCTCTTCTGCAATCGGCACATAGCTTCCAAGCATATTGATGCCCGGCTGTCTTTCGCCACCGTCATATTCCATCAGACTGAATACATTTTTCCAGATGCTCACAAGCGGCGGCTCATCAGAATCACTCTGTATCGGATTCATATGTCCCATGCGGAATTTGATATCAGGATAACGCATGGATAATTCATCGATGACTGCATCACAGTCTGTTCCAATCAAATCATCTAAGCAGCTTACAAATACGATTAAAACCTTTGGTCTTGTCTGCATTCTTGCTAACAACTCATCTACCGCTTCATAAATCGCACTGTCATAGCCGGAAATTACATCGCTTTCCTCTAAATAAAGATAAGAAAGTCTCTTCTTTAGTCCCTGCTTTACTGCACCAAGGGCACCATGTCTTCCGCAGGCTGACGGACAGACAAAAAGCTGGTGACTTTCCGGTATCAGCATTCCAATTCTTACCATTCCCCAGCCACCATGGGAAGGGCAGGTGTATTCTAATGAATGTCTATGTTCCATTAACAAACCTCCATAACACGTTTTGCCAGTTCTCTGTATTCATTTGCCATTGCGCAGTCCGGCAATGCTTCCACAACTGTTTTCTTCTGGTCCTCTGCAAGCTGTACTTCTCCACTTCTTGGCAGCACTTTAATAATCTGTGTTTCCATTTCTGCTGCTGCTTTCTGTACGATTTCCAGCTCATTTTCGATATTTCTTGAGTTTAAAATCATGCCTTCAAATTTTGCATAGCCTCTGGAGCCAAAGCTCTTAATGGCACTTGCAATGTTATTTGCTGCATATAAGGACATCATTTCTCCTGAGGTAACAACAAATACGTGCTCTGCATAACCGCCACGAATTGGCATTGCAAAACCACCGCAGACTACGTCACCTAAAACGTCATATAATACCACGTCCGGCTCATATTCCTCATAAGCATGAAGTCTTTCGAGTTCTTCAAAAGCTGCAATAATGCCTCGCCCGGCACAGCCGATTCCCGGTGTTGGACCTCCGGCTTCTACACATAAGGTTTTTCCATAACCCGGAAAGACAATATCTGTTAATTTAATGTTTTTTCCTTTTTCTTTAATCTGGTCTAAAACAGTAGGAATCTTAATTCCTGATACCAGATTTTTGGTTGAATCTGCTTTTGGATCACATCCAATCTGCATTACCTTAAGACCTGCATCCGATAATGCAGCGGAAAGGTTGGAGGTTGTTGTTGATTTTCCAATTCCACCTTTTCCATATACTGCTATTTTTATCATATTATTAACCATACCTTTCTAAATTTCTGCAAAATTTTTAAATTCACCTTTTGCAGACACAAATGCTGCATTATGCCTTGTTACACCGACTGTGAAGCATTTATTTTTCACACAACTTTTTTACTTTTTTCTTCAAAATAGGAAATCGGTAAAATACCCTGATAGGTCTGATTGTCAACCTGAATATCATATATGCTGGCATCTACCTTAAAATATTTAAATATGTTTTCTTTTGTAATTGCCCTTGGGGACTCATCAAACACATAGGAGTCTCCCCCTAAAATCAATGTTTTGTCGGTGTAGCGAAGGGCGTGTTCCGGGTAATGTGTATTGATAATCACTGTCACATTCCGCTCTCTGGATATTTTTTTCATAATCTCAAGAACCTTTAACTGATTTTTCATATCCAGATTGGATTCCGGTTCATCCATAATTAAAATGTCCGGTTCCTTTACTAATGCCCTTGCAATTAACACCATCTGCAGCTGTCCGCCGCTTAGGCTGTTGCAGGAACGATGGGCAAATTGCTCTAAGCCCATTTCCTCTAAAATGGCATAGGCTCTTTCATACTCCGCTTTTCCCGGAGTATAGCCAAACTTTACAAACTGGCTTCTTCCCATTACTACCATGTTTAACACACTATAGCCAAAAACAAGATTTTTTGCCTGAGGAACATAACTGATATTTTCCCAGAACTGACTGTTATTCATTTTCTTTGTGTTTGTGCCGTTAATAAACACTTCCCCGTCATTTAAGTTCAAAAATCGCATCATACAGCGCATCATGGTTGTTTTCCCAACACCATTTGCTCCTAGTACTGCCATTATTTCTCCCTTTGGCACATGAAAAGAAATATTTTCAAATACATTCTTTTTTCCATCATAGGAAAAAGTAAGATTTTCTGCCTTAATCACTCCAGCCACCTCCTGTTTTGTGCAGCAATAATGCAAACACCGGTGCACCAACAAGTGCAGTTAATATGGATAACGGAATTTCGGAAGCTGTTAAGCTTCGTGCCACGGTATCAATTACTACAAGGAAAATTCCTCCCATTAAAATACATGCCGGCAGTAATCGTTTATGGTCATTTCCGACAATCATTCTTGCAAAATGTGGTACTGCAAGACCTACAAAGGAGATAACGCCACAAAAGGATACCGATATTGCTACAATCACTGTTGTTGCAATAATTACAAAAATTCGAATATTTTTAATATTTACACCTAAAGATGCAGCTTCATCTTCTCTTAAGGAAATGACGTTTAATTTCCAACGAATTAACCATAATGCAAAAATTGCAATGCCGATGATTGGAACTGCTTTTAATACGTCGGACATGGAAGAACCTGCAAGACTTCCCATTAACCAGTAAGTAATCGCCGGTAATTTCTCTTCCGGGTCAGCGATATATTTGATAAATGAGGTCAGTGCTTCAAAAACTGCACCCACAATTGTTCCTGATAACACCAGCATAATAGTGCTGGATTTTCCATTTTTTCTACTCATGGCATAGGTCAGTGCCATTCCCACAAAACCAAATACCAGTGCAGAACCCTGAATGAAAAAGTAATTGCTGCTAAGTAAAATTCCCAAAGCAGCTCCAAATCCTGAGCTGTAAGATACGCCCAGGATGTGAGAGCTTACTAAAGGATTGGCAAACATTGCCTGTAAACACACGCCGACACAAGCCAGTCCTGCACCTACCATCATTGCCATCATGGTTCTTGGAAAACGTACATTCCAGACAACAATCTGTTTGGTTTCTTCTACTTCGCCAATGCCAAATAGAATTTTAAAAACTTCTCCAACAGATAAACTGTAACGTCCAATGCAAAGTGCCAAAAGCAATGTTGCCGCCATAAGTACGATGAGTACTAGGAAGATTCCTTTATTTTTCTCTGCTTTTATCATTTTCTAACTGCTGAGCCTCCGAAGTTTGCCCCCTTTGCAGCTTCCGGATTTGCAGATAAAATTCCTTCAATCTGGTCATCCTCTAAAGAGTAGCCATAGAACTGCTCATAATATGCTCTGATTTCTTCCTTCATATCATAAGTAAAGGTTTCCGGATGAAGTGTCTGTGCCATCCACTTTAACATTAAAGGTGCATCTCCTGAAGGTGGGAACCATCTGTATACACCTAATGGCTCTTTGTATACTTTTCCGTTTGCAACGGCACTGATTGGACTCCAGTCCTGTCCGTCAATTGTGTTGTTATATAAGTCATCCGGCATTGTTTCTGTAAAGGTTGTAATAATGATAATATCCGGATTCCACTCATAAATCTGCTCCATATTTACAGAAGTTGGACCTGTTAATTCCGCAGCTACATTGATTCCGCCACCAGCATTAATCCAGTAATCACCATAGAATTTGGAACCGCTTACGCTGATGTCTTCTGTGCTGTGATTGTAAAGATAAAGCACCTTTGGCTTGTCTTCCTCTGTCATCTGTGAAGTTGTTTCTGCGATTTCTGTTTCCACCTGACGGCCATATTCAATAACACTGTCTACATTTCCGGTAGTACCAAAAATCTGACCCATAATATCAAGCCAGCTTTCTAAGGTTGTTAATACATCACCGTCACCCTGGGTTTTTACACCAACAGCATCAATTCCTGCATTGTTCATAGCTTCATACTGCTCTAAGTACTCTGCCCAGTATAAAACAACATCCGGCTCTAATTTTAATAATTCTTCTACGTTGACATCTGTACCTTCGATAAAGTTATCTGCGATTCCGCTTAATTCCGGATACATTGCTGCCATTACAGAATTTTCAATTGCACTGGTGGAACCCGGATGAACACCGATTAAGTATTCAATTGGGGCACCGGTAAGGGCATAAATACTTGGTAAAGGAAGTGCTGTTGTTACAAGTCTCTCCGGATTTGCTGTAATCTCAGCTGTCATTCCGTTCTGGTCTACCACACTGATGGTTTCCTCTGCATCTGCCACAACATCCTTCTCTACAGTAGAAACTTCTGCTTCCTCTGTTCCTTCTGTTACAACGCTCTCCTTCTCTGTTGTTGCATCTGCCTGACTGTCAGTATTTCCACATGCTGTTACACCAAACATTGTCATACATAAAAGTGCTGTCAATAATTTCTTTTTCATGTCTAACTTTTTTCCTCTCTCTCTATCTTTTGTTAGCGAACGCTAACCTATAAGAAATTATCATTTATTTTTGTTTAGGTCAATACTGATAATGAGACTTTTTATCAATAAAGAGCATTGGGGATATTTTCCTCAATGCTCTTACAAAATTCCCCCCAAACATTAGATAAACTCCTAATGTTTGAGGGCTATATGAAAATATTCTGGAATACTTATGAATTTAATTTTTATTTACAACGCTTTTTGCAAAGCTTACTGCTTTTTTCAAATCTTCGGCATTCGGTCGGTTTCTGTGCATAATTCCAAAGAAACCTCTGCAGTGAAATTCTTCTTCTGCCATGGTAACACCCTGTTCTGCCGCAATTTTTTTCATCTGTTTATAGGTCGATTCTATTAATGCTGCTGTACTAAAATTATAAATTTTTCCGATTTTAATACGATTATTTGCAATAAATTCCTTCACTTCATCCGCAACACCTGCCGCATATACCGAACTTCCTAAAAACAAAACATCTGTATACTCCTCTAAGGGTACAGATACATCCTTCGCCTCCGTCTGCACTGCTGTTGCGATTGCATCTGCTAACTTTTGGGTATTACCGGACTTTGTATAATATCTGACTGCTACTTTCATGTTATAACACTTCCTTTACTTTCTCTAGAATTCTTGACATTGGGGCAGTTGGCTCAAATCTTGCGATGATGTTTCCTTCTCTGTCAATTAAAAACTTTGTAAAATTCCATTTAATAGAACCACTATTCCTATCATTAGCATCCTGCTGACCTAAAATCTGCTCTAAAATTTCAGCCAATGGGTCTTCCTTATCAAAGCCTTCAAAAGTTGTATTCTCTGTCAGCCATCTGTATAGAGGAATTGCATTTTCTCCGTTTACATCAATCTTTGAAAACTGTGGGAACGTAATTCCATAACGTCCTGTACAAAAAGAATGAATCTCTTCATCATCTCCAGGTGCCTGCTCACCGAACTGGTTGCATGGAAAATCTAAGATTTCTAATCCATCCTTCTGGTATTCATCATATAAATCCTGTAATTCGTCATATTGTGGTGTAAACCCACATCCGGTTGCTGTGTTCACAATTAAAAGAACTTTCCCTCTGTAATCAGAAAGCGCTGCCTCGCTTCCATCCTGTGTTTTTACTGAAAAATCATAAATACTCATTTTGTTCCTCCTTTAATCTCTGTTTTGATTTGTTTCTATTTAATTGTTTGCAATTCAATTACATTCTATCATTTCTTTTTCGTTTGTCAATACTTTTTTATAACAAAGAATCTCGCTCGCGAGATTCTCGCGCTAACGCGCAGTCACGCAGTGACACTTTCCACTTGCGCGTTATGCGCATCCCGCGGAGCGTTTTTACTTTATAGGAGGAACTTTCGCGATTTAGCGTAACAAGGTCTTTCCTATAAAGTAAAATGCAAAAATCTCCCGGATATAAAATCCGAGAGATTTTTCATTTTTACAAATCATATATTTCTTACTTTCTACCTATAGACTCTAATGGAATCTCTTGAAAACATTCCTTTACTCAAACAATTTTCTCCAGTCATAATTCGTTTCTTCATATAGAAGTTCACACACTGTCTCATTTAATGTTGGCATGATATAACAGGCCATAACCGCTCTATCCATTTGCAACTTAATGCCATCCATTTCACTTATGTAATCTTCTCTTAGATAAATCTGATTAATACCATTGCCGTCTAACTCCACCACCAGCGAATAATCATCCCCACACTCCGTTCTTATCTTGAAATCAACATACCATTCATTATATCCTTTGTTCACATCAAGAAATCTATAAGAAGTAATGATGGCATTATTTTCTTCTAAGGATATCATATTTTCCAAAAACTTCGCTCTACATACTTCATCATACCAGTCGAATCCATTGGTTCGAATTTGTTCCAATCCCTTTATAATTTCCTCACTATCATCTCCATTCAAATTGTTCTGATAAGCTTCACTCGTAAGTTCATCGAAATGACCTTTGATATTCAGATAAGTATATGCCTTCTCATAATCCTTTGTTTCCAATGCTTTTACAAATTTTTTTGCCATGCTTATTTCATCTAAATTGGCATAGGTCACTCCCGCTCCTGTCTGATAATGTACAACCGGAATCAGAGCGAAAACAATTACCAGGCAAAGTGCTAATGCTGTTATGCCGATATAACGGATTCTTTTTATTCTACCCATTCCTTTCCGTATTAACTGCTCTTCTGCATTTTCTAAAACATCCTCAGAAAAAGGAAGGGCTGCCTGAAAGCTTTTACTCTTTTTCTGACAATCCATACACTCCTTTAAGTGCTCCTCTACCAGACTTCTTGACTTCTCACTGCAGCAATCATCTTCATATAGCGGCAGTAAATCCTGTATTACATCACAGCTTAACGTTTCTTTTTTCATTGATATTTCTCCATCCTTTCTGTCAGCATGGTTTTCCCTCGGAAATAGGTTACTCTCGCCCAGCTTTCTGACTTTCCAAATTCTGCGGCAATTTCAGAAAAAGAAAGATTTTTTTATAATATTTTTCATATATGGTTTCAAATGAATCCACTTTTCCCATTTCCTCCTTTCCACCATTCTTTGGACGTCTATTAATTAGATAAAAATATCAGAAAAACGTTACAAAATATCAATATATTCTCCACTTAATGCTTTATTCATGCTTCTGACTGCACAAAATTTGCCGCACATAGAACAGCTTTCCTCGATTTCCGGCTTCCGTTCCTCCCGGATACGTTTCGCTGTTTCTGGGTCTATGGAGCACTCCCACTGCTTCTCCCAGTCAAAAGTTCTTCTTGCATCTGCCATTTTATCATCTATATCTCTTGCATGAGGAACTTTTTTTGCAATATCTGCCGCATGTGCAGCAATTTTCGAAGCAATAATTCCCTGCTTCACATCCTCTACATTCGGAAGTGCAAGGTGTTCTGCAGGAGTAACATAACATAGAAATGCTGCCCCCGCCGATGCAGCAACTGCTCCACCAATTGCTGAAGTAATATGGTCATAGCCCGGTGCAATATCTGTTACCAGAGGACCTAGTACATAAAATGGTGCCCCCATACAAATGGTCTGCTGCATTTTCATATTTGCTTCAATCTGGTCAAGGGGCATATGTCCCGGGCCTTCAACCATGACCTGTACATCCTTTTCCCATGCCCTTTTTGTCAGTTCTCCCAACCGGACGAGTTCTTCTATCTGACATACATCACTTGCATCTGCCAGACACCCCGGACGACAGGCATCCCCTAAGGAAATGGTCACATCATATTCCCTGCATATCTCCAATATTTCATCAAAATATTCATAAAACGGATTCTCGTTTCCAGTCATACTCATCCAGGCAAACACAAGAGAACCGCCTCGGGATACAATATTCATTTTTCTTTTGTGCTTTTTAATTTGTTCAATTGTTTTACGTGTAATACCACAATGAAGTGTGACAAAATCTACCCCATCCTCTGCATGAAGTCTGACCACATCAATAAAGTCTTTGGCTGTCAGCGTTGCAAGGTCACGCTGATAGTGAATGACGCTGTCATATACCGGAACGGTTCCTATCATTGCCGGACATTCACTTGTTAATTTTCTTCGAAAAGGCTTGGTATTCCCATGGGAAGATAAATCCATAATTGCCTCAGCCCCCATATTTACAGCTGCCATTACCTTTTCCATTTCAATATCATAATCCTTGCAATCCCTCGAAACACCTAAGTTTACATTGATTTTGGTTCGAAGCATTGACCCTACACCATTCGGTTCAATGCATTTGTGTAATCTGTTTGCGCAGATTGCCACCTGCCCTTTAGCAACCAATTCCCGTATTTCTTCCTCATCGCGGTATTCCTTTTTCGCAACCGCTTTCATTTCTGCTGTAATAATTCCTTTTTTTGCTGCTTCCATTTGTGTGTGATAATTCATATCATGTACTCCCTTTCTATTATTTATTAGAAAATACGCTTTGCGAGCTTCTCGCAAAAAAAACGGAACACCTGAAAAGGTGCTCCGCTAAAAACGTAACATTATACAATATCATTTTCCTACGTTGGCATTATCCAAATCAGGTATAAGGGTCGAAGTTCACAACTTCCTCTCAGCCTGTTTACAAGCTCCCCTGTTATTCTATTTTCCAAGAAAAACTTTAGCATATCCTGCTATAAAAAGCAATTTCTTCTTTAAATATTATGTTCTTTAAATATTATTATATTGCCATTTTTGTTATTTAAGTGTTGCTCCAACACCATAGCCTGCTAATGTGCCATTACTGCTAACTTCAAATAAACCATTCAAGTTCACACTTCCATCCGAATTTCTGAATACGGTATGGTAGTTTGTTGCATACTTGCCACTTGAATATCCCGGAATGGATGTGCTGACAAAATCAGAAGAAGAAAGGCTAAGCTTTGTTCCTTCTTTTACTGCACTTCCTGAGAATGAGCCAGAGCTGATATAGTAGAAACTGCTGTTTGCATATACTGTATTGCTCATTTTTCCAAGGAACTTATCTGAGGATTTGATGGAATCCGCATAGGAAAGAATATTTGTGTACTTCGCAGAAGATGATGTTCTGTAGCACATATAATTTGCCTTAGATGCGTAAACACCATTATTGGCTGCTGTACAGTTTTTCATTGTTAATGCTCCACCATTACCGTTATCTGTGAAACCACATGCACCATTGTTAAATGCTACACAGTTTTCTACAACGTGAGGTGTTGGACACTGTCCATTACTTCCGCCTAACTTAAATCCATTCATATCACCATTAGCAGAACCGGAACCATCTGTTAATTTACCATTACCAAATGCGACACAATTCTTAATTGTAACAACACCAATGGAACCTGTTGCCGGTTTTGCATATAAATCCCATCCGTCATCACTGTTACAATATGCGATACAGCCGTCAAATACATTGCCTTCACCACAGGTAAGTTTTGCAGCAAACCCATCTGCATTTTCAGAGGTAGCTTCATCTTTATTATTATAAGAAGTACAATTTAAAATTGTGTTGTAAGCTGGCCACTGACTGATGGATTCCGCACTTGTATTATATCTGCTAATCTGTAAACCACTATCATGGTTGTTATAGAACTGACACATTTCGATAACATTGTTATTACCTGCTAATAACATACCATTATCACCGGCATTACAGATTTCTACACCATAGAAATACCAGTAATCACCGTCTAACACAAATCCTCTGTTAGCGCTTGCTTCTGACATTCCGTTAAAGTCAATCACTACTTTACCGCCATTTAAGCTGCTAATCTTTTTATAAGCTCCGGATTTACCGCAGTTATTCTCATCAATCATAATTGTGCCAGACATACTGTAAGTACCTGCCTGCATCCAGATGGTATTTCCTGCTGCAACTTTTCCGATTGCTGTTACTAAATCCATTGGGTCACTTGCACTTCCGGAAGCAGAAGATTTTCCACTTGGAGAAACATAGATATCTCCCTTTGCTGCCTCTGAACTTGAACCGGAACCACTGGAAGAGCCGGAGTCTCCTGATGAACCGGAATCTCCAGAGGTGTCTGAATCATCTGAAGCATCCGAATCTCCCAAAGAGCCTGTCCCTTTGGAATCTACCTGAATCTTGTAAAGATTAATGCCACTTCCTGAGGAATACAGATATACATAACCCGCTTCTCCGGAATAATTATAGGTTTCTAAAGTCGCAGATGTTCCTGCTGTCATTGTTCCAAGCTGATTACCGGATGCGTCTGCTACAACAAGAGTTCTTGCAGAGCTTCCTGTACTCTTTAATACAACTTTAATGGTATCTGTTCCGTATACCGGTACTTTTACCGCGCGGTAAGAGGTAGTTCCGCCACCGCCAAGAGAAAGAGCGTAAGTATATTCTGTTCCATCAACCGTCTGCGTATTGCTTACTACAGACATTGTCTTTGCACTTGTTGCAATTAAAGAAAGCCCATCCACAGTTACTGTAGAAGAAATGGTTCCAAGATCTTTAAAATCACTGTTTTTGAAATTCCATGATTTAGATGAAGAAGTTGTTGTTCCTTCTGAATCTGTGTTACCGGAATCTGCGCTGCCGGAATCTGTAATCGGCTCAAACACCCACTGCTGACAAGAATTATCATAGTATGTCCACTGGCAGACATTTCCGCCATCTTCTGTGCTAAATTCATACACGTCAAGACATTTAGTATCTGCACTTGCTAATGTAAGAATTCCATAGCTTCCGCTTACTGAGGATGATACTGCTTTAAATTTCTGTGGGTCCATTCCATTTTCTGACCAAACCTGTACATTTGTGCCATCTTCGTTGACTCCATAAGGAATATCAAGCATGTAAGCGCTTCCATTTTTGAGCATAAAATATCCGTTTCCAGTGTTTGTAAGATACCATCTCTGACCTGATACGCCAGTACCTGTACCCTGTTCCACATTGGCTCCATCATATCCGTTATTATCTGCTACCTGGAGATATTTCTGACTGTTTACATTTTTAATATAATACCAGCCATCTGCAAGTGTTGCATAGGAAGTTATCGTTGTGTCTACTGTTGTATCACTGCCTGTGTCGCCAGTATTATCGTTTCCTGTATTGTCACTGCTATTATCACTACCTGCATCACCAGAACCGCTATCTGCAGCACCTTCTTCTACTACTGCCATATAGAACAGATTTGCAGAGCTTGCCTTTTTAATGGTATGGCTGCCTGCTGCTAAATCCATTGTTAAGATACCATCTGTAAGTGTATATTTGTCGCCATCTACTTTTACATCAGAGCTGTTAGATGCATTAAATACCAGTGTTAATTCTGCATCAGCTGTTGTTGTAAAGGTAATGCTTGTGGAGGATTCCATCTTTAAGCAGGTAGTTAAGGTAAGACCATTATAGCTTACAGTACCTTTGCTTGTAGATGTATTACCGGTAATGCTGAAGAAGGAACTATCCTTTCCATCTGTTGTAAAATTATGCACATAGCTTGCACCGGTTGTACTTTCTGAGCCTGTGCTTCCGGAACCTGTGTTACCGGAATCTGTATTACCGGAGTCTATATTACCGGAGTCTGTATTACCGGAATCTGTGCTGCCGGAGTCTGTATTGCCTGAGTCTGTATTTCCAGAGTCTGTGCTTTCATCTTCATCCGGAACTACTACACCTTCATAGCCCCCTACTGCAACTAAGGATGTTTTGTAAGATGTAAGTGCTGATTTTAATTCTGTATTTACTGCATAAGAACTATCATCTACAGAATCGTTAAAATCCCACGCAAAATCTCCACCATTCATTCTTCCTGCATAATCCTGCACTGTCTGAACTGCCTGCTCAGGAGTTTCGGCATTATAGCTGTACATCAGAGATGAATTTGTGTCAAAGTTGTTATAGGTTGTTCCACCACTTACTGTCTTTACACCAGATGGTACTGTTGTGCTCTTAGAAGATACTTCATAAGCATCAAACTGACTGCTGTTTTCCTGATATGTCACATATGCTTTCTCGCCAACAATGGTATTATTGTATGCTTTGATAATACCACCTGTTTCACCAGAGAAAGTTCCTTCATTACCATTGGAAATGTCTGAACCCTGTTCTGAACTAAGCATTGGATATGGACAATTTCTAAAGTAATTATTCTCTACAAATGCTGATGCACCCATAGTTACACCGACACCATATTTTGCAACACCATCAAAATAGTTGTTGTAAATGTGTACCGTACATGTTCTGATACGAGGATGACGTGAGTCAGAGTGGTCATACCAGTTATGATGATAAGTAATATAATTGTCTGTACTTTCGCTCTTCATACCCTGAAGATTACTTTTTCCAGTATCAAAGAAATGATTGTAGGAATGTGTAATATAAGTGGATGTCTTAGTATCTAATGCACCATCTCCTTTTGCCTGGTCTGCATCACTGCCTGCATCTCCATAGAAGAAATCGCAGTTATGTACCCATACATGGTCATTGTTCTGCTGAAGACCTAAGTTATCCCCTTCACTACTGTTACAATTCATAAAACCAAGGTTTCTTACTTCTACATTAGAGGCATTTGCAATGCGAAGTCCCCAGCCATTACAGGTTGCATCCTCACCAATACCTTCAAATGTGATACCACAGGATAATCTTTTTGAGGAACTGCTTCCTTTTATAAGAATATCCCCAGATTCCATTGTGCTTAAGTCCGTAATATTACCAATTAATCTGATAACAAGCGGTCTTGCATCATAGCCCTTTTTGTATGCATTCAAAATAGCCTGAAGACCTGTTGCACTTGTGGTAGAACCACTTGAGCTTGTTACAACCTTCATGGAAACAGAGTTCTTTGTATCTTCTGTAATGTAAAGAACTACTGCGTTATCTTTCAATGTACCATTTTCATTGTAAGCACCTGATGCTGTACCGTTTTTCCATGCAAATCCCGAACGGTCATGTGCCTTTACTGTAAGATTGCCTGTTGTTGCTGTAACTGTGCTTCCATCGCTTAATACTGCTGCAATTTTCATCACATAGCTTCCGGCTGCAAGACCAACTGCATCTGCACGCCAGTATGATGAATACTGTCTGATAAGCTCTGTATCTAACTGTTTGTATGCAGAATTAGATTCAGATGCTCCTTTCACATATGCAGTGTATCCTACAGCACCGCTTACCGGTTTCCACTCTGCATATGCTGTCTCTAACCATCCGGCTGCTTCTGTAATGGTCAGACTTGAGGCTGCTAACACCTTTTCACTGGAAAATGGTGCTGCTACTGTTACCATCATTGCCAATACTAATAAATATGACAACAATTTCTTTGTTTTGCGAATAATTTTCTTCATATTCTCCCTTACCTTTCTATATTTTTTTCGCGTTAAAAATATAGCATAAAATAACTGAAAATTTAAGATGGGAGAAATAACATAATTTTATTTCTATTTTTGTAAGTTTTAGACAATTTTCCTTGAAAATTTTTTAACAGTTTTCATATTTTTCCGTTTTGTTTTCCAAAAGGAGACTTTAGTCACATGTTTTTTTCTGTTTTTTCTTCTGTCTTTTTATGTTTTTATGCATTTTTACTAATTATAAATTGTTTCTTTGTTTTATTTTTGTATATACAATTTGGTCTATTTGGGGTGAGTTGCTGGTATAAAATAAGCGACCAGCATATAAGAGAGCTCAAAAAAACTACATTCTTTAACTATGCTATTTTATCTTCAAAACTGTCCTATATGCCGGGTGTATCTCCCACTGCTGTTTTTCGTTAATGTTATACTCAGAAAACAAATAAGAATCATCCTCATAACGTGTGAGTCCTAGCGCTTTGTTGTATTCATCATTTCTTAATGTGATAAATCCAATACGATATAAAAATTTTCCTATTTGTAGCTCGTTACATATATCTTCTGAACCATCAATATATATCTTTTTCCCTTTATCAATCAATCTTTCTTTTATTATTTTCACAAGTTCTATTGAAGAATAAGCACTTGGTCCATCTCTAAAAATTTCAAGTACCATTTCCAATTGCTCACATTGGTGGCTATGTTCTTTATACAAATCAGCCATTCTATAGCGCCCATACTCTGTCATAGCAAAATTAATATTTCCGGTTACAATTTTATCTCTTTGCTTTTCATAAGCATCTAAAGCAGCAATCTTACATAGTTGTGCTGCCCATCTAGGTCTACCGGCTCCAAGAATATGAATTGATCTATAGGGCATCACATTACTATTTCCCCATCTCAACGTGCCCTTAAAGACTAAGCCAAATATTAATCGTTGACTAGACTCATCTTTAAAATTCATTTCGCCTAATTCCATATCAGGATAATTCTCATTAAAATATGAATATATTTTGTTATATAATATTTCACCTGAATCCCTTGTACTCCATGACAAATCAGTCATATACTGTTCACATTTATCTAACGCCTCATCAAAATTTCTTAATATAGTCCAAACATCCGTTCTTACAGACGCTCTAATATTCAAACCTCTCACAGACTTGACCAAATATCTGCACGCAGTAAAAAAAGTTCCCACTATTATCTTATTATTCTCTGTATTGACAAAAGTTGCATCAATATCATCTATAAACAACCATACTCTCTGATTTTTATTTTCTGAATATCTTTTTAATAATTCAACGCTATTTGATAATTCTATATCGTTTTCTTTTTTCTCCACTAATTTCTTATCAAGAACAAGACTTAATCTATCCGATAACGCAGACACTATGTTTTTTCCTTTATATCCCATAATCTCGGAATTTTCAATTATTTTCATAGCATCATCCGTCGCTGCAAATTTAATCCTTTTGGCAAGTTCATTTAATACCCGCATACAAATTCTTTGTTGCCAACAATTCGCATATTGCAAAGGTTGATAATCATCGCAAGCATATAGCGCCGTCAATTCCGAAGCCTTAATATTGATAATAATATCATCCATATATAACTCTTCAACTTTTATTGCAGTATAATTCAATAAAGCAGACTTCCCTACTCCCTTTCTTGCTCTTACGAATCCCAAATTTCTATCTTTATCGTAAAAAAGTTTATTCTTATCCTTTTCCAGATAGTAATCATTTAATCTTTTCTTATCTTCATCTTCCCCAGCCTCATTTCCAAACAATTCTGGATTTAGCAAATCTTCTCGCACTTTTATTCCTCCCGCGTAAATATAAATCTATTTTTCTTCATCTTTATCTATTGCAACTCCGCCAACAGAAAAGCCTGCTCCCGGCGTTTTCATAATAGTATTATACAATTTTACAGCCTTCTTATAGCACTTTTCCGAACCTATTACTTGTCCTGTGTTAGTTACCATATAATTCACTTCCCACTTTGTTGTTTCCACATTATACAAGTACTGAATTTTTTTCAAACTCCCATCCAAATACTGACGATATTTTTCTGTTTGATTAGTTATGTATCCATCAGATGCAATTTCGATAGCATTAAGTACGTCCTCCGGACTAGATGTTTTTATAATCAACTCAATATCTTGTTTTGCTTCAGTCAACACATATGTTATTTCTTTAGATCCCACAACTCTCTTTCCTATAGATACAATAATCTTTTTTAGCTTATCATAGCCATTTACCACATCATCCGAAATTTTATCTGCAAGTTTTTCCAAAACTTTATTCATAGTATTTTTTGTTGTCAAATATAATATAGTTCCCATAATTACTTGAACAACTATTTCAGGATCTGGGATAAGACTTTTCTTTATACTATTTTCCACCAATGCATCACATTCATCACAAATAACATGTATTAATTCGTCATAATCACACTTATCAAAATTCAGCGGACTAAGCATAACAGTAATCTTCGCTTTTTCATCCGCTTCATGCTCCATAAAAGGACATTTATCAATAACACTCTCGCCTCTATATAGTATCTGTTTATCAGGTCCTTCAATTTTGTTGAATTCACAAATAAAATCATCTATCTGCGCCTCTACCCCCTAATGAATTATCCGGCAAATCAACTACAGAACTTGCTATCACTTTACCTACTGGCATAATTGTACTATCGTGGTTTAATCCCATTCTCATAACAGAATCATTTGTATTTATTGATTCTGCTAATTCATGCAAAAATTCATCTGCTATTATTTCATTTTGTTTATCCACATTATTGGATGCAATAATCTGATTTCTAATCACAGCATCTTTTTCCTTCCTTCAATATTAATTTCAAATATTCTATTCTACATATTTTTTGCATCAAAAATATTTCTATGATACTGCAAATATTTCTTACGTTCATCATTCAAAACATTTTTGTCTATCTGATAATCTTTAATGACATCTTTTATTTCCTGTGGAATATTCTTTCCGAGAATAATACTTCCATCATTATCAAAGGTAATATCAAACTTATCAAAGTATGCGTCTATATTTGGGCTAAGTAGTAGTCCATTATTCTTATCATATGCTTCTTGCATTTTTTGTTGTTTAATACAAGTTGCAAGAGGTTTAATATGTGATGCAACAAGTCCTTTCCATGGCAAGTGGCATGCATAGCAAATTAGCCTGTCATAAACAGACATAGATTCCTCAAATAACAACTTTCTATAAATGCGCATAAGAATAGGGTCTCGCTTTACGCTTACAATATCTGTTCCGTTTACAACTGACTTATGGTCTTCAAATTCCAATACCCCATTTTCATACACAAGTTCAGGCATATATTTCAGAAAGCCTATCAAATATTCAATCTGATTATACTTATTTTCATCAAAATTTATCGACAACGCATACTGATATTGCAACTCTAATTCTTCTGGTAACAAATACCCTCTTTTATATTTTGTAACATCCGTAACCATCAATCCCATTAAATCATTTTTAGTCAACTGACCATTATATGCCAATGTCTTCAATAAAAAGTTAACCTCTTTATGATCTGTACAATCGTTTGTATACGAGGAATTTAAGCTACCGCATTCATAAAAAATCTGTGTAAAAATTAATTCCCTTTCTTTTTCATCTTTACATGCCAAAAATTTCTTAGTTAACGGATGATATCCTTTGTATCCGGGCTTAACAAATCCAAGTTTAATAAATTGATTAATGGATTTTCTTACAGAACCCATATCCTCTTTTGGATTTATCTTATTGATAATATCTTGTAACTTTTTATTTAACTCTGCCGTACAATGAACACTTGTTAATTTGTGGTTATCTATAAACTTTACGATTAAATTCAATACATTATTAAACAACGAACCATGAATATTGGAGTATTCGACAGTAAGTTTCCAATACGAATCATATTGTTGTTCTTCTTTTGCTTTTTTTGTATTTTCTGTCCCCATCTATGCCTCCATCTCAAGGATAAATAATAACTCCTTGCTTGCATTCTTGTTTTCTTTACCCGTTACCTGATAGTTATGCTTCTTCTCCTTAATTGTAACTTTTCCATACTTCTTAAGCATTTCTTCAATCTCATCGGGTCCCGGTTGAACACGTGTGTTTTGACTCAACAATATATAATGTGTTTTTCCTACAAGTTTTTTTATCAACTTGTCCATATTCTCAAGAAAACTTACCTTCTGTGTATAATCTGTATGTTTTCTCTTCTTATCAAACATTTCGTCAAACATACCATAGAACGCATCATAATTATTCATTGTTGACGGATACGGCGGATCCATATAAACCACATCAACAAAATCTATTTTCTTGACCATATCGAATGCATCACAGTTATATACCTTACATTCTTCTTTATCGAAAACAGCTTCATTATATGCATCAATATTCTCACGTATATGGCTTTCAAACGTTTGATTATGATACGCTCTTTTTCGTTTATACTTCATATAGCTATAGTCTTCGTCTCGTAACTTCTGAATTTGTTCCCAAGGCACATTCATTCTCGAATACGGAAGTTTTCTTATCATTGCTCTACGAATCAAAGCAAGCATCATATACTTCTCCGAACCCTTTAACTTTTCTGCAATTGCAACTAATTTACTTAACTCCAACACTTCTTCCGGATAATATAAACACTCTGTAAGAAAAGAAAACTTTTCCGATAATTCTTCTACTCTTTTGTCACTTACCTTCTTATCAAATACACTTACCGATAATTTCGTGTCCGAATTTTCTACCAATGCTTTTGCTATAACATAATCCGCATATAATATGTCATTTGCAATAACTGAATATCCACTATTCTTCAATGCATATGATACGGAACAACCACCTGCAAATATATCTAATACAGTACCGCTTTTAACCGGCATCTCCTTTATTATCCAATTAACTAACTTCTCTTTGTTTCCTATATAGTTTACCTTCGGATACTTTGCCATTATCCAGTGCCTCCTCTACCTGCAAAGCAATCTGATACGCCAACTTCGGTGGCACAGCATTGCCTATCTGTTGTTGAACTTGAATAGATGCACCTTCAAAAATAAAATCATCCGGGAATGACTGTATACGTGCAAGTTCTCTCGCTGTCAGTGCTCTATTCTGTTCATAATGGAAAATCTTTCTCATATCGCCAGTTACACATACTGATGGCTTTGTACTATTATATCTAATGTATTTTCTAATATCTCCAGACTTTGGTCTTAACTCCTCCGGAATATCCATACGATCTCCGCCATCTTTGACATAACTCATCTTTTCCAACATCTGTGCGCTATGCTTCATAGCCGCATGATTAGGAATTTCGCTTTCTTGACCACTTTCTAACTTTGGTAAGTCATCAATAACATCTTTAATTGTAAATATTTCTTCAGTTTTTGTAGGATATGAAAACTCTGAATCTATATCACTTCTGATACCAACAACAACTATCCTTCTTCTTTCTTGAGCAATTCCATAATTTGCACTATTCAAAACTTCATATTTTACCTTATATCCACATCCGGCATTTTCGAAAGCTTCTACAATAGTTTTTATAGTTTTCCCTTTCAAATGTGTTGCCATCGCAGCCACATTCTCCATAACAAACATCTTAGGTTGCACACATGTAACAAAGCGTACAAACTCCTTAAACAGTCTGTTTCTTTCATCATCAATAAAAGTTCTACCTATATTCCCGGCTATAGAAAATCCCTGACACGGAGGACCACCTATAATTACATCAACTTCATTATCTCCAACAAGTTCTTTAATCTTGTTATTATCAATATTCCTTATATCATCAACAATCAAATTGTGTTTTGGGAAATTTCGTGTATATGTTTTAGCAAAGTCTGCATTGAATTCTACCGCAAAAACATTTTCAAAACGCGCATTGTCAAAACCTAACGATAATCCTCCCGCACCGCAAAACAAATCTATGTATTTATATGCCATTATTCTTTTCCTCCATTTTTCTGTTCGAACAATCGTCTGTGATATTCTAAATATCTTTTTCTCCGTTCGTTCAAGACACTCTCATCCAACTTCATCTTTTCAAAATCCACACGTACAGCATCAGCGACATTTTTCCCAACCAACACTGTACCATCATCAGCAAATGATATGTCTTTTTTATCAAAATAGGAATCTACTGTTGGACTCAATAATAAACCATTATCCACATCATACGCCTGATCCTCTCTATGTTCTTTCAAGCAGTCTACACAAGGTTTAATATGTGAAGCAATTAATGATTTATATGGTTTCTTATCCAAATAACAAACCGCCTCTCCATAAATCGCCTTTGATTCTTCCTTCAATTCTTCTTTATAAATTCTATGCTTTACACCATCTCGGGTAAAAGACTCATCAAAATCCTTATCTGCAATCAACGGATCATTTGCAAACCAAAATCTTTCCTCGTTTTTATCATATTTCAAATCGACAAAACGTTTTAAATATCCAATCAAATGTGCTATCTGATTATATTTTCTTTCATCAAACTCGCAAATCTTGGCATACTGATACTGCATATCCAACTCAGCTCTCGTAAGATATCCCACACTATAATTTGAAATATTTGTTACCATCAATGCCATAATATCATTCTTGTTAAGAGATCCATTTTTATCCAACGTTTTCAACAAAAAATTAACGTGTTTCAAATTTCTATGGTCTAATGTAACATCAGATGCCAATGAAGAACATTCATAGAATATCTTTGAAAATATAATCTCCTTCTTTTCTTTGTTTGTTTCAAGAATAAATGACTTTACCAACGGATGGTATCCCACTAATAACGGATAAACAAAACCAATCTTAACAAATTGATTAATTGCCTTTCTGGCAGATAATGTAGCATCACTACCTTTAAAGCCAGATATATCTACAATCTGTTGTTGAAGCTTCTTATAAAGCTCCGAATCAGAAAAACTACTACTGTTCTGCGCATTCTTCTCCAAAGCCGCTTTATTTTTATCTATGAAACGCACAATTACATTAAGACAATTATTAAATTTGGTTCCCGTAATATCTAAATGAGCCGCAGTGAACTTCCAATAATTCTCATATACTTCTACATCTCGTCTTTTCTTCGTGTTGCTCACAGTATCCCTCCTATAATGCAATTGCATCATTTTTTCTTTTATCCGCAGGCTTTTCCGCATCTTCCGGAATTAACCAAGTCTTCCCTTTTTTAACAACACCTGCAATACGTCCTTGTTCACATAATAACGCTATTCTTCTTGCCGATATGCCCCATATTTCTGACATTTCTATCGTTGTTACATAGTTCATATTGAGCCTCCTTATCCATATGTTCTATTATATTCATTTATCTGAACAATTGCAAGGACTTTTGCAAACATTTGTTCTTTTTTTGTGCTAATCAGAATAAGCTGCATTACCACAACTTGCCCTAATTTTCCTACCTCACCAAACCACTTCTAACCTTTTCAACTACCTGTACGATACTCTCCAGAAACCGCTCCAACAGTTCCCTTCCATCCATCACAAACTGCTCCATGAAATTGTATGCTTTATTCAATGTTTCCCGAAGTTTAGAATTTTCAGCCTTTAATAGCTCATTCTCATACATAACATCTACGAGTTTCTCCCTCAAGTCTTCATTACCACCAGAACCTTGCACCATATCATAAACCACCTCTGCAATCTATGCTTTTCTTTCCAGTTTCGTTGCCTTTTCCTCCAAATCCACCAGAGTATCACTTTGTGTTTTGATATAGGAGTCAATTCTGTCAGCCCGTTCATTTGCCTCCTTTACTCCTTCGTCCGCCCCTTCATAATCCCTCTGCTTAACCGCTACCCGCATGGATAAAGTGTTCTATTGCCGAACAAGCTGTGCCTTTTCACGCTCCAACTGCTCCTTCTCTTGTTGCATTTCATCAGCCTGCTCTTTCAACTCGTCGTAACGAATTTCCTCTTTTAGCACCTTATACTCCATAACCGATAAATCATGATTACTGCCTTTAGACTTTTCTCTTATCCGTTCTCCAAGAACAATTTTCGCTTTCTCATTTGCGAATGCTCTTAATTTGTCCTGAAAAACTATCAAAAGCACATCTTTGGTAAATACCTTTCGCTTTGATACTTGCTTGGAATATACTGTATTTTACAGAGTTTATTCAAGTTTGCCGTTATGCAAGGCTGTATCAAAGAAACTCCTTGTAAGAATGTCTTGTTACCTAAGAAGAACCCATTAGAGGAGCAGAAACAAATGCACCTAACCGAAGAGGAAGTTCCAAAATTCTTAGAACTTTTTACAAAAGAGTACTCTGCCTTTAACACTATTATTTTAACATTACTCCATACTGGTATGCGTTCGGGCGAATGTTTAGGCTTGCAATGGAAAGACATTGACTTTGACCAAAGGAAAAATTCATATTAGACATTTATTAAAAGATGTCGGTGGTAATCATTTTCTGACTATACCAAAGACAGCTACAAGCATCAGTGATTTATATATGAATGGCAACCTTGTCGCACTACTCAAGAAGCATCGAGTGGAACAGCGCAAGCTCCAAATGGCTAGAATTGGGTAAAGAAAAACCCTCGGAAAGGTTGATTTCCAAGGGTTTGTAAGTTCTTGATAATTATCTCTTTGAGAACTGTGGTGCACGACGAGCTGCTTTGAGACCGTATTTCTTACGTTCTTTCATACGAGGATCACGTGTT
>CAYMIS010000023.1:0-32535 GCA_964390485.1 uncultured Roseburia sp. | reverse complement strand
GATTAGCTTGAATTATTTTCAAAAGAATCTTGATTCTTTTTTGAATCTTTCAAGGTTATTCACTGTTCAGTTATCAATGTTCGTTTGTTGTTTTCAGCAACTTTTATATCTTATCACAAGTTCAAGTCGTTGTCAACAACTTTTTCATTTTTCTTTTGAACCTTTTTCAAAGTTCCTTGTTGTCACTCGTTCGCGACAGCTTGTTTATATTACCAGATGTTCACTTACTTGTCAACAACTTTTTTCATTTTTTTGTGATGGGGAATAACTTGTCCAGATTCCAACACTCATCACTTTTAAATGACCACCATGAAGTGTTTTTCGCGGTGGAATTACATATTAGCATCAATCATCAATCCTGTCAACAACTATTTCAAATATTTTTTCTTATAATTTTTCCCTCGTCTTTTTGTCTTTCTTCTATATATAAATAGATGTAGGGGCATGACTTCCGCCATGCCCCTACATCTATTCT
Source organism: uncultured Roseburia sp. (assembly GCA_964390485.1). Taxonomy (GTDB): domain Bacteria; phylum Bacillota; class Clostridia; order Lachnospirales; family Lachnospiraceae; genus Roseburia. Next base: position 32,060 of record CAYMIS010000023.1, on the reverse strand, counting down.
TTTACTCAAAAAATATTTATTAACGTTACGATTAAATTATTCTCATATAAGAATGTCAAAAAGACATTATCATATATATAAGAAACTAATACCGTTCCTGCTTCGCTGGCACTACAGATTGCAATAAAGTAAAATGCCACCCACACAATAAGCAGTCCTTGCAATGCTCCTGCAAATAATCCGAGGGTTTTGTTCGCGCCACTTAAAACCGGTATCTTCGAAACAATTCCCAATACACAGGATATTATTATAGAAAGAATTGTTCCTATAATAAATGCAGTAAAAAATGATATTCCCTGTAAAATAAAATCTGTCATTCCTTTCGAAACCGCTTCATAGGTTCCGCTCTCCTCCAGATAATCATTCGCTGCACCCGACGCATTTCCTACAATGTCTTCCATTACATTCTCCGGCAGATTAATTCCTAACTCTTCGAATCCTGCCTGCTCCATAGCATCTGCTGTGTCCTCAACTGCTTTCGAAGCTTCTTTTTCTATCTGTGTCTCTATTGGATTACGCACTGCATCCTCACAATATTCTTCTATCCGTTCATCAATGCTTGTTTTTTCTATTATAATATCTTTAATATATGGCGTTGCAAAATATACAAATGCCAAAACCAATATCCAGGATACCAGCGAATATACGATTCGCAAAAAGCCTCGACAATATCCTGCTATCACACATCCTGCCAGTATCGCAATTACTACCAAAAACAATATATTCATATGTACCTCTCTTATTTCAGTCTCACTTTTTCTGTCACACCACTTCGAATAAATGTATAGTTAAGCCCGCCTCCTGTCGAAATTACCTTATACAAATCTTCATCAAAATCATAGTGGAATTTGTATATTCCCCGTGTTGTATAAATATCACAGGAACTGCTGTTTGATATGCAGACTTCCTTTTCTGCCACAAATTCAATGTTGGTATATTCCATCGTAAATTCTTTTTCCATTACCACATTGCCGTTCATATCATAAACACACAAAAGATAACTAACCGTCTCACCGGCATTGTTATACACAACTCCGATATATTTCTCGTTGTGAAAAATACTTCTTGCTTCTTCGGACAATGGAATCTGTGTTGTCAATTTAGGCTTTTGCGTCCCTTCAAAAATGATAAGTTCTGAATCTCCGAAGGCAAGCAGCCGGTCACTGGAGGTAAAATCAAGCTCCGGTATTACCATGTCTGAAAAAGAATTTGCCGACACGATATGGTCAATCTCATTCTCTCCAACTGAGCCAAAATTATAAAATGCTACTGTTGTTTTAATGCTGCCATCATTGATATCCAGCATAGATACTGCCAGTTTTATGGCATCATTAGAAAGTGCAATTGCTACCGGATACCCGCCTTTTTCTCCGTGAATCGCTCCGTTTGCCAGTTCCTTGCCGCTTTTATCATATAACGCCAGCTGCCCTGTGGAATGATTATCCATCAAAACTGCTACCGTTCCCTGATTAGCAATGCTTACCTGCCGAATCGGTAATGTGGTTTCAATACTTCCCGCCATACCATCCACGGTCATAATATAAATTTGTGTTCCCTGTTTATCGTAAATTACCAGATAACCCTCACATATGTCAATGGTGGGTTCTGTCATTTCAAAGGTCTGGTTCCATATCATTTCATTGTCGTGGTCTGTATAAAGCGCACCATCATTGCTGAATTTTAGTATGTTTCCCTGAAATTCCTGAAATTTTGTCGCCGCAGTATCTGTTCTTTCTACACTGGAACGAATGTCGAAATCATTATACTGCCGCAAAGCCATATAAAGCCCTATTCCTATAAAAATAAGTGCCAGAATAAACACCGCAAGAACACTTCGTTTTAAAACTTTTATCCGGTGCTCTCTGATTTTTTGTTTATAATCTTCCATATCTGCTTCTTCAACAGTACGGAACCCATTCTTTTCTGCCCTTGTCATATCTGCTCCTATGTATAGCATCTTTTCCTTTGCTAGGAACATTATAACACGCTCCGTACTGGCTTTCACTTATTTTTTTAATTTGGCAGTATCAATTCCTGCCCTGCATAAATAGCATCCGGATCTTCAATGTCATTTACTTCGCACAGCTTGTCCATCATTGCAGTGGTCTGATATATTTTTTTGCAAATTGCCACAAGGCTTTCCCCTTCCTGCACAATGTAATATCCCTGTTCTAAATATATCTGACTTTCTGACATCGTTTCTGTCGTCTGCTGATTCTCATCAGCATCCATTTCTTCCTTCTGGTCAGAATCGTTATTTGGTGTTGTACCGCTGGCAGTTTCTGAATTTCCGTCCTTACCACTATCACTTGTGGAGTCCCCACTGCCCATATCCTGTCCGCCACTTTCCTGACTCTGATTATCGCTCTCATCCGACTGTTCCGTTCTTTCTGACTGTCCGTTTCCCTCTGACGATATTTCATCAGTTTCCTGCTGACCATTACTTTCTGATTGTACTGCGTCCTGCCCTTCATCAGCTGCCGGCTGACCATTTTCCGTTCCTAATGTTGTTTCTTCTTCTCTTGATACATTCCCACTAACAGTCTCAACCTTTATCCCACTGCTGTCCGTCTCTGCTGCACTTTTTGACATGCCATTTTCTGCAACTGTTCCAGCAGCATCTGCTTCTGCAATCACTGCTCCCTGAGAGCCCTCTGCCAGCCCAAAGGTCCCTTGCGAAACTTCTGTCCCTCCGACATTGTCTCTACTTTCCGTTCCAACCATTGTCTGGGACACATTCATCTGCGCCAGTGCCTGTTCCATTTCATTCATCTTATCATAATTATGAAGTGCTGCAAAACCAAGGGCAATCGCCACTACTGCCAGCAATAACGTGGAGGAATATGCCGGCCTCGTCATTTTTTTCTCCGCCTGCTCTCTAATATAATCCCGATACAGTGCACTTCTTGCTTCTGTCTGATTTCTTTTCTCCCGTATGTAATCTGCGTTATCTGGTCTATATTTAGAACCACGCATAAGAAGCCCCTCTGTCAGATATGCCCCATCAGCCTCTTCATCTATACCAGTTTCTTTCCATTCCTTCACACATTCCGTACTATCTTCCTGCTCTTCCATTGCAAATGCAGCTGTTCCACTCTCCTGCCAGTTCTCTTTTTCCTGACGGTCCGGTTTTTCCTGACGAAGCATGTCCATTGCGGAATCCAGTCTTGCCGGAATTGTTCTGTCATAATATATGTAATATCCTTCCCGCCTGCTTAAGCGGCCGTTTTTCTGAGTATAAAAATTCTCTTCTCCATCCAGAGAATCCATCAAAAACAGCAGCTGCCTCACTCCGCCAAAGTAAGTTCTATGAAGCTTCTCCAATGGTGCTGTTAAATTCGGCAGTTGTCCCTGAATATCCATTGCCCACCCCACGATAACCATTTCATCATAGGTATGTTTTAATTTCCGGTATAAATATGCCCATGTATCATCATTCCACATCGGCAACATTCCATCAAAGCATATTTCTTCTAAAAGAATTGCGGCCTCTATAAAGGTGCATTTTCTGCCTCCGTATTCTTCAAAGCGTCCTAACAGTACATATGCGCTCTTTTCTGCTCTGCTGTGAAACGGATGTATGTACTGGTAAACACTGTTTTCTATATAGATGCGTTCACCAATATCCGGTGTCCCTATCTGCTTGATGTTTTTCGGCAATCCTGTTTTCTCCTGTGTGCTATCCCAGCTTTCCTCTCGAATAATCTCTATCATGAACCAATACCCCTTTCTGCCGCCAGTTCGCTGGCATACTTCCTTTTTTTAACGGGAGTACCCGGCAACACCTGCCATTTCAGATTAACCGCCAGCAGGCATCACATATCTTATGCATTGCTCCCATATAAATTCAAAAGCATCCTATCACAGTGTTCTTAAATTTTTTGGAATATTATGGTTGTCCAAAAAAGATTTTTTCGACAAAAAAAGCACTCTCACTGTGTTTTTTCCACAGGAGAGTGCACTATCTTTTCTTATTTTACAAAGGCTTTTACTTTTTTGTAGATACTTTCTGCATCCAATTCGTATTTCTTAATCAGCTCTAATGCCGGACCTGATTCGCCAAATACATCATTAATTCCGATTTTCAACACTTTGGTCGGTGCTTCTTCACATAACAAATCGCAGACTGCGCTTCCCAAACCGCCGATTACAGAGTGTTCTTCCACAGTTACAACCTTTCCGGTCTTTGTGGCAGATTTAATTACCAATTCTTTATCTAAAGGCTTAATGGTATGGATATTGATAATTTCTGCATTAATACCATCTGCTGCCAGCATTTTCTCTGCTTCCATCGCTTCATTTACACAAAGCCCTGTTGCAAAAATAGTAACGTCTGTCCCTTCTTTTAAAACGATTCCTTTTCCAATTTCGAATTTGTAGGTTGCTTCATCGTTAATTACAGGAACGGCAAGACGACCAAAACGAAGATATACCGGTCCTACATGATCATAAGCTGCTTTTACTGCTGCTCTTGCTTCTACATCATCTGCCGGATTAATTACTACCATTCCCGGAATCTGGCGCATTAAACCGATATCCTCTAAACACTGGTGGGTTGCTCCATCTTCACCAACGGAAATTCCAGCGTGAGTTGCTCCGATTTTCACATTTAAGTGTGGGTATCCGATAGCATTACGTACCTGCTCATAAGCACGTCCTGCTGCAAACATGGCAAAGGAGCTTACAAAAGGAACTTTTCCACAGGTAGCAAGTCCTGCTGCAATACCTGTCATATTTGCTTCCGCAATACCAATATCCCAGTGACGCTCCGGAAAAGCTTTCTTAAATACACCTGTTTTAGTAGCACCTGCTAAATCAGCATCTAATACGATTAAATCCTCGTGAGTTTTTCCAAGCTCTACTAATGCATTACCATAGCTGTCTCTTGTTGCGATTTTCTTTATTTCTGACATAAAGCGTCACCTACTTTCTCTAAGTCTGCCATTGCTACTGCATACTGCTCGTCATTAGGAGCTTTTCCATGCCAGTCGCACTCGTTCTCCATGAAGGAAACTCCTTTTCCTTTCAGAGTTTTGGCAATAATTGCTGTTGGCATTCCTTTTGTCTCGCGGGCTTCTTTGAAAGCTGCGCGGATTTCGTCGAAGTCATTTCCATTGATATTGATTACATGGAAATTAAATGCTTCGAATTTTTTATCAATCGGATATGGCGAACATACCTCATCGATGCTTCCGTCAATCTGAAGATTGTTGTTGTCTACGATTACCACAAGATTATCTAATTTGCGGAAACCAGCCCACATTGCCGCTTCCCAAATCTGTCCCTCTTCGATTTCTCCGTCACCACAAAGGGCATAAACACGGTAATCCTTCTGGTCAAATTTTCCTGCTGCTGCCATTCCGACTGCTACAGAAAGTCCCTGTCCTAAAGAACCGGAAGACATATCAACACCCGGAATATGTTTCATGTCCGGATGTCCCTGAAGATAGGAACCTGTATGACGCAGTGTTACAAGGTCTTCCTTTGGAAAAAATCCTCTCTCTGCCAGTGTAGAATAAAGTCCCGGTGCAACATGTCCTTTGGACAATACAAAGCGGTCACGGTCTGCCATCTTTGGATTCTTTGGGTCAATATTCATTTCTTCAAAATACAGATAAGTAAAAATATCTGCTGCTGACAAAGAGCCGCCCGGATGTCCGGATTTGGCACTGTGTACTGCGGTTACGATTCCTTTGCGAATCTCATTTGCTGTTTTTTGCAGTTCTAAGTTCGTCATAGTCTCTCCTTTTGTTATAGCTCGGTACGCCCTTCTAATGCACGAAGCAGCGTTACCTCATCAATATATTCCAAATCGCCTCCGACTGGTACGCCGCTGGCTATTCTGGTCACTTTAATTCCGGTAGGTTTAATCAGCTTACTGATATACATGGCAGTTGTCTCACCCTCTAAGCTGGAATTGGTTGCAATAATGACCTCGTCCACATCCTGCTGCAAACGTGTCATCAATTCCTTTAGTTTAATGTCATTTGGCCCGATTCCAAGCATGGGAGAAATCGCTCCATGGAGCACATGATAAATGCCCTCATATTTTCCGGTTTTTTCGTAAGCCGCAAGGTCTCTGGAATTCTCCACCACCATAATTGTTTTATGATTGCGGGCTGCATCCCGACAGATTGGACACAGTTCATCATCTGTTAAAGTAAAACATTCCTTGCAATAACGCACATTGCGCTTTGCATCAATAATTGCACCGGATAATGCTTCCACCTGCTCTTCCGGCATATTTAAAATATGAAATGCCAGACGCTGGGCACTTTTTGCTCCAATTCCCGGAAGCCCGGATAACTCTGATATTAACTTGCTAATCTGCCGACTGTATAAATCCATTTTCCCCACTCACCTTTTTTATTTTAGATTTTTCTAAAATTCCTTTCTTATATTACTTGAAACGGAATCGTTTTACAAGGTCGATTTCTTTTTTCGTTTGTTTTCAACAATCTTTTATTTTTATCAGTGGCGATTCTCATAAAAAATAGTATAATAAAAATTATTATAGGAATGATACGAGGAAAAAATTATGCAATTAAGAGAAAACATCGCAACAATCCCATTAATGGACGCTTTCCATGCTGACGATGAGTGTCCCTTCTGTAATTTAGAACGCGCTGCTGAACAGCACGCAGTGTCTTTTATTTTAGGTTCTGCTTATATGGAAGACGACATCCGGGAAGCAACGGATAAACTGGGGTTCTGCCGCCATCATTTTAAAATGATGTATGATTACGGCAACCGCCTTGGTAATGCCTTGATTTTAAGCACTCATTTAAGGAAACTGAATCAGGAACTTGCCAAAGAATTAAAGGATTTCACTCCGGGCAAATCCAGCCTGCTTACCCGCATGAAAAAGACGGATTCCGGCAAGGAAGCACCAAAGACTGCCCTTGGAAACTGGCTGTTAGAAAAAGAATGTTCCTGCTATGTCTGCGACCACTTCACAAAGATTTATAACCGCTATCTGGATACGTTTTTTGATTTGTATAAAAAAGATGAAGAATTTAAACAAATGTTTTTAAACAGTAAAGGATTTTGTCTCCCTCACTTCCGGGATTTGGTGGAAACTGCTGAGAACAAACTGAATGATGCTCAGAAAAAAGAGTTTTATCCTGCCGCCTTTGCACTGATGCAGGACAACCTTGACCGCTTACAAAAAGAAGTATCCTGGTTTGTGGAAAAGAATGATTACCGCAACAAGGATAAGGACTGGGGCAATTCTGCCGACAGCATCCAGCGGGGGATGCAGAAATGTGCCGGGGGATATCCGGCGGATGAGATTTTTAAGGCGAAGCTTTAAATTCATCAATATCACAAAAATGCTTAATGTTCCACACAATACATGGAGCATTAAGCATTTTTTCAAATTTATTACTGCCATTCTAACGTTAAATACCGCGGAACAAATAAGCCATTCTCTCCCGGATATAAAACTGTAGCGGTCTCTTCTTCTTTATCTATAAATGTCCGTGTTTGTTCTCCCTGCGTATCTTCCCCCATTTTTTCTTCCTGAAGTATGAGGTACTCTGCCTCTGCCGGCAATTTTAGTTCTCCTTTTTCCCACATCTCATGGTCTTCTGTCAGTTGGATACGTTCAATGATTTCATTTTCCCGGTTCATGATTAGTAATGTACTGCTGTCTGTTTCTGCTTTTCCCTGTATTTCTACGGTAAATTTGGTGCTCTCTTTTTTCACTTTGCCATTTTCAGCTACAGTCAGGGTATTGTCTACACTATGGGAAAAAGATGCACCGTCTACAAGACTGTTGGACGACATTCCGCTCCCCTGTGTCACATATACATTCCCATCCTTTGTCTGATATACCGGATTAAAATAATAAGTCTCTGCCGCATTCTCTGTCACATAGACCACTGCTTCCATGGTATCTTCTGTTCCCTCATCTGTCACCGCGCTGTGCGCCTTTGGTAAGAAAAGCTCATCACAATCTGCATAGCTATACAACGTTCCGTTCTCATCTTCTCCATTCAAACAATACATCCCATAGCCTTCGATATCTTCAAATACTACCGCACAATCCGTCACTTCGTTTTCTCCCCGGCTCATATGCAGTGTTCCATAAATTCTGCCATCCCCTTCGAAGGGTATATCCAGATATTGTGTCGTCATATAGATACCACAAAGTCTGTCGCCACCGGATACCGCTATAGTCTCCTGCTCCGGCAGTGCAAGTTTACAGCCGCTAAAACACAACATCTGCAGTAGCACAACTGCTACAAAAATAAGCTTTCTTTTTCCTTTTGAAATCTTTTCCAAAAAGTTTTTACGCATCCGCATCTTCCTCCTCATCCAGATTTCCGTCAAATTTCAAAATATCGCCCACGTCACACTGCAAAAAATAACAGATGCGGTTAATCGTTCCAAACCGCACTCCTTTCGCCTTTCCGCTTCGCAGAATCGAAAGATTTGCCTCTGTGATTCCCACCTTGGCACATAGCTCCTTCGAGGTCATGTGACGCTCTTTTAAAATTTCATCTAAGTAAACACGTATCGCCATTGCTCTACTCCATTTCCTATATGAACATATCGTTGTCATCTTTTATTTTCTTACTCTCCATGTAAAAACTGCTTAATACCAGTACCAGCAACACTTTTACAATTTCCTCCACCGGAATGGTCAAATTAAAGTTTGTGCTCCGGATTCCTTTTGCCAGTAAAAGCTGTAATACATTTAGAGAGAGTTGTGAAATCAAAATTGCTATCAGACTGCCTTTACACCATTTGTATATCTTTTTCACTAAACCTAGGGCCTCGTCACTAAAGCCTGCTTTTTCTGTACTCATAAGAAAACGGATAATGTAGATGCAAAGCGGCAGTTCCAAGCATGCAGGGAGGAATTCTACAATCTGCTGTAACACAAGAAAGAAATAGCTTGTGCCCAATTCATTTAAAAATGACTGATTTTCAAGTGTCGCAAAAGAAGTCTGCAATTCATTTACAAACTGCCATACCAGTGTAAAAGCAAGAAATGCAGTATAACATCCTAACAAGTTTCTAAGATTACGAAACAGCCTGTTTCGCTCTGCTCCTTCTACACTGCTCAAAAAAATTCCAAACAGCATAAGTCAGAATTACCGTATCCAATATAATTGCCACCACACCGCCTGCAAGTTCTGTATATCCCGCTTTGTTTTTATGGAATGTTTCTGCCGGATTCCCCAATATATCAGTGGAATCATTCCTGTCGCTCCCCATAATATCCATGCAAAAACGTTTCCTACACCGCCCTGTAATGACATATTTCGCAGAAGTAATGCGATTTGTACCCATGGAAAAGCCAACTGTTCCATTTCAAACCTCCAAGAAAAATTATTGTTTTTCGATAATTTATATTTTGAATATATGGCAAAAATTATCGTTTGTCAATAATTTTACTATAAATTCCAATAACATCAGGTGTCAAATGCATCGAAGATGCTTTCCGTCGCCAGACATTGATATGCGTGCCTGCACGATATAGAAATGTCTGACGAACAGGAAAATGTGCGGCGCACATTTGACACCGTATTATTTTCTATAAATCAATGTCAAAAGAAGCCAGCGTCAAAAAACTGACACTGGCTTCTTATTAACTTCATATTTAATTCTTAGAAAGGAAATCCGCCGCCTAAGCCGCCCATTCCACCTGTAATCTTAGCCATAGAGTTCTGAGACTCTTCTTCTAACTTACGGAATGCTTCATTTGCTGCTGCCATAATGAGGTCTTCTAACATTTCAACATCATCCGGGTCAACAACTTCCTGGTCTAATTTCACTTTTGTGATTTCATGCTTACCAGAAACAGTAATTTCTACTGCGCCACCACCGGCTGTTGCTGTTACTTCCTTTTCTTCTAATTCTTTCTGGGCTTCTTCCATCTGACGCTGCATTCTCTGTGCCTGTTTCATCAGATTATTCATGTTTCCCGGCATTCCACCCGGAAATCCACCACCTCTTTTTGCCATTTCTTAATATCCTCCTGGTAAAAAAATATATTTAAAATCTTCCTATTTTGAAAGTTTCCAAAATTATTATGCTACTCGCATTACAAAGCGCAGCCTTTTCAAACACAAAAACAGCTTAGCTTGCCTTCACATAAATCACAAAAAGATTTTACACCTAAAAATTCTCTTCTTCAATGTCAAAATTAATTAATTGACGCAAATCCGGGTAAACCTCTCCCGCCGGCTGTCCACTGTCATTGGATTTTACCTGAATATCCACTTCTTTTCCAATGCGCTCTGCAATTACTGCTTTTAAGTTATCCTGACACTCCGAGCGGTTTTCTGCAATATATGCATAAGCATTCGGGTCATCAAATACCAATAGCAGGCTGTTATTCGCTCCTAAAGACGGCACTGCCTTATTGTAATAGGTTTTACTGATACCTGTCAACTGGGAGAGCATTCCCTTCCAAGTACTCATAATCTGCTTTATATCTTCCGGGATTGCCTTTGGAAGTTCTACCTTTGCTGCAGATGCGGCTGCTTCCGTTGTTACGCCCAGCCTGGGATTTGTGGCTGTTTGAACAACCACACCCTTTTCTATTTTCTTCTCCAGACTTTCTAAGCGGTCAATCAGGGAGGAATAATCTTTTTCCATCTCCGGTTTACATAACTTCACAACTGCTATCTCAATTAAAATACGCTTCTGAGAAGCATATTTTATCTGATTTCCCAAATCGGAGAAAATGCGAATATAACGCATCAGAACTTCTGCTTCAACCATCTCGGCTTCTTCTTTTAACAGCGCAAGATTATCCGCAGATATATCCAGTACATCTTCCATATCATCAGAGCTCTGCACCAACAGAAGATTTCTTAGATACCATGTAAAATCGGTGACAAACTGCCCCATTTCACGACCTTCAACGATTAATTCTTCAATCGTGGCAATTGCTCCTGTTACATTTTTCTCTAAAATCTGACGAAGAAGCCGACTGAATATTTCTGTATCCACTGCCCCTAAAGTCTCTAATACCTTTTCATAGGTTAAGTCCTGCCCCAGATAAAAGGCAATACACTGGTCTAAAAGACTTAAGGCATCTCGCATGGAGCCGTCTGCCGCCTTTGCGACATAACGAATCGCCCGCTCTTCCACATTTACCTGTTCTTTATCCATTAAGTCTGTGAGTCTGCCTGCGATAGTATCAATCGAAATTCGTCTGAAATCATAACGCTGACAGCGGGACAAAATAGTTATCGGAATCTTATGGGATTCTGTTGTTGCCAGAATAAAAATTACATATGATGGCGGCTCTTCCAAGGTTTTTAACAATGCATTAAATGCCCCTATGGAAAGCATATGAACTTCGTCTATGATATAGACCTTAAATTTTCCTTCTGTTGGCCGATATTCTACCTCTTCGCGAATCTGACGGATGTTATCCACGCCATTGTTGGATGCTGCGTCAATTTCTATGACATTCATGGAACTTCCTGCCGCAATTGCCTTGCAGGTCTCACATTCCCCACAGGGACTTCCGTCTACCGGGTGCTCACAATTTACTGCCTTGGCAAAAATCTTGGCAATGGTAGTCTTTCCGGTTCCTCTTGTTCCACAAAATAGATATGCATGTCCAATTCGGTCTGCCTTTATCTGATTCTTTAAGGTTGTTACAATATGATCCTGCCCTTTTACATCTTCAAACTCTTGTGGGCGGAATTTACGATATAGCGCCGTATACGACATGCTTACTTACTCCTTCTAATCACCAAAACTGATTCCAATCCGTTTTGCTTCTTTTATCATCTGACAGTCCGGTTCCACTGTCTTTAATTTACCTGCCACATCTGCTAATGGTATACGTTTGGTATGTCCGTTTACCATGGCAATCATGTAGCCATAATCCTCTTCCATAATTGCTTTTGCAGCTGCCGCACCAAGTCTTGTACATAATACCCTATCATATGGACATGGGCTGCCGCCTCGCTGGGTGTGTCCCGGTACCGTTACACGCACCTCTACACCAGTTTCCTTTTCAATCTGTGCAGCAATCTCGTAAGAAACAGATGGATACTTACGTTTTGCTACTTTATTCTTATATTCCTTCTTGGAAAGTTCTGCATCTTCTTTGGAAATTGCACCCTCTGCCACAGCAAGAATCGTAAAGCCTTTTCCAGCTTTGGAACGCTTATCAATTGCCTCTGTTACCTTTTTGATATCATATGGAATCTCCGGAAGCAGAATAATATCCGCCCCACCGGCAATTCCTGCATAAAGGGTCAGCCAGCCAACCTTATGTCCCATAACCTCCACAATAAATACGCGGTTGTGGGAAGCTGCTGTTGTATGGATACAGTCAATGGCATCCGTTGCAATGTTAATGGCACTCTGGAAGCCAAAGGTCACATCGGTACCATATATATCATTATCAATTGTTTTTGGCAGATGAATGACATTCAAGCCTTCCTCACGGAGCAGGTTTGCAGTCTTCTGGGTTCCGTTTCCTCCTAGGATAACAAGACAATCCAGATTCAGCTTATGATAGGTCTGTTTCATTGCTTCTACTTTATCAAGCCCATTTTCATCCGGCACACGCATCTGTTTGAATGGCTGACGGGAGGACCCTAAGATTGTTCCACCCTTTGTTAATATTCCGGAGAAATCCCGTGATGTCAAAAGACGATAATCTCCATAAATCAGTCCTTTATAGCCGTTATGAAAACCATATACCTCAAGTTCAGAAACATTCTCACTTAATCCTTTCACAACGCCTCTCATTGCGGCATTTAAAGCCTGACAGTCGCCACCGCTTGTTAACATTCCTATTCTTTTCATTTGCAAAACCCGCCTTTCCGTAGTCTGCAAGTCTTCACTGCTCCCGCAGTCCTGCAGATACCAATATACAAAACCTAGTCCTACAAGTTCCTGTTATTGCGCTTGTATACAATTATATAAATATTTTACAGTACTTTTATGGTTTATTCAATTATGTTTTTAACCTATCTTCAATTTTACTGTATGCCAAAAACCTGCGCTTATCTGACTTCATAGTTATCGTTCTCTTCCGCAGGCTGTGGGAATCTTTTTTTCTCTAAAAATCTTCTTTTGTATTTTAACGCCACATAATCGGTGATTTTTTTCTGGTAAACCATATCAGAAAGTCCCCCTACAATACCAACCACCGGCATGCCCTGCACAAATTTCAGGTAAAGCAATTCATTGGACAATGCATCTGCTGTTTTCCGTATCTGCTCTGCCCTTGTGATACGAAAGGGTTGTGGTTCTTTCACCCAGCTGTTTAATTCCACATTTCCTTTTACCAGTGCTTCTTCATGGGATAAGGAAGTCTCTATCATTTTTAAGATAAAAATCTGTTCTTCTTCGGTATCATAAGAAAAACCGTAGCTTAATGCAATTTCATAAATGCTTTTCAAAAGCACTCCAAGAAAGACAGGAATATCCGGAATCCCCATGCCAAGCACTCCCATTCCGACACCTTCCACCGTAGAAATCGCCATATTCAGGTTTTTGCTGGCATTTGCCTGCTTACCAAAGGCCCGAAAACTTTTTCTGTTATTTCTTAAGTCTGCCGCATATTCGTTAATTTTATAATCCTGTTCCTTTTTTTCTCTGTTATAGGTTTTTTCTATAACACCGGTTCCTTTTTCAAAAATAAATTCAAAAGCCTTGAAAAAGGCAGTATTCAAGGTGTCGCTTAGTTTCTCCGGAACAAAACGGCTGATTTTCTCCTGCCATGCCGCTACCTTCACATGAAGATTGTTTTGTATAAATGAACCTTCTGCTTTTATCAGTCTTCCATATTCCTTTTCCATCTGTTTCTGATTCATATGGCATTCCCCTTCTGCTATCTGCATATTTATTTTCCGGTTTTAAGCCAGAATTTATTCTTCAATAAACACATCATAGCAAAATGGGCTTTTCCTTACAACAAACAGAAACTTAAATTTTCCGAAAGAAAAACCGAAAAACAGGGACGCAGCCTAAATTTCAAAATCTAAGACATATCTTTTTCAGATGCGTCCCCGAATTTTGAAATTTAGGCTGCGTCCCTATTTTTCGAAATTTAAGCTGCGTCCCTAAAATTCGATTCCGCAGCCAGCCATAAGCTCACGGGCAGAATCTAAGGAATCCACTCCATGAAGGTTTTTGATTGGCGCAAATTCTCTTTCACGCACTACCTCGTAAGGCAGGCAGTCTTCCATCATATGCACCATATCTAATACTAATTGCTCGAATTTATAACCATTTGGTGCTTCCGGTTTTACCATGTTGCCTTCTAAATCCATGTATGGAATCTTTTTCTCTACTACATGAATTGGCAAATGCTTATCTACAATTTCCTCTAATGTTTTTTCTGAGAAAAGATAATTTAAAATAACACCGAAGCCATACTGCAAATCACCATTTTCTTTTCTGGCAGTAGCCATTTCTTCGGTCATTTCGTAATATTCTACAATAGATGGTTTGCCGTCCTCTGTACAAAGCACACCTACTTTTTCATCCGGCGCAGCTTTACGAACCACTTTCGCACCACTTTCGCAACCGGATGCAATCGTTGCACCTACGAATAATGGGTCAGCTATTCTCTGCAGACAGTTATCTACTGCAAATACATTGAGCCATTCCACACCCTTTTCATGGATGTCCTCAAGCAGTCCTGCTTTTTTCATGGAAACAAACCAGCCACCATTTCCATTTGGAGACATGGCAAGCTCTGTATTAGAAGTCATATATACACGACCTTCATAATCGCAGGCCGGAACCATTTCCTGAACGAAAAATTTCACATATTCCTTTGGATATCCAAAATAATTGTGCTCTTCAAAAAAAGCTACTGTATCGTCATTATTAATATTACTTGTCATAATATAAAATGGCACATATGCTCCCGCTTCATCTGTTACATCCATCAGATTACGCACCAGCTGCTCAAACAGGTATAACTCACGGTTCACACCAATATTTAACGTTCCCTTTGGTTTATCTAATCCAAGTCTGGTTCCCTGACCACCCGCAAGAAGAACTGCTCCTACTTTGCCTTCTCGGATTGCTTTCAAACCAATTTCTTTAAACTCATCTTTTCTTGCTTCAATCTCTGAAACCTCTACTGCATCAAGAGGTGCAAATACACCTCTGGCATTTTCTGTAGAGCCGCCTTCAATCTCTTTCAGAAATGACCAGTCAACATTTTCAAGTGTCTTTTTTAAAACTTCATTATCTGCTTCATTATTTGCCGCAAGTGCTTTCTGAATATAGCACTGCTTCTTATCTTCTAAAATATTCATATCTTCTCCTTTATTCATTCCCCTTTTGTACTATATGAATGACTACAGTACCTGTGTCTCATATCTTTATGGGTAAAATAGCACCCTAAAATCTAAAATGCTTAGGGTATTATACTACGAAACGACGCTGTGTTAAAGTCTTTTCTTGGTTTTCGCTTATTTTCGCCCTTATTTTTGAAATTTTCGACCTTTTCGCGCAGATTCGGTTTTTCCTCACTATGTTACTCTGTACAGCACTTCTGCCGCTTTACCACTTATTTTTAATTCAGACCACGAAAACCTTTTCCAATAATCTCACTACTATTGGTAATTGCAATAAATGCCGACGGCTGAGTTATATGAATAAAATTACGAAGTTCCACCGCCTGGCTTCGTTTCATAATTGTAATGATAACAGACTTTTCATTGTGTTCATATGCTCCCTCTGCCTTATAGACCGTTGCACTTCGCTTTAATTCTTTTGTAATAAAATCACAAATTGGCTCTGGGTCATTACAAATAATCGTAAAATATTTACATAGATTAATACTTTCAATTACATTATCTACCACCAAAGATTTTGCTAAGAGTCCGCACAATGAAAATAAACCTGTCTGCGCATCAAACACAAAGCAGGAGGCAATCACAATAAACAAATCCGCAAGAAATAGCGCTGTTCCTATATTCAGCTTTGTATACTTTTTCAAAATCATCGCTACAATATCGGTTCCACCACTAGAGGCTCCTCTGTTAAAAAAAATTGCCGAACTGAAAGCCGGAAGCACAATTCCATAAATCAACTCTAATACCGGCTGTTTTGTCAATGGCTCCGACATTGGAAACAACCATTCTGCCAGACTTAATCCCACAGACATCAAAATGCTGACATAGGCTGTTTTAATGCCAAACTGTTTACCCAGAAACAAAAAACCTAACAGCAGCAACAGCATATTAATGATAAAGTTGATATTTCCGGGAGTTGTCGGTAAAAAAGCACTTAACACAACCGCAATACCTGTTACGCCACCAAAGGAAAATTTATTTGGAAATTTAAATACATAAACCCCCAATACCATAATCAGCGTCGCCACCGTCAAAATTATATATTCTTCAATTGTTCTTCTAACTTTTCCTGCATCTTTAAACATATGTTACAATCCTCTAATTATAATCAAATTCTGTTTTGATATCATTTTCGAATAAATACCGGCATTACTTTACGCATCCGGCAAACTTCGTATGTACCATTAGAATTGACGCTTTCATTCTACAACATTCTGTTTAAAATACAACTCTTTTTTGCTCTTTTTCCAATGAAAACGCTTACACCACTTTGACCTCTAACCACTTTCCTTTCAGATAGCGGTACAGGAAAAAGCTGGAACGGAAAAACCAGTCAATATACATACCAATCCACACACCAAGCACTCCAATCCCTAAGGTTCCGGCAATAAAATAGCTGCTGATTACCCGGAATACCCACATGGAAAAAATACTTACCTTCATGGTAAATTGTGCATCTCCCGCCGCTCTTAAAATATTTGGCACAGTAAAACTTAACGGCCATAAAAATACAGCGCAAATTGCAAAAGAACGCAATAATTCTACCGCTATTTCTGTCGCTTCCGTTGACAATCCAAAACAACCAGTCAACGGTCTCATTCCAAACAGCATTGCAATATTGGTTATCCAGATTCCCGCAAAAGCTATCATTAATAGCTTTCTGCTATAACGCTTTGCCTGTTCTTTTTCTCCGGCTCCGATACATCTTCCGATTACCGTAATCATTGCAAGTCCAATTGCATTTCCCGGAATATTTGCAAAGCTGGCAATATTATTTGCCACTGCATTTGCAGCAATTGCCGCTGTTCCAAAGGTAGAAGTCAAAGACGATACCGAAAGCTTCCCGATATGGAACATTCCGTTTTCCACGCCACTAGGGATCCCAATACTAAGAATTTTTCGAATCAGACTGCCCTCCGGCTGCAAATCTCTTATACTTGCTACCCGAAGCACATTTTTCTTGTTACTAAGCATAGTAAGCATAACAATTGCTGACACCACCCTTGCAAAAAGAGTTGCCATTGCTGCACCGAACACCCCGAGTCCAAATCCAAAAATCAAAATGGAATTTCCGCCTATATTTAACACATTCATCACAAGGCTGTTATACATACTAATTTTGCTATTTCCCATGCTTCTAAATAAGGCTGCACCGGCATTATATAATCCAAGAAAAGGATAGGATATGGCAGAAATAATAAAATAAATCTCTGCCGCCTCCATAACATCCGGTGCTATCTGTCCAAAGATAAACCGAAGTAAAAACCGATACGCAAAAAGAACCAGTATCATTACTGTCCCGGAAAAAGCAACCATAATAAACATCAACTGCCCCGCCGATTTACAGGCAATATCTGTTTTCCCATTCCCTATATACTGGGAGCAAACTACTGCACCACCAGTGGCAAGGGCCGACAGAATCTGGATAATCAGGACACTGATACTGTCCACTAATGACACACCGGAAACGGCAGCCTCTCCTACAGAAGACACCATCATGGTATCAACCATACCGATACTAACTGCCAAAACCTGCTCTAATAAAAGCGGTATGATTAATTTTTTTAAATCTGCCTTTGAAAAAAGTTCTCCCATTGTTTACCTCCGGATACAAAATGTGGCATAGCGTTCCTGCTATGCCACATTAAATTTCCTTTCGCTGCCCGTTCTTATGCAAGAGCTGCTGTAATAATCGCCATAGAGTAAACCTCTGCCGCATTACATCCACGAGATAAATCGTTTACCGGTGCATTTAAACCAAGTAAGATTGGACCATATGCTTCGAAGTTACCCATACGCTGAGCAATCTTATAACCGATATTTCCAGAGCTGATATCTGGGAAAATAAATGTATTTGCATGTCCTGCCACTTCGTTGCCAGGGCATTTTGTACGTGCTACACGAGGAGATACAGCTGCATCAAACTGAAGTTCTCCTTCGATTGGAAGGTTTGGATATTTCGCTTTCGCCTTTGTTGCTGCATTACGAACTTTATCTACATCTTCACCAGAACCTGAACCTAATGTAGAGTAGCTTAAGAATGCAACCTTAGGGTCGATACCGAAAATCTTCGCACATTCCGCTGTTTCTCCAGCGATTTCTACTAATTCGTCTTCTGTTGGTTTAATATTAATCGCACAGTCTCCCATTGCTAATACTTCGTTGTCACCAGTCGCTGATGGACGAACTAAGATAAAGCAGGAGGATACAATAGAGTTACCCGGTTTTGTTTTAATTAACTGTAATGCCGGACGTACTGTATCTGCTGTAGAATAAGTAGCACCACCAAGAAGAGAATCTGCAACACCCATTTTAACAAGCATTGTACCGAAGTAGTTTGCCTGAGCAAGAGTCTTTCTTGCCTGCTCCGGTGTTACTCCTTTGCTCTTACGAAGTTCACAGAATAATTCAACCATCTCATCCATATGGTCATATTTTAAAGGATCGATAATTTCTGCTCCACGAATATTAAAGCCACACTCTTCTGCTGCTGCAAAGATTTCATCTGAATTACCAACTAAAATTGGATGAAGGAATGTACCTGCAAGAAGACGGGAAGCCGCTTCTAAAATACGTGGGTCAGTTCCTTCTGTAAATACGATTTTCTTAGGATTTTTTTTCAAGATGTCAATTAATTGTCCAAATCCAAACATTTTATTTTCCTCTCTTTTTATATAATTTGTTTATTGTTAATTTGTGTAAGCGCTTACTCCTTGATTACAAGCGGGCTTCACGCACATTTACTAACTCCTATTATATAGCAACTTTTTTCAATTTCAATGTTTGTACTTAAATAAATGCATTTTTATTTGACTTTTATTCTCGATTTTGGTACAATTTGTGTATCTTTGTGAAAAAATTAACAGTATTAGTCCATTTGGAAGTCGTTATGGTCGACTTCCTTTTCTTTTTTTTCAGCAGTTTCCTCTTCCTGCTGCACTCGAATCATTGCCTCTCGAAACTCTGGTGACTGCGCTATTTTGATTGCTCGTAATAAATTCGGTATATGGTGTTCTTTATCAGGCTTGGTTGCCAGCATAACTCTTCGGAAAATGAACAGAATGCCTATGCTTATAACTGACAACAAATCCTGTTCTGCTGTTGTTGTCTGTATAATCATGTGGCGGGCTATCAAAAAAATCAGTGCCTCAATAATGTTAGCAGTACTCGGTCTGCAAAGCATCTTCATAAACTCAATTCCTATTACTACTCCAAACACCAGGTCAAGAAATTTTAAAAAGGCCCCTGCCTCTTCCCTATGCTCCCAAAATTCAATTAATCCCGGATAAAGTGCGATGGTGGCAATTATAATTGCCACTACAACCGCTATTGCCATGAATACTTCCATGACATCACACACTTCATAAAGTACTTTTCTTAATTTGTCCCAAATTTTCATAAATTATTCCTTTTGTATTTATTTCTTAGTCTTTTTATCACTTTCTTTGTCTGTCCATCGTCAGCACGTCCTGCTTTAGTGAAAACGGAATTTCTCCAACAGCTTTCTTAATTTTTCAGATTCCATCTCTAATTCCACACTGGCATCCGCAGTATTTTCTGCACAATAGAGATTCTGCTGGGTAATTGCTGATATATCTGTAATTCTGCCCGAAATTTCCCGCAGGGATTTTTCCTGAAGGTCTACTGCTTCTGACAAACGTCTTGCAATCTCCGTTACCGCATCAGAGCCCTTGCTAATCTCTTCTAAAGAAAGGGATGTCTCTTCTGTTAATTTTACGCCCTGTTTAATAAGCTCACTGGCTGTTTCTATCATCTCAACCGTACTCTTGGCGGCCTCTGTACTTTGAGATGCCAGACTTCTTACCTCTTCTGCTACCACCGCAAAGCCTTTTCCTGCATCCCCGGCTCTGGCTGCCTCCACAGCTGCATTCAATGCCAGAATATTCGTCTGTTTTGAAATACCCTCCATAAGACGGCTGATATTTGAAATATCTTCTGCACTGCGGTCAATTGCTTCCATTGCACGCTGAAGCTCTTTCATTTTCTGGCTTCCATTTTCAATCTGTTCTGCAATTTCAGATGCCCGGTCTTTCGTTTCTTTTGTGCTTTCTGTTACATCATTTAAATTTTCCCGGATTGTCTCTACCTCAGCTGTCAAATTCTGCATCGCATCGGTCTGATTCATTACCGCCTGATGCAGTTCTTCTGACTGACTTCCCATGCTCTGGGCTGTATCCATCAGACTATGGGCCGTTCCATTAATCTGTTTCATTACCTGATTCAATGATTCGATAATCTGTGTCAGTGATTCTTTTACAACAATGAAATCTCCATGATATTCCCCATCTGCTGATACATTCAGATTTCCATTAGAAATATTGTCTAATACTCTCCTTATTTCCATAATGTAGGTATTGATGCTTTCTATTGTGGTCCTTAACGATATCGACAGCACCTCTGCCTCATCACCAGATGTTTTCACCTCAATCTCTGATTTCAAATCACCTTCTGCTAAGCCATTCATACGAACAATTGCTTTCTTCAGCTGTCCGGAAATAATCGTTGTTACTATCCAGATACCAATTAACGCTACAATAAGCGCGCCAAAGGTTCCTACCAATGTATTGTATACTGCTATATTGGTAGTCTTCATATAATCTGTTTTCGGTACTTCTACCGCAAAGGACCACTGGGTTCCCTGTACCGGACAAAATGCAACATATGCCGCCTGCCCATTTACAACTCCTTCGGTAGAACCGGTTTCTTTCGCAATCATCCGGTCAAAAATCTGATGTGCAGACTCCGCAGTGTCTAAATCATAAATATTAAGTTCCTCCATTACAACTTCTATGGCCGGATGACCAACAATTTTTCCTTTTTCATTGATTATTAGTCCCATCCCGCTTAAACCAAGCTGAATAGAACCCAACACATCTGTCAACGCATCATATTTGTACATCCCCACCAGATATGCCGTTGTCTCCCCGGCTGTTTTTATCGGCATTCCTATCGGAATCCCTACATATTCTTCTGTTACATATGGGTCTGCAATCACAAGACTATCTGTTTCCTGTAAAAGAGAAAACCACTCTGTCTCTGCCAGGTTCCTATATACCGCCCCATCAGTTATCAATGCTGCACCCTCTGCATCATAAATCCCCAGTCCATACAAATCATATGAATTTCTGGCATTCTTTAACATGGCTGTCTGTTCTTCCACTGAACCATTGATTCTATTATCCGTCGAAACAGCCACCAGCCGGTCGGACATTAGCTGCAAATTAGAAGCTGCCGCCTTTGATGCCTGATTCGTCATCGGCTCTAATACATCCAGCAAAATATCCTCCGTCAGGTTTCCCATGGAATAACGTAAAATAGCAGTACACACCAGCATAACCCCAACAACAATTACTGTTGTTAATGTCATTATTTTCAGCCGGATACTTCTCTTTACTTTGATGTCATTATTTTTTTCCTTTGTTCTCTTCATTTGCTTTTCCCCACTTCTTACAATATTACATTATGTATTTTCACAGGTTTTGTCTGCCACTAGTCCTTTTGCCCTATTTATTTTATTATACAGTAATTTCCTCCATTTGTATACGAAATTACTATAAAGAACAAAAGTGTACTTCACACATTCTTATGAACGAACAAAGAATCTCGCTCGCGAGATTCTCGCGCTAACGCGCAGTCACGCAGTGACACTTTCCACTTGCGCGTTATGCGCATCCCGCGGAGCGTTTTTACTTTATAGGAGGAACTTTCGCGATTTAGCATAACAAGGTCTATAAAGTAAAAAAAGAGCTGCAACGCAACTCTTCCTATCATTTCATATCTCTTTTTACAATTTTAAACCGAGCGCCGCCCTTCGAATCCAGTTCACAGACGTTACCTCCACAGTTAACTCCGCCCAGGCACCCTCGTAACACCCAGGAGGTTCTACTTAGGGCTGCTCCATTCCTGACCTGACCCGGTTCGCAGATTCCTGCCGCACAAGACCCAAACTTCAACGCCACTTATGAAGGGCTGCTCTGCAAAAAGATAACCCTCAGTTTGGCATCACCCCGACTATAGCGGATTGTCGGTGCAGGGTACCGCTACCACCCCGGCTGCTCGGAGATTTAAGTATATCCCATGAACATGCTGATTGTCAATCCTTTTGACTGCAAAGTTTTGTCTTCTGCATTTTCTTCTTTTCTCTAAGTTCACGAAAAAACTGGGACAGCATCTGGGAACACTCCTCATGTAGAATTCCTCGTTCAATTTCTACCTGATGATTAAATTCTGCCATCTGTAAAAGATTTAAGATAGAACCGGCACAGCCTGCCTTTGGATTCATGCTGGCAATGACAACTTTTTTCATGCGGCTTTGTACAATTGCCCCCGCACACATCTGACAGGGTTCCAGTGTCACATACATTGTACAGTCCTCTAAACGCCAGTCTCCTGTTTTCTTACTTGCCTTACGAATCGCAGTGAGTTCTGCATGAGCAAGGGTATTTCCATCAGTGTTTCTTCTATTATAACCCCGGGCAATTATTTTATCATTTTGCACAATCACGCAGCCAATTGGCACTTCTTCCAGTGCATAAGCCTTCTTTGCCTCCCGAATGGCTGCTTTCATATATTTTTCTTCCTGTGTCATGGACAATATTCTCCTAAATGTTATACAATAAGTATATATCATAACTTTATTCGAGGTAAAGATTTATGCTTAAAAAAAAGACTCCTACCACTAACTTCTCCATGGAGTATCAGACCGAACGTCTGATTTTACGTGTTCTTACTCCGGAATACTTAAGAGAGGTTCTCGCCTTTCAGCTTCGTAACCGGGACATTTTCGAAAAATATGAGCCCACGCTGCCGGATAATTTCTACACCGCAGAACATCAGCAGGCAATCTTAAAATGTGAGTTCAACATGGCACTAAAAATGGAAACTATTCGTTATTATGTGTTTTTAAAGGACGACCCTTCTACCATCATTGGTACCGTCTGTCTTCATGATATCCGGCGCTTTTCCTATTCCTGCAGCGAATTAGGCTATCGCTTTGACCGGGATTACCACCATAGAGGCTACGCAAAAGAGGCCATCACGCAACTCCTTTCCGCTGCCTTTGATGACCTTGGTCTTCATCGTGTATTTGCCCGGGTTATGCCTGAAAATATGCCATCCATAAAGCTTCTTCGCTCTTTAAACTTTCTGGAAGAAGGTCTGGAGCATAAAAGCATTCAGATTCAGGACATCTGGCGTGACCATTTGCGTTTTGCCATAATTAATCCGGCTCATGAATAACTGTATGAAACGTTTCTCATAAAGCTTTTGTAGATTTTGCTTCTTCAAAAAACATGATACCAGTAACCAAACTGATTTATCATAGGATTATGCTGATTTTGGGAAGTACCCTTTCCTGCCTCTTTTGTTTTGGCAGGCATAGGTGCTTCCTTTTTTTCTCGAATTTTCTCCTGGGGCAGAAACTCTGTAAAGCCAAAAATAGCTGCCATCACCCGCTCCTGTGGCTGATAAATCCCCGGCACACCGATAAACCACCGGTCTTCCTCCAGCCTTCCTATTATTATATATCTATAATTAAAAAAGCCGTGAAGCAAAAAACTATTATTCCCTAAATACCAGTATTTCTGTGGCAGTTCCCGCAAATCCTTCACCTCAATACGAACACAGAGAATATCCTTTTCCTGTTGGATTAGAAATGTCGGGTGTGTACGTTGTAATTCCTCCCACACCTCTAACCACTCATACTGTGGAAAAACATTGCGCATTGGAACCTCCGTTGCCTGAATATTCTCCTGTTCTTCTGACACACTATTCGTCTGCACTTTCTGTAATTTTTCCGGTGCACTAACCGGCTGTACTTTCTGTAATTCTTCCGGTGCACCATCCGGCTCCACTTCCTGTAATTTTTCCGATGCACTAACCGGCTGTACTTCCTGTAATTCTTCCTGTGCACTAGCCAGTTCCACTTTCTGCAATTCTTCCGGTGCATTATCCGGCTCCACCTCCTGTAATTCTTCCGGCTGTACTTCCTGTCTTTTCGCTGTTGTCTCCCATCTTTTTATTTTTTCACTACGGACATCTATCGGTCTACCTTCCCTCCAACGGCTTAAGCAGATTGTCTCATCCTCCAAAAGAATCATCACACCTTCCATGTCTCGAAAGCTTCTTTCGGTATTTCCGATTCTTTCCGTTTTTAAGATTACCCTGCAATCCCCTTTTCCATCGGAGAGTGTCAGCTCACCAACAAATATACTTTCCAGCAGTCCCGCCTTCTCCCGAAACAAAAATACTTCCCCACTCAAACAGTTCCTTCTGATATCCCGGATATATATTTCCATCCGACAGTCATCCCCCCGTACTTCTACTTTGGCAAAGCCTTTGTTTGCCCCTTTTCTTCCTTCCTCGTAAGCATAAATATATGTAATAAATCGCTGTATCCCTGCCATGCAGCACCCCAGACTGAATCTTCCTTACTATCAACTATATGCAATCCTTCCCGTCTCTATTACTTTTCTATATTTTCTACCCCAGTACTTTTTTCATAAACTGCTGTTGACATTTCTATTTCTTTGTGTTATATTGATTTTAGGAATAATTCCTATTTTTACAGAAAGGATGAATACCAATGCTAAAATATAGCAGACAGCGGGAAGCTATCAAATTGTTTCTTGCGAATCGATGCGACCATCCCACCGCAGAAACTGTTTATCTCGGTATCAAACAGGAATTTCCTAATATCAGTTTAGGAACTGTATACCGGAATTTATCCCTGCTTTCCGAAATTGGTGAAATTCAGAAATTATCTACCGGAGTAGGTCCTGACCGCTTTGATGGCAATGCGAAACCGCATTATCACTTTAATTGCAGAAAATGTGGCTCTGTCCTCGATTTAGCAGTTGATGGGCTCGACCATATTAATGTGCTTGCCGCCCAGGGCTTCGATGGTGAAATTGACGGACACGTTACCTATTTTTATGGGACATGTCCTGACTGCAGAAATACCCTCTAGTATTTCTGCAAAATGGGAAAATATAACTCGAATAGTCTCTTGACTTTATATATTTTTTCATTTAAAATCAGTAATAGTTACTAATATCAATCATTTATTTAAGAAAAGGAGATTTATTATGGCAAAATATGTTTGTAATGTATGCGGTTATGTTCACGAAGGTGACGAGGCTCCAGAAGTCTGTCCAGTATGTAAAGCACCAGCAGAGAAATTCTCTGAACAGTCTGGGGAAAGAACCTGGGCGGCAGAACACGTTGTAGGTGTTGCTAAAGGTGTCAGTGAAGATATTCTTGCAGATTTAAGAGCAAATTTCGAAGGAGAATGTTCAGAAGTTGGTATGTACCTTGCAATGGCACGTGTTGCTCATCGTGAAGGTTATCCGGAAATCGGTTTATACTATGAAAAAGCTGCCTGGGAAGAAGCAGAACATGCTGCTAAATTCGCAGAATTACTTGGCGAAGTTGTAACAGACAGCACAAAGAAGAACTTACAGATGCGAGTAGACGCTGAAAACGGCGCAACAGCAGGTAAATTTGACCTTGCTAAGAGAGCTAAGGCTGCTGACCTTGACGCTATTCATGACACTGTTCATGAGATGGCTAAGGATGAAGCCAGACATGGTAAAGCTTTCGAAGGTTTATTAAACAGATACTTCGGTTAAGATGTAAATGGGCTAACAAGCCCGTAAAATAAGAATTTTTAAGAGATTCGATGATTGGTATTCAGGTAGTCATCGAATCTCTTTTTTTGTAAAATCTGCAGAAAATCGCATGATTGCCAGTTCACTTGAAAAAACAGGAGATACCTCATCCTATATAAGTATCTCCTGCCATCAATGATTCTGCATCAATATTCCTGAACAAACGGATTTTTATGGAGCCTCTTTCACTACTTTAATCATCCTGATCACGTAATGTACATCACCTGCCGCGGAAGTGATTTTATATTGTGCCATATAGGTTCCTTCTTTTTTTATAGTAAATTTCGTACTATACTTTCTCTTTTTTACACCTTTTCCATATTCCGACAAAAGCTTGTCAAATTTAATGGTATAATACTCCCTATTACAATTTATATTTTCAAAATTCTTTTTTAGATTAAAGGTCTTATCATTAACCTCTACATATAACATACTTGCTGAGATGTTTTTGTCCTTTGGCTCTACTAAGACTTTACAGCTGTATGTTTTTCCATTTGCTGCTTTTGCCTTAATTATAGCGGTTCCATATTTAACAGCTGTGATTTTTCCTTTTGAAGAAACTTTTGCAATTTTTTTATTGGAGCTGCTCCATTTTTTCACCTTACAGCCTGCTAATTTTAAGGTATAAGTCTCCTTCTTATCCAATCTTATTTTGCTGGAATTTAAAAATGGTTTGTCTTTTACTGTTACTGTGCATACACCTTTCCTAGAGCCTGTCACCATAATTTTGGTTTTCCCAGCCTTCTTTGCGGTAATTTTTCCCTGTTTATTAACAGTAACAACTTTCGGATTCTTACTAATCCACTTTGCATTGGTTATGTTTTTTGTTAATGTTAAATTCGCTGTTTCCCCAACAAACAACGTCAAATTCGACTCTTTAATAAGCCCAGAAGCCTGAATCTGTGTTGTTGGCATCCATGTAACAATCATCATTAGTATTACTATCCATACTACAATTCTTGTTCGTCTCTTCATAACTACACCTGCCCCTTTCTCCAACACCATTACTTTATTCCTACTGCTTTGCAACTCAGACCATATGCATAATTTGTTTCATTATACGATATAATCCTATTCGTATTTTTAATTATAATCCCTACAAATTATCGCTGTCAATCACCTCTCTAACCGATTCATATAGTTCACTGCTAAACAAGATTCCCTTTTATATCCGGTTGACTTTCTGGCACTTTTTTCCTATAATATTCACAAGCGAAATATTCTGTATATTCAACTCTCAACTCGAAGCTTTCGCACATTTTACCACGCAGGCAATGCGAATATATCTTTCAAAAAGGAGAAATGCTATGGCAAAAACAAACGGAACCCAGACAGTAGAAACAATTATCGGAAGAAGAATTGTTCTCTCTTCCTGCTCCGGCAAAACAAATCTGGATGAACTGAATTGGTTAACAGATACGGTATTATCAAGTGCTTCCACATGGAAAAGAACAGGCTGGGCATATATTGCTGACTGCTCAAAAATGACACCTGTTACTCCTGCCGAAGGCGGCGCTTTAGTAAAAATGACAAAAAGCTTCGTTGAATCCGGTTGTAAAGCTTTCGCATTCGTAGAAGGTTCTTCTATTATGCTAAAAGCACAAACAGCCAAAAATACAGAACGTTCTGACACTGGTGTTTTAGAAGGGCATTTTGCCACCCGTGAAGAAGCATTAGCATGGATTAAAGCAGAATTAGCAATTTAATTTTTATTAAATATTTATATCAACCTTTAAAGAGACTTGCACCACAGTAATCAGCAAGTCTCTTTTTATAACTATTTAAATGGACAATAGAATCCTCTATCATAATTTTTTAGAATATGTTATTATCATAAAAGTATATTTTAAGGAGGCATTTCTTTTGGGAATTAAATTATCAGAAATCAGTGAACAGGAGCGCATCATTTTACATATCCACAACGATGATAAGCACATGGACTTAGAAGCTGTTATCTTAAAACACTTAAAAGAAAACCTTGCTGTAATCGGACTTAACTATTCCGGCACAAAGCAGCTGGTCTTTGATAACGTCAATGTCGATTTAGAATATTGTCCTGACAGCGGAATTCCAACAATCTGGCGCAATGTCAAAATAGTATTTTATCAAAATGCATATATTTTACAGTCTGTTACCGACGGTGTACGAAACAACCGACGCAATTCCTTCCGTGTGTCTGTGGCGAAAATGGCATGGTGTAAAATGACCGGTCGGGAGTCTTGCCAGGTTCTGATTAAAGACATCAGCTTATCCGGTTTTTCCATTACTGACCAGAAAAAGGAACTGAATCTGTCTGTTGGTGAGCAGTTATCTATTTCTTTTGAGGACTGGGGACATAAAATCAAGCTGGATGGTCGTTTAGTCCGCATCGAAGAACGGGAAGATATGATTATTTATGGTTTCTCCATCTGCAATATGTGCAAGGATTTATCTTCATATGTCAATATTAAGCAGAGACGTAACCGGAAAAAAAATTAAGAACACGATATGCTTTATCCTCTACGGATTTATTGATTCGTGTTCTTATATATGAATTACTTTTTTCCAACATATCTAAGGGTATGCTTTTTATACTCTTCATATTCTCTGCCAAACATATTCTGCATATGCTCTTCCTCCTGTCCTATCTGAAGATGAAGCATTACCATTGCCCACAATGTTACCACCAGCAGAGGGATATTAAAAAACATCAGGCATATAGATATGTACAACAAATCAAATCCGACAAAGGCCGGATTTCTGCTCCAGCTGTATATTCCCTTGGTAACCAAAGAAGTTTTTTCTTCTGGAATACCAACTCTCCAGCTGTTTTTCATTGTTATTGTGGCTAATGCAAAGAAAAATACTGCAAGAGTGCCTATTACAATTCCGGCAATTCTAAACTCTGTCATAATAAATTTTTTCACACAGAAAATACTACACACACCTATCACGCAGTTCAACACGGTAGCTATGCTCATAACACGCTCAATGATTAATACTTTTTTCGGCTTATTTCCAATCCCCATTTGATTTGTCTTGATAGACTGCTTCTTTTGGATGATAATTTTTGCAAAATAAAATGTATAGAATAATGCTAAAATTAGAAGCGCAATTACTTGATATATCATAGGCAGTTCCTTTCTTATAATTAGTTTTATCTTTTCATATGAACATATAATCATATGTTTGATTATTTGTCAAGATATATTATAACAAAGGACCTCCACTTACACCTTGAAAGTCATATATTTTTGAACCGAAAGTTTCAATAGCATCCGATAGTATAAATACAAGCCTAATTTCTAAATTGTATACGATGAAAATATCTTCCATAATTGGACTCATAAAAATTGTATTCCTGCTTATCTGCTACAAAAACAAAAGCCGGATAAGCTGTAATATGCTGTTCTTTCAGGTAGTTTAAATATTCTCTAGTTCCTTGACAGCAGAAACGTCCATTTTGGAAACGAATTATCAGTGGAATATTCTCTGATTGTTGCAATGATGCATTATCCACGTCATCTATGAGACGTAATGGAATATTTATCAATCCATCACATATCCACTCCTCCGGATAAGACTTCTCTCCATACGTTTTTACGTAATAGGTACGAAGCCATTCCTCGGCTAGCCCTGCCTGATTATACTGAATCGCATTTTGTAAAGTTGGCAAAAAGGAAATTCTATTCCTATTAGCACCATATACAATTTTACGAATGGAATCTACAGACAGGAAATATTCTTCC
The DNA here is from genome assembly GCA_964390485.1 of uncultured Roseburia sp. Taxonomy (GTDB): domain Bacteria; phylum Bacillota; class Clostridia; order Lachnospirales; family Lachnospiraceae; genus Roseburia. The sequence continues at coordinate 2,342 of CAYMIS010000023.1, read as the reverse complement.
GATAGTTCTCCAACACCTTTTCCATTCTTATATTCATTGTAAATACGCTGATTCCGTTTCAGCAACTTCTGCCTTGCCCCGGACAAACTCCCCCATGCCACTGGCTCTTCTTTTTTGGGAATATACAACAATTTCCCTGCTGCATATTTTTGTATTTGATTCACTAAATCCGGTGGCAAAATGTTATTGGCATTCTCATATTTCATACGTTCACCTACAAATTCAACATACGTTCCTCTAAATTACTGATTGACTCCATAATTGTTTTACAAGATACATCATCCTGAATAGATGCATGCCAACGTAACACATCCAAGCCCTTATAATATGCCATACACAAGAAACGTTCTCTAAAATTCTCTGTTTCGATTCCTCTTTCTTGTAAATATATCACTAGTTTCTCCGGAATTTGAAAATAGGGACGATGAAGGTCCATACATGCAAAATCAATTAACCAATCTGTAACCGCTACTCTATCCCAGTCTACAAATCCAACCGAAGTATCCATAATAACGATGTTTCCAAAAAACAGGTTGTTGTTTGTAAAATATCGCTGATTTTCACAATACTTGCTGTAATAAAGCATTTTGTCATAGTACATTTCAAAGAATTCTTTTGTCATCATGGATGTGTCAAAAAGTTCTCTCCAATTCTTCCAATAATTCTCTCTGTCATCAGCAAAAGTATCTGTGATAAATTCATGGAAGGTATCATATTGTGGTTGATTATCATCACCCAATTCTCCATAACCTCTAAGCGACGAAATATCAGCTTTCTGAATTCCCAGCACGCTATCGAAAAACTTTGGATACATTTCATTAAATTCTTCTATCCATATTTTTTCAGCATCGTCTCCAATCGGATTTAATGAAATACTTTCCGGTAACCACTGTTTTAACAATTTATCTCTATTCATTTTCGTTCTCCTTGATTCACATATTTTCAGTTGCGCTCCTGATAGCTATATCATATATAACACCAACAAGTTAAAAAAGAGAAAAAATGAGTATACTCTAATTTTACCGTTAAAACACATATTTTCCAGACACAAATATGTATCGATACTCCGACACTACGACAAACATTTTCGACACCTCATGCCCCTTTTCTTCATAATTGCAAAATCCTCAACTGCTCTTTTGATTTCTGAATTTTTGAACTTATCCAGCTATATTAGCACTTGTAATCTCACCATCTGACTCAACTATTATTTCTATAACATGCCCCCAAAACATATCATCATCATAATAAAGCAATGACAGACTCCCATCCGGACTAACGGTTACTTCGCTAATCTCCATACGCTTCGCAAATGTTTCTTGCGTAATTTCTTCTGTATCACCTTCATCTGATTCATTCTTCCACTCATTTGCAAGTTCTGTAAGTTCTTGTGCTGCAAACTCACGATACCTGGTATCATTATCCACAATATTATCTACTATACTTTTTAGGACTGTCATTGCCCCTTCTGCAGTATCTCCATCTTCCTCATCGGTTTCCAAATATACATTTGCTTCTGCACCATTCCAATTTACAATTCCCTCAAACCATGAAAACTCTCTGTTTAAGACAAAAGAACCTAAGTCATTTCTCATAGAAATTGGCTTAGCATAATGTTCTTTCAAGGCTTCCAATTTCTCATTTGAAGCGTTTTCTTCAAGTACATTTATAAGCATATATCTGTTGTTCATATATTGCAGCTGATATGGCTGCAATTTTTGAGGTATACACTTTCTAACAGCGACGCGATAAATGCCAAATTGCTCAAATTCATATCCCCATCCCTTACGTTTATTATCCTCTTTGATAAGCCATTCAATACGACCTTTCTCATGAGACAACTGACCGGTACGTAAATCTATGGATGCAAAAAAATCAACAGATGGTTTCAACATATCTTTTATGCATACTGCTCCTCCACACGGTGCTTGCACTAAAATAAGTATTTCATATTCTTCTGTTTCAAATTCTTTTTCAAAATCGGTTTGTACTGACATCATTTTCTCCTGCTTTCCTTTATAATTTACATAAGTAAAATTCACTTATTTACTCTTGCAAAAAATCAATGTTTCCCATCTGTTTCATTTAAAAGCTTTATCTTTTAAGTTCAGATTTTATCTGTTTACAATTGGTGAAACCACTGGTTTTCCATCTCTGTCCAGCAATGGTGTCATACCTCCGGCATAGCCGCTGGCATGGAATACATAGTTTACGCCTGTTTCCTTATCCACCCAGATTTCTGTTACATTCATGGAACCCTGAGAATATACCTTTTCAAATCTTTTATCATTCATCTTTAAATGCTCCTTAAAATTATCATTATTTTTTATATTATTCTAAAA
>CAYMIS010000022.1:0-35279 GCA_964390485.1 uncultured Roseburia sp. | reverse complement strand
GGTAAGGTGCGTCTTTGTTGTTGCAATCATATATAAATAAAAAATACCATATCCGATTGCTATAAAGTCTTTATAGTGGGGTGTTGCCAGCCCTTTTACTTTCAAAAAAATAAGACTCAGTAAATACGGAGCCCAACAAACGATGTAATAAATAAAAATATAATGTGTTGAATGCTGTCCTCTTGCTATTTCCGCCGCTGTGGAAAGTGACAACAGAATATTAACAACCAGCCAGACAATTGCTGCTTTTTTGTTTGCCTTTTGCTTAAAAAGCTCTTCATTGTATTCCATGCAAAGTATCCATCCTTTCTCTTACTGTACTTTAGTACTACACTACACTTTTCTTCTCATTTTACCACGAGTTTCCATTAATATCCATAAACTTTCTTCAAATTTCGTAAAATAGTTTAATTTCAATAAAAAAAGCGAAAACTAATGACTGCATTTATATTTTCTACACATAACCAACCAGATTTTTTTGCACAATTCTCACTAATATCGTATCTATTCTGTATAGAAATGCGGATAAAATGATTATAAAGCAAGTATCTCTGACAAAACTCTGCAAACAGCTTTTCTGGAAAATTTTAGGAAATATTCTGATTGGAGAAACAAAGAAATAATTCCTCTTGCTTTTGCTTGTATTTTCCATTAACAAATGGCATAATAACAGGCATATGACATAATTTACTTTTATAAATAAGGGGGATTTTTCGCATGGAGAAAAAAAGAGACTCTTTTTCCAGTAAACTGGGTTTTGTCTTTGCGGCAGCCGGCTCTGCAGTTGGTCTGGGTAATCTTTGGCGATTTCCATATCTTGCCGCAAAATATGGCGGAGGCGTATTTATTCTTGTGTACTTAGTATTGGCAGTATCTTTAGGCTTCACTCTAATGATAACCGAGATTGCTATTGGACGCAAAACCGGTATCAGCGCCGTAGGAGCCTTTCAGAAACTGGACAAGCGCTTTGGCTTTGTAGGATATTTAGCCTGCATTGTGCCTTTTATTATTGTTCCATATTACTGCGTAATCGGTGGATGGGTAATTAAATATCTGATTGCCTTTGCTACCGGGCAGGTAAGTTCTGCTGCCACGGATAATTACTTTACCGGCTTTATTGCTCAGCCTGTAGAGCCGATTATCTGGTTTGCTGTTTTTGCATTACTAACCGCTGTAGTAGTTATCATTGGTGTTCAAAAAGGTATTGAAAAAGCCAGCAGTATTTTAATGCCAGTACTGGTTGTATTAATTGTCTGCATCGCTATTTTCTGTGTTACCAGACCAGGCGCTTTAGAGGGTGTAACATACTACTTACTGCCGGACTTTAACAATTTCTCAGCAACAACAGTGCTTGCAGCCATGGGACAGCTGTTTTATTCCATGTCTCTTGCCATGGGTATTATGATTACTTACGGTTCCTATATGAAAAAAGAAGACAACCTTAGAAATTCCGTTCGACAGATTGAATTATTTGATACAGCAATTGCTTTTCTTGCCGGTCTTATGATTGTTCCTTCTGTATTTGTTTTCTCCGGCGGAAGTGAAGAAGCCTTAAGCAAAGGACCATCTCTAATGTTTGTCACACTGCCAAAGGTATTTGAAAGCATGAAATTTAGCAGACTTATTGGTACTGCATTCTTTATTTTAGTATTATTTGCAGCCCTTACTTCCTCTATTTCATTGCTGGAAACTAACGTATCTATCCTTTGTGATAAACTGCACTGGAGCCGAAAAAAAGCAACTATTCTTGTTACTGCATATATTTTAATTATGGGAAGCATCATTTCTTTAGGATTTGGACCTTTCGATTTTATTCAGATTCTTGGCCTTGGACTGCTTGATTTCTTTGACTTTATCAGTAACAGCGTTCTTATGCCAATTGTTGCTATTTTAACCTGCATCAGCATTGGCTTTTTCATCAAGCCACAGGTTATTTATGAAGAAGTGGAACTAAATGAACCTTTTAAAGAAAAAAAATTCTACACCTTTATGTTAAAATGGGGTGCTCCGGTCTGCCTCATCATGATTCTAATCTTTGCCGTATCCGAAGCAATGGGATGGATTAAAGTATAATAAAGAAAAAAGCATTTGTATCACAGCATCATTTATACTATCTTTATATAAACGATGCTGTAATATACAAATGCAATTTTTTTAATTCTCTTTCATACTACGAATAAACTCTTCTAACGGCATTGGTTTACCAAATAAGTAGCCCTGATACCAGTCACAACCCATAGCTTTTAGATTACAACATTCTTCCTCTGTTTCTACCACTTCCGCAACCACTTTTATATTTAACTTTCTGGCAAGTTCAATTACAGAGGCTACAATCTTCTGATTCGTTTCTTTTTTATCAATATTTCGCACCAGTGAACCATCTAACTTTACCACATCAAAATACTCTGACTGTAAATAAATTAATGAGGTATGCCCCATTCCAAAATCATCTATCAACAGCTTATGTCCTGCTTCCTTTAACTGATTGATTTTGCGGATGACCAGTTCAGAGTTCGTCAGCATATCCTGTTCTGTAATCTCCAGCCACAGATTCGCTGCCGGTATCTGATATTCTTTTATTTTTTTAGCAATATATTCCTCAATCTCCCAGTTTAAGGAATGTGTTGTAATGTTTACAGATATTTTTAATTGATTTCCACAATTATCGGATATCTCTTTAACGGCTTCTACTGCCATATCAAACACCATCCGCTCCAATTCAGGTAATGTTCCACCTTCCTTCGCAAGATAAATAATCAGCGGTGGGTAAATAAAACCATAATCCGGATGCTGCCAACGCAGCAATGCTTCTGCACCAATGTATTTTCCCTCGCCATCCACTTGTGGCTGATAAAGCAAATAAAGTTTTTTATCCTGAATCGCTGCTTTTAATTCCTGTAAAAGCATACGAGCCACCATACCGGTATCATCCATACGATGCAAAAAGTTTGGGTTTTCCCCTTTTTTCTCACATTCCTGCAGTTTTTTCACCAAATTGTTTATTTTTTCATGCATACGCAAGTCATAAATCTTTTCATGCATTTTAAGAAATGGCAGATAAATTAGTACACCAACAGTGATAATTATCACCTGCAATATCATTCCTGCTGCTGAGCCGGATGCCATATATCCACTGGCAAAAACCGGCATTGTCCATGCAATCTCATTACATACCGGTGAAATAAGTCCGGCTGCCACTGCACTATAAGACAACATCAACGCCATAATTGGAACTAAAATAAAAGGAATCAGAAAAACCGGATTTAGCATAATCGGTATTCCAAAATTCAAAATTTCATTGATATTAAATACCACTGTAGGTAATGCCAGTTTTCCGATATTACGCACTCTTTTGGTTTTCGCTGATAAGAAAATTGCAATCAACACACACATCGTGGTTCCGCAGCCGCCTACCATCACATAGGTATCAAACATACTCTTAGAAAAGATTATATCCTCTCCTACCCTCTGAAAATAATTCACTGCAACATTTTCCATCATATGGCTTCCATGAAATCCAAAAATCCATAGAATGTGCACCAAAAAAGTATACAAAAGTGCTGATAAAAATCCACTGTCTATTCTAGCAAACATCTGCTGTGAAAAATCTGCCCATAGCATATAAATATCTCTTCCACCAGATAATGTCAAAATTATGTATTCAAAAAGCACAAACAAACCAACCGTAAATGATGCAGGAAAAATGCTCTGTATGGCATTTGCCAAAACATTCTCCATCCCTAATGTATACTTTCGCAATGAAATACTTTCAATCTTTTGCAACCTTGAAAATATAGAACTGGAAAAAAGTCCTACCACCATTGCCACAAAGCACCCCTGATTTCCAAGCATATCCAACACCATTTCCTCTTCTCCCATCACCAGCTGCGTACCAAAGCTGGCAATCGCAGTGATGGCATAAAAGAACATTTTATCAATGGCTTCATTTTTCTCCATCGCATAACTAACCGCGAGGGCAACCACCAGTGTCATGGAAAATATTCCAAAGGTTCCCAGATATGCTGTTTTTAAAAACTTCGAAATCCAAGAATATTGTTCCGTAATCAAATAGGAAAATGCATCATTTGGGAAATATAAAATAGCATGCGCCACTGCACCAACCACAATCACCGGCACAAGCATTGTGAGCGCTCTTCGTATAACAGATAACAGGCGACTATTCTCTATTCTAAGGAATATTCTCATGATTCGCTCAGTAAAATAATGCTCCCTTTCTGAAACTATATGTTTTTTCTCCATATCCCCTTAGCCCCTCTCGTTTTTCGCTGCTAAAAGTGCTACTATTTTATGATAGCATATATCAAATAAAATGGCTACGACTGGTTTATATAAGAAAAGTATTTATCTTCTGCTATTACAGCATTTTGCCATCTTCCATTAAAATTCGGACATCGGCACACTCTGCCACTGCCATATCATGCGTAACCACAATCACAAGATAGCCTTCCTCTCTGGCAAGATTTCCCAATATACGAATTACATTTTGTGTATTCTCCTTGTCTAAAGCTCCTGAAGGTTCATCCGCCAGAATCACCTTTGCCTCTGAGCCAAGTGCTCTTGCAATTGCAACTCTCTGCTGTTGTCCACCGGACAATGTCACTGGAAATCGTTCTGCGTGCTCCGCAGATAACCCCACCATTTCTAAATATTTTAATGCCCGCTCCCTTGCCTCTTTCGTTTTTACTCCGGCAAGCTCCATGGGATACATCACATTCTCCACTACGGTAAGCTGTGGAAGCAGATTATAATTCTGATAAATTACAGATACATTTTCTCTTCTATGCTTATCCGGCAGTATATCCCTACTATCTTTTCCGTCAAAAAGTATCTGCCCGCTGCTTGGCACATCTAATGCAGCAAGCAATGATAAAAGAGTGGTTTTTCCACAACCACTGGCCCCCTGAATCGTATAAAATCTGCCCGGCACAAAGGTGTAATCCACCCCTCTTACCGCTTCTACAGTTTCATATTTTGTTGCATACTGATAATGTACATCTTTTAATTCTATCATGACCTACTCCTCTTCTGATTTAAGTGTTCTCATCAATGCACGTTTCACATTTTTTACCATAGCAATAATTGTCCCTCCAAAATAACACCCTAATAAAAGTGCCATCTGTAAAAACATTCCTTCTCCATTTCCCATTAAAAAAACAGAAATCAGAGCGCCTGCCATACATCCTGCCAGGGAAAGTATCAGATACTCCCACAACAGTGAACGGTAAATGATTCCCTTTTTACAGCCCATACTTCGCAGCATTGCAATTTCTCTGTTTCGGATGCGAAGCAAAATATTGGATACAAGAAAACCAATTACAATTATCAGTACCATTACAAAGGGATATAAAAGTTTCATATACTGGATATATCTGGTCAAATTGTCGATTGTCTCATATAGTGCCCGGTCATCAATCATAATCCATTTACGGTACTTCCCGGCGGTTCCTGTCATATCGTAATGCGCTTCGAGATAATCCTTTAATTTACTTAAGTGGGATGTGTTACAAAGCAATGCTCCCGCACTTGTGGCACTGTCTCCAACAATTGATGTAAAATCCGGGTAATATGCTAACATCTGCAATCCGGTACAGCTTCTATCTACCGTCTCTGGCATCATAAAAATTGCATCTGCCGTATTCTGGCTTTCGTAAACCCCTACAATTTTAACAACCTCAGTTGCCATGCTGTATTCCGTATCAAAAGGAAAAACAAATGCAATTAAATCGCCTATTTCATACCCTTCTTCCTCTAAATAATAGGATGGCACAATGCATCCATAAAACCACTGTCCCACACAAGGCTCATTTGCAAGAAACTTCTCATAGGAATAATCCTCTGCCCATGTAATTTCAAAATCTCTTTCGTACATAAGCTGTGGTGATTTATAAATATCCTCCGCAACAATAAGAGGCGTAGACAGCCCTTTCCACTGCGCTTTCATTGTTTCAAAAGCATAGCTTCCCTGGGGTACCTCAAATGACTGTTCATATTCAATATTGCCTGTTTCTTCATCAAAGGTTACGTTTCCAAGACTTTTGGCATAATAAGTACTGCACTTCCACGAATTTTCTACAAATCCTGTAGCAGTAAGTTCCTCCAGCTGTGTTACATCTATCACAAGACCATCTGTTTTTCTTCCTGTAATATCTGTAAACTGCAGTGTAACCGGAACGTTCTCATAAACACCGGAAAGTTCTTTGGCAAAGTTATTTTTCATATTTGAAAAAACATTTAAAAAGGTCAGTAACACCAGAAATAATACCGGAACCACAAGACTCAGCACACCGCTTCTAACAATATTTCTAACCGCATAACGCAAAGAAAGAAATGGGATAACATCAAAGTTGTGACGTTTTGTTCTTCCCAGTTTCTGATTTTGAGCTGTTCTTTCTGTTGTTTCTATATCTTCCTTTTTCCTTGCATTTTCTTCTCTGCTTTTTACTTTTCCTGTTGTCATTCTGCGATTCTTTCCATCCATACTTTTTATGGCACAGTAAAAAAGAATACCGCTTGCAGCAATTACAAACAGTATTAATACCAGAGCAAGAATAAAAAATGCTGTCATTGTAATATTCGGTTCTGCCTTAAACCGCCCACTCATCATTCCATATCCATTGACACTAAAACGATAATCAAATACACTGTTTTTCTCTATCCCTGCAAATACTTTTCCTATCATAAAGTAACTTGCAACAAAACCAATACCGCAGCCTAAAATACCGGATACCAGAATCATCAACGAGTTTCCGGTCATAAAGTACAGCCAGGTATTCTGCACTCCACTGCCTAAAGCAACCAGAGTCTTCATACTTTTTTGCGCACTGTTTAAACGAATATATAAAAATACAGCAATTACTAAAACAGCAACCAGACCAAAGGCGATTGTAAGCATTCTTGCAGTGCGAAGCATACCATTAATAGAAGAAACACTTGCCTGATATCCCTGGTCAGATAACTCCAGCTTTACACCTTCCGGAAGCATTCCTTGCATCCTAGTAAGATAATCTTCTGCTTTTCGATTATCAATTACCACACGTTTAAATACCGGTTCATTATCACTTAAGGATATCCATTCCTGACCTGCATCTGCTATATAGACAGGTGTTCCGCGGTTTTCCGCTTCGTAAATCCCTGCTATGGTAAATTCGCCCGTGTATGTAATACTGTCTTCATTTTCATAACAGTTGTTTACTCCTTTTCCCGTTACCCCTTTTAAAATGCTAAGTTCAATGGAATCTCCGACTTGCACCTCCATTTTCTCAGCAATATATTTCGGAATAATGCAGCTTGTACCTTTTTTATAATCCTCTTTTCCAAAATAACTGCCTTCTGTCAGCGTATATTCACCAATATGAAATGCTGTTACCGCTTCCACCTGCTTTGTAGTGATGATATCAAGCGCAAGATTCAAAGCCTCTATTTGTTCCAGTTTTTTCAGATAGCTGACACCATCTTCTGTTTCTAAAAAATCATTGTAGGTAAACTTTTCCGACAATTCCACGCAAAATGGCTCTTCGCCTTCTTTTAACGCAGCTGGCTCTATCCCATCAAAGGGTAAACCACTGTAAATAATCGCTTTCCCATAAACTACATATTCTTTCCCCTTTTCAAGCTTCTTGGAAAGTCCTTCATCCTTCAGACAGATAAGCAAATCTTCTTCGTACTGTTCCGAATAAACAGACCTTGTAATTTTTGCCATCCACATATCTTTATCCGTCAGATAGCTCTGAACCTTGATGCTTAAGAACATGCAATCTCCATAATTCATATCCCACACAGCTGGTCTGAAACCTGAAATCATTGCTTTCTGATGTTTATTTTCTTCCACTAAAAGAACTGCTTCCTGCTCCACATCCAATGTATCTAATACTTCCTTTGCAGCTATCAGCGCATCGTTATTTTGGGTTGCACTTGGGTCATACTTTCCCGTGTATACATACTCCCCTGCAGTCATAAAAATTTCATTCGCATCAGAAAGCATTCCTTCTGCAACACTCCACATACCAATTCCTATCGATAAAAATATCGTTATTATCATAAGTAATAACAAAAATAGTATGCTTTTTAATGGTGTTCGTAAAATGTCTTTGCTTCCATAGCGGATGACTGTTTTTCTGTCGTATTTCATTCTGTTTTTTCCTAACTTTTAACACATTTCAAATTATTTCGAAAGCATTTTAGCACATTAATGTGGCACTGTAAACGGGTAGGGGTATTTTTCATATCCATTATTAAGATAGCATATTGTTTACGCAAAAAACCCGCCCACTTCAGAAAGCTTCGCTTTCTAAAGTGGACGGGTTCTACTACCGGCAGACTTAAGCAATTTTATTCACAAATTATATGGAAACAGATATTTGTTGCTGTCGTAAATGCGCACTTACATTAAATTAGGAGATATTTGTTTCAAAAACATTGCCGTAAATCTGCTTAAAAGAACCGACAGCAACTATCTGTATTTCACAATTATTTTAAAACATCCTTAAACTGCATATGATAAAGTTCTGCATATCTTCCATCCTTTTTCAACAGTTCTTCATGGGTTCCTGCTTCTACCATTTTTCCTGCATCCATTACAATGATTTTGTCAGCATTTACGATGGTGGAGAGACGATGGGCGATTACAATGGATGTTCTGTTTTTCATAAGGTGCTCTAAGGCATCCTGCACCAGTTCTTCGGATTCGGAATCTAATGCACTGGTGGCTTCATCAAGAATTAACAGTCTAGGATTGCGTAAAAAGACTCTGGCAATGGCAATTCGCTGTTTCTGTCCACCGGATAAACCAACACCACGCTCTCCAATAATTGTCTGAAATCCCTCCGGGGTTTTCATGATAAAGTCATAGGCATTTGCCGCTTTCACCGCAGCCACAATTTCTTCCTGTGTGGCATCAATCTTTCCGTACCGAATATTTTCTTCAATCGTTCCGGAAAAAAGAACCGTATCCTGAAATACCATTCCCATATTTCCATAAAGGGAATCCAGTGAATACTCCCGGATGTCATTTCCACCGATACGAATCATTCCCTTTTCCGTATCATAAAATCTGGTAAGGAGATTTACGAGTGTTGTTTTTCCACAACCGCTGGAACCTACCAGCGCAACATTTTCCCCTTCCTTAATATGGAAATTAATATCATTTAAGGTATAATCTTCTTCCTCTTTTTCATATTTGAAATATACATGGTCAAAGTCCACATCCATGGAACCTTTCTCATCAACCGGAATTGCATTTTCTTTCTCTTTGATATCAAAAGGTGTATCTAAAATTTCAAATACACGCTCAATTCCTGCAATACATTTGGAGTAAGTGACATTCAGCTGGGCAAATCTCCGAAGGGGCGTTACAAAATAGCCCAGATAGCTGTAAAATACAATCATATCACCAATGGACATTTTTCCATCTACAATATACACTGCGGAGGCACAGACAATAATCGCTGTTATGACCTCTGACATGGAACCTGTCATTGCAATTCCTAAGGAGGAAAGACGATTCTTTTTCCGGGTATAACGGTAAATCATATCGGAGTAATTGTGAAACTTTTCCTGCTCATACTCTTCCATATTGAAAAGCTTTACTGTAGCAAAACCTGCCATTCGCTCCTGCATATATCCTGCAATCTCAGAAATATTGTTCTGTACATTTTTACTTTCTTTTCTAATGTGGGTTCGAATCTTTTTTGTAATGATAACGGATATTGGCAGCGTAATAATCGTAAGTATTGTTAGAGGCACGTTAATCGAAGCCATCAGCCAGATATACACAATCATGATAATGGAATCAATCCAGATATTTGTTGCCACATCCCAGATAAATCCATGCACCAGTTCCACATCACTGCTGATTCTTGTCACCAGATTACCGGACTTATTTTCATGGTGGAAGGTGGCTGACATTTTCTGCAGGTAACTGTACACCTGACATCTTAAGGTATGCATAATGCGATTTGATACCTCTACCGAACCAGCCTCCCTTAGAAAGGTTGCCGGAATATAGATTACCACGTAGATAAAAAGCAGTATGAGAAGCCACTTAAAAATCTCATCTAATTTCTGACCCGAAGTCAGTTCTGTGGAAATTAATAATTCATCAGTAAAATATTTCAATACCTGTGGCAAAATCAACGGTAGTGTAAGTTTTAAAACACCGCCAACCGTGGAACATACAATCAAATACCAATGGGGTTTAATATAAGATAATAATCTTAATGCCACCGCACTTTTTTTGCTTGTTTTTTCTGTACGCAATCTTCTTCCCCCTTTCCAATTCCCCTGTATCTTACAACAAAATTTTGTAGCCATTCCACTAACTTCTTGCTAATTTCCTTGCTTAATCTTAGAAATCATGACATAATCCTTATATACTTTTATGAAACGGAGGAAAAACTATGCCATTACCGCTTCCACCGGGAGAACACATTTCCATTCAACGTAATTTAAGACCTGCTGCCTATGCAATGCCATCTATGGAAATGGCAACTGACCATTACAGCATCAGTTACATTATCAGCGGTGACAGAAGAAAAATTACCCCCCTGCAAAGTTACATCTCCCACGCCGGAGATGTTGGGTTGTCCGCCCCCTTTGAATATCATCGCACAATCTCAGCCAGCAATGTTCCTTATGAAAAATATCTGATTAAATACACGCCGGAATTTGTTGAACCTTTTATTGAACAGGTTGGAAAAAACGTTTTTGACGAATTATACAAGCAGAAAGTTTGTCATTTTACCAAAGATATGCAGGTAAAAATAGAACAGCAATTTGCAGATATGCTTTCCGAATATAAGAAAGATATTCCTTATAAAGAATTTATTCTTCAGGGAATGCTTTTCCGTCTTTTGACAACCATTTGGGAAAATAAAATAAAAGGTGATGAAATCAGCTTTCAATCGCCTCTTACACCACCTATTATTGATTCCTTATATTACATTGAAAATAATTTTGACAGAAAACTTACCTTAAGTGCTCTTGCAAAACAGGTTCATTTATCGGATGCTTATTTCTCCAGACTATTCAGTGCACAACTGGGTATGTCCTTTACAGAATATCTTAATAACGTACGCATCCGTCATGTGCAGGCTATGCTTGCCCAGACAGATAAATCCATTATGGAAATCGCTCTTGCCTGTGGCTATTGCCATGGTGACTATTTGTCTGCCCAGTTTAAACAGAAAACCGGCATGACTCCTTCTGAATTTCGCAGTCAGATAGCACCAAAGCTCTGCTAATTTTTCCCTTCGCTGATGCTTATAACCTTGCAGCGTCTTACTCCATTTTGTTTTCACTTTGCCTTTTTGCAGCAAAATGAAGACATTCCACCGGACAGGCTTCTATGCATTTTCCACACTTAATACACTCTGTAGAAATGGAAATCTGCTCCGGTGCAAGGTTCACTGGACAAGCATTCTGACATGCCCCACAGGAAATACATGCATCCTTCTCCCAGCGAATCTGTACAAGACTAAAACGGTTAAACCATCCATAAATCCCTCCCAGTGGGCATAAATACTGACAAAAAGGACGATAGATTTTGACAGACAAAATCAACAAAACAATTAATATCCCAAGCTTCCAGTAAAACAGTCCGCCTATCTGGGTTCGTAATGTTTCATTTACACTAAGCAATGGTATTGCACCCATAAAGGTTCCGGAAGGACATAAAAACTTACAAAAAGCCGGCACTTTTGCAAAACCGGTAAACAAAATGGATGAGCCTGCAATTACCAGACCAAACAATACCAGATATTTTCCATATTTTAAGATGGAATGACAGGGTAACTGCTTTTTCTTGTGGAAAATTGGAATCTTATGTAATAAATCCTGCAGCAAACCAAAGGGACAAAGCCATCCACACGCAAACCGCCCAAAAATACTTCCAAAAATAAAGAAGAAACCTAACACTGCAAAAGGTACTTCCAGTTGTCTTTTATTCAATGCCGACTGCAAAGCCCCCAACGGACAGGAGGCAAGTGCTCCGGGACAGGAATAGCAGTTTAAGCCCGGCACACAGGCATATTTTAAAGACCCTTTATAGATTTTTCCGTTCAAATAACCGTATGCATATCCATTTGTTATAATTGTATATATTATTTGAAAAAACAAACGTATTTTAGCAACCTTAAATTTTTTCATTGGTAATTCCTTTCTTTTACCCGATTCCAATACATTCTAAGCAAATCATTACTGCCTTTCGATAAATTTCTGTAAACTGCTCATTCCAGAATCCAATTAACAGAAAAAAAATTCCAATGCAAAAGCCCACCAGCCCCAAGGGCAGTTTTTCCATAATTTTATTTCGTCTCTTCCAAAAGTCCATTGATAATTTCCTCCCAGGATGCTTTATCCATTGCACCTGTTATATAACCTAAAACTTCTCCATGCTGATTTACAAAAAAGGTAGTTGGTACAGAACTTACTGCCCCTACCAGATTGCTATAAAGAGATTGACTTAAAAGTAAATGTGGATAGTTGGCATTTGTCTCTAAAATTAATTCCTTCGCATATGCAATATTATCTTCACTGTCCCCTTCTGCCACATCACTGACAATTCCTATTAATTGAAATTCTGAAGTATCATAGGCAGCCGCAATTTCACCCAAATCCGGCATTTCGCTAAGACATGGATTGCAGTAAGTAGCCCAGATATTTATCATCGTAATTTTAGAATTCGTAAAACACTCAGAGGTTATTTTTTCTCCTTCGGTAGTCTCCGCTTCAAAGGTCAGGATATATGGTTCTGTCTCAGTATTTTCTGATGCATTATCTTCTGTCAATGCTGTCCCTTCTGTTGACAGAATTTCTTCTGTTGTTGAGAATTCCGTCCCTTCTTCGTTAACAGAAGTTTTCTCTTCCAACATAGCAGCATCTTCTTTCTTCGGACTACATCCTGCTAATAATATTCCAGTCAGCAATAAAGGTATCATTAATTTTTTTAATTTCATTTTCTTTTCCCTCATTTCTCTATGATTGGATTACCATAACTCAATGTTTTTGTATAGTGTTTTTATAATATAACATAATACCTAAATTGAAAATCCCCCAATATTTAACAAAAGAACCAATAAAGAAGTTCTTCTTTACTGGTTCTTCCAACGCTTTCATATTTCATTCGCTTTTATGCTTCCGCTTTCATTTCCGCTTTTTTCTCGTACATCCTGTTATCTGCCAGCATATATACCTTATGTACGTTTTCTTTTTCGCCCTGTACTGCATAACCATAGGCGGCACTGATTACGATTTCCTTATTATTCCGATTTGCTGTTCGAATTGCAGCTTCAATATCTGCTGCATAAGTCTTACAACTTAATTTACGTGTATCCCGTATCAGTACTACAAATTCATCTCCACCAATGCGATAAGCAACTGCCTCATCACCGGAAACTGCCCTAAGAATACCTGCAAAGCCCTTAATCAGCTTATCTCCTGTCTCGTGACCCTTCGTGTCATTAAATAATTTCAAATCATTTACATCAAAGCAAATCACACCATAACAAATGCTCTCTCTGTTCTCTTCCAACCACTCAAGCTCTTCATCAAAAGCTCTGCGGTTACCTAATTCCGTAAGGGCATCGGTATAGGCAATTTTTTTGTACATGGCACTATAAAAGGAATCATAGATTACCCTTTTTGTTTCAAGCGTAAAAGCTAAAACCGCAAATACTCCTGCCAGAAAAATAAAGATTAGGAAAATATATTCCTGCCATTTCCACACATGCAGCTTCTCATTCCAATACGCCACGTAGCGTAAATTAAACAGAAAAATAGACATTAATGCTCCCATCAGCATCATGAAAACAGCACCAAGGTACAATTTTAAAACCTTTCGATTCTTATTGGTAAGGTTTAAAATAACGGCTATTTCAATAACGATAGTTGCTAAAATCAAAACAAAAAAATTAGTTAAAACTGCACTATAATGTACTTTATTTGTCACATGCAAAATGCTTGTTATAATCGCAAAAGCAGGACAGACAATCAAAACCGCCTCATACAATCTTCTTACCAGCATATTTTTTATTTTCTCTCTGTCTTCTGCAAAGAGATAAATCAATGGTGTCGGCAGAAAATATAAACATGCAAACTCAATTGCATTGTAAACCTGCGGCATCGGAAGTAACAATTCTACGAATTTTCCACGACATAAGGAATAGGTACCAACCAAAAATAGCAGAACCCCCAGCAGGGATACTTTAAACATGTTGTTATTTCTATGAAACAGTAAAATTCCCATAAACATGGCAAAAATGCCTACTCCCACCAGCATCATTGCAGGAAGCAGCAATGGAAACAGCTTATTAAACAAATATACCGAAGCATCACTCTGTTTCGCAATTCCCACCGGAAGCATTCCGCTCATTGCATCCACTTCGGTGCAAAGCATTTCAATATATAAGGTTTTCTCCTGATAGTTTAACGGTAAATCTACATAATGCCTGATACTTCCCAGCATTTTCCCTTGCGAAAGATATTCCTCTCCGCAGCTATAAATAAGTTCCTCATCCAGATACACATTTACCACTGCATGCCAGACATCCATAATAATTCTTGCCTGTTCCATTGGCACATCAGAAAGTTCTCTGCTTAATACAATAATGTCCCCTTTTTCTATTGCCGGAAAAGAATAATCTGATAACTCCCTCGTGGGCTGTTTTCCTATTACCTCATCATTTACAGTAATATTCCATTTATCATATAAGACTATAATATCTCTTGTCTGATGTTCTAAATTTGTACAAATAAAAGAACCTGCTGCTACCGCTATTCCAATAAAAAGCAGCACCACTATTATTCGAAATATACGTTTCATCTCATCCCCACAATTCTTAAGGCAATCAGTTCAGACTGACTGCATTTTACTACGTTGTTCTTTTATCTATTATATGAGATTGTCTTTGGCTAATCAAGTATAAAAATTTATCACTTTACGTTGTTAAATAGTCGTGTATACATTTATGTAAACAGCCATTTTTCGTCAAATAGCTGCCTTTCGCTAACTTTTGCTTACCACTGCGGTCTCTACCTGATGATTCTGAATTTCCGTTACCTTCACATTTAATCCTGCTACCTCAACCTCAATGTCTGCACCATCCTCCGGAATACTTCCAAGAGCATGGAAAATCAATCCATTAAAGGTATCATATTCTTCACATGGCAAAGAAACGCCAAGAACTTCTGACACATCCTCTAACATCGCACTTCCATGAATCTTCCATATAGTATCATCAATTAAAGCAATTAATTCCTGTTCCTCTTCCTCGTCAGCATCACCTAAATCACCTACCAGCTGCTCTACTAAATCATTCATTGTAATAATTCCTGTCATACCACCGTATTCATCTAACACAACGGCAAGGGTATGTTTTTCTTTTTTCATATTACGGAATAAAATATCTGCTTTTACGGTATCAGGCACAAAATATGCAGGACTTACCGCATGTTTCATCACATTTTCTCTGCTCTTATCTTCCAGTCGAAAATACTCCTTAGCATTTAAAATACCTACTATTTTATCAGCAGAATCCTCGCAAATTGGGTATAAGGTGTGTCTGGTGCTGTAAATTGTCTCTTTCCAGATTTCCATAGTGTCTTCCAAATCCAACATAATTACATCTGTTCTATGGGTTACCAGTTCTTCTGCTGAAAGGTCATCAAACTCAAATACATTCTGTATAAATTCCCGCTCTTCATAGTCGATTGCACCTTTTTCGCTTCCCACATCCACCATCATTCGAATCTCCTCTTCACTGACATTCTCTTCTTCTGCATTCGGATCTATGCCAAATAAACGCAGTACCCCATTGGTGGAAAGTGTTAAAAAGCTGACTAGTGGTGCAAATATCGTTGCAATGGTACTAATTAGTCCTGACATTCCCAATGCTAACGGCTCTGCTTTTCGCATTGCAACCTGCTTTGGTAGAAGTTCTCCAAATACCAGTGTAAAATAAGACAAAACTATCGTAATAAAAATAACAGACGCTGAATCTAATATATTAACCGGAATTGTCACGCCAAGCCCTACCAGCCAATCTACCAATACACCTGAAAAGTTTTCTGCTGCAAAAGCACTGCCCAAAAATCCAGACAATGTAATTGCAACCTGAATCGTTGCCAGAAATCTGGCCGGCTGACTAGTCAATCTCGCCAGTCGTATTGCCCGCTTATCTCCATCCTGTGCCATTTTTGCCAGTTTATTATCATTCATTGAAATAACTGCAATCTCAGCACATGCAAATACTGCATTGAAACCGATTAATACTACCTGTAACAAAATCATAAAAATAATTGAATTTTCCAAAATAATTCCTCCTAAAATTGGTATCATATCTCATTGAATTTCCTAAAAAAGTGCAAAAAAACAAAGCCTATTCTTACTCCCGTAAGTACAGACCATGCCCTATCCAATCTGACATATGATATAACGGAGGTTGATTTCCATTTGTACTGTCGCCTTCGTCCATTTGTTGTGTCTTTTTTCTCCCTTCTGCCAAATAATTAGATTGATTATAACAAATGCGTCTCCCGCTGTCTACATCTCACTGAAAACCTTTCGCATTTTCTGGATAAAAATCGTTCATAACCGGCACATATCTACATATCCTGACATCACTTTGCTTCTTATACACTTCCTGTTATTCACAGTTCTTTCTTTAACAGCAGATACAAATTTACTTTGCAAAGTCTGTCAGGATATCTATTGCTTTTCTTTCTAATAACCTATCACTTTTTAATATAACTACGAAGTCTTTCTTTCAAAAAATCTCACTCTGCACAAAGGCTGCGACAGGTCCAATATAATCTTCCTTCTCTGCCAGTGCAGAATAAATAATCCTCTTTTCACTATATTCTGAGTCATATTTTACACAATTCCCGATTAAAAGCTGCCGGATTTCTTTATCCTGAAACAGTCTGCCACATAATACCACACGATTCGGTGCTAATATGGTAATGGAATTTACAATGGTTCTGGCAAACAAATCAATTGCTTCGTCAAATATCTTTGTATCCTGCTGCTCTTTTGCAAGACGATAAGCCTTTCCAAATTCCTTCTGGTCGAAGTTTTTCCGCTCTGCCATTGCCTGATAGGAAACTTTTGTTTCCAAGCATCCTCTTCTGCCACAGTTACACAAATTGCCATCGCGTTCTACAATAAAATGTCCTAATTCTGCCGCCTTTCCATTGCGTCCCTCATATACCTTATTATCGATAATAATGGTACTACCTACACCGGGTCCCCATTTAATCACAAGAAGATTATCGTATTCTTTGCCAAATCCATATATCAGTTCTGCTATGGCAAAGGCATTTACATTATTCTCAATCACGACAGGATATCCCAGTTCTTTTTCTAAAATATCACATACGAAAACCTCTTCCTGCCAGATTCCATAGGCATGAACTACAATAAAATGTCCTAATTCTGCCGCCTTTCCATTGCGTCCCTCATATACCTTATTATCGATAATAATGGTACTACCTACACCGGGTCCCCATTTAATCACAAGAAGATTATCGTATTCTTTGCCAAATCCATATATCAGTTCTGCTATGGCAAAGGCATTTACATTATTCTCAATCACGACAGGATATCCCAGTTCTTTTTCTAAAATATCACATACGAAAACCTCTTCCTGCCAGATTCCATAGGCATGAACACTGCTGCCTTTTTCTTTATCCACAATTCCGGTAATCGCCACAGAAACTCCCGCCACCTTGTCTTTACAGGAAGTATGTTTTTCTAACATGTTCCGGCAGACCTCTGCAACCTGTAGCAGGAAATCCTCCGGTGTTTTTTTGCTTTTTGTTGCAAGATTCTCTATTTCCCTGACCTGTCCATTCATATTAGATAGTGCAACTGTGGTCTGCTCCTGCTCAATATTCACAGCAAAAATGTAAGCATAGTCATAATTAATATCCACCAGCACCTTCTTGCGTCCGGCTCCCTGACTTTCTGTTGTCTGTCCTGTTTCGAACAGTAACCCCTGCTTTATAAAATCGTTACATATCTGGGTAACTGCTGCCGGTGTCAAACCTGTCACCTCTGCGATATCTTTTCTTGATACCGGTCCAACTTCGCATATGTAATTTAAAATTGATGAGCGGTTCTGTTTTTTGACCTGCCCCATGTTCAATCCTGCATGCTTCATGTTTATTCCTCTAGTATTTACAAACTTCCATATTCAGCATATGCGCCAGTGCCTCCAGCTCTGCTGCTTTATCTCCATAGATAACCACAAAATGCGGCTCAAAGCCTTCTTTTACACTGCTGTTAATAATCTCTTCCGCTGCTGTCTCTGTTTTTACAACAACTGAGGTTCCGTTAAACTGCTTTGGTTTATCCAGTGCCTCGCCTTTTGCAATAAAGAAACGGAAACTGCCATCCGATTTTTTACCAATTCGAAAGATAGTAACATTTTTACATGGTTTGCATCCAAAATCAAGTGTCGGTCCAATTTTTCGGTTGCAGTGTACGTCTACTTTCGCGCCGGTATCTTCTCTTGCCATAGAGCATGCTGCTGTTCCGCAATGCCAGAAGGTAATGGTTCCTTCTGTCTCATCCATGGAAACCGGGTCGCCAAAAAAGGTTGGTTTTCCCGTTAACTGCATTCCTAAATACATTGACAATGCACCATAGGTATCTGCCTCACAGCTTGCTGCAATTCCTAAATCATTTAAGATTGCCAGTACTGCACATACCGGTGTTCCAAAGGCGGTAAAAAAGTCAGGCCAGCATCTGGATGCCAGTGCTCCAATCTTATTTTTCTCAACATATTCCTGATAAGCTTTGTATAATCTTGCAAAATCTTTTCTATTTTTCTCCGGTGTATGCTCTAAGCCTTTCATTCTTCCAAAGGCATCTGCCAGATAGCTTTCGATTTCTTCCTCTGTGTATGCCTTGGCATTGTCTATTAATTCTCTTGCTTCAATGGATTCCAATGTCACACCAAAGTTTTCTAACAGCTCCATATCCAGCGCACGGCCAAAACCAAAGCCCTGGGGAGTATGACCTACTGCTGCTAATTTTAAATGCTTCATATCGTATTTTAACTTTGCTGCATGAATTGTCGCCGCAACCGTACGTTTTACCTTTTCCTCTTCCGGTGCACCAAAAATATATTCAAAAGGTTCTTTACGGAATGCCTTAATTGCATTTGCTGCCGAATATGCTCCTGTAAGCGAATTCAAACGAAGTCTTCCACCATCAATTACCGGCTCTCTTAATGTCCATAATAATAATGGACAGGTAAAACGTTTTAATACCTCACTGGCATAAGCTGCATTTGCAAATGTAATATTCTGCAATACAATCAAATCCGGCTGAATGGTATCTAAATATTCATTTAATAAATCCATCGACAACAGCATTTCCTTTGGAACAACTACTTCCGGCATAATGGATGTTAATAATTCCACTGATTTATCAAATTCTTTCTGTGCACTGACTAATTCAAAGGTTGGTACTCCGATTGGTATATATGCTACCTGAAACTCTGACATAATAATCCTTCTTTCCAAATGTGAGAACTCTGTTATTTCTCAGCATTTTTCTACTTCAATAATAATGTTGTTCCAGAGATAAATAGTAAGATATACGTCAATATCATAAAAAATCTCTGGCTCATAATTTTATACAATTTTCCGCCAATCATCATTCCTGCCAGGAGAAATGGGATGGTGATAATCTGCGTTTTTATCAGTTCTGTGCTCCACAATCCACTCTGAATATCACTTACCAGAATAATGGTATTTAAGATAATCCATACTGTGGAGATTGTCGCACGAAATGCCTCTTTGTCCTTAATTTTTTTTGTTAAATATCCAATCAGAAGAGGACCGCCTGACACAAAAATCCCATGAGCAATGCCTGCTCCAATTAATAAAAAAATATTTCCTTTTGACGGCTTTTCTTCCGCTTTTTCCCCGGCAAACAGCTGCTTGTATAGTCCCTGAATGGCAAGTACAATCACAAAAACGCCCAAAGCCCGATATAAGATTCCTTCCTGTCCGCTTAACAAAAACTTAATTCCGATTCCTGAAAAAATTCCCACAATCATAATCATTACGATTTTACGAAATTCCTTCCAGTTTACATGCTCCTTATTCCCAAGAAACACATAAATTCCCGAAAAAAGACCTAATACATTCAAAACAGGCTTTGCTACATCATATCCTACCAGCATTAATCCAAAGGGCATGGCAAGTATTGTGCCTGCAAAGCCTGTAATTCCCTGAATAATATTTGCCAGAAGTATTACAATATAAAAAAGTATTTCTTTCATCTGTTTTTACTCCTGATTTTTCTAGTAAAACAGCTGCTTATTCTCTCCGGTAACTCCCGGATATGCGCCCTGTTTGATTAAAGGTTCTCTCTCTGGATGGGCAATCACCCATTTGTTTCTCTGGAGAAGCAGCAGTTGTTCCATATCGCTAATAGTATCTTCCCGACTCTCTCCCTGATATTTCAAGCTATCTGAATCTGCTTCCTTCTGACGCTTTAATTCTTCTCTGTACTTCTGCTGTGAATCTTTTTCTTCTTCTGTAAGAGGTGTATTTGTTCCTTTTGGAAGTACCACAATTCCCTTAAAGCCCTCGTCACACACTCTAAGAGGCGAAAGGTGAAGTGTGGTCTGATACATTTCAATGGCGCAGCCTTTCGGAACATAAAATACTGTTGCCTCTGAAACGTCATAACGATTGTTTCTGATATCATAGCTGTGACCTAATACCAGCATAAAATCAGTAACTGCAACATTAATTTCACTGCCCTTGTGATATTCAAAGCCATTATAGGTATCATTTTTTCCATTACAGTATCCTATCTGAATCGGCATTCCGCCATACACCGTATCCGATAAAACCTGCTTTACCGGAAACTGCTCCATGTCCGGAACAGAAGCCACATAACAGTTGCCCTCTTTGGGAATCTCTGTTTTCTCTTCCATATAAGAAATTAACTCTGAAAAATCATACCCTTTTAGCACTCTTCCAAAGCTTTTAAATTTTTCATCCTCTACCGAATATATCTCTACATCATTGACCTGATTTAATCGTTCTAACATTGACATCTCATTCCCTATTTCTGATTCTTTACAATCTTAACAGTTGCACAGAAATCCTCTTTTCTATAACCTGCTTCCATTGCCTCTTTGTATACACGAACCACATTTGCTTCTCCCGGCATAGACACCTTACATTCCTCTGCTAAGCTCATGCAGATATTTACATCCTTATCCATATTTTCAACTGAAAATGCTGTGGTGTAATCCTCATTCGCAATTGGTGTCTTCTTAGAATCCAGATAGAAGTTCTGTCCGCCGCCATACGAAATTGCCTCTGCAAAGGTTAAAATGTCAATTCCATTTGCAGCCGCTAAGGTAGAAGTTTCATTGACACCATTCTGTATCTGGGAAACTAATGCATTATGACATATTTTCATTACAAGACCTTTGCCGTTATCTCCCATACGAATAACATTCTCGCCCATATAAAGAAGAATCGGACGCATTGCTTCATAAACCTTTTCCTCTCCGCCAACATAAATTCCAAGTTTTCCTGCAATCGCTGCCGGTTTACTTTTTACCACCGGTGCATCGATAAATTCTGCCCCTGTCTTTTTTACCATTTCTGCGATTTCTACCGATACACTTGGTTCAATGGTGCTCATATCAATACAGGTTTTTCCTGTGCCTAAAGCCGGAAGAACCTCAGTATATACACTTCTGGAATGCTCTGACTTTGGCACCATCGTAATAATAACTTCTACATTTTCTGCCACTTCTTTAGAGCTTGCGCATGCAACTGCTCCAAGAGCTGCTAATTTCTCCACTTTCTCTTTTACAAAATCAAATACATATACGGTATCATCATGTTTTTTGATAATATTTTCACACATGGATTCGCCCATGATTCCCAATCCGATAAAACCTATTTTCATTTTTTTATTCCTCGCTCTTTTCGTTTCGGGCAGCATCTTCTGCTGCCCGTCATCCATTGATTGGTTACTTTTTTTTACAATACTTCTTTTCAAACCATTATTCGGTTGCTGTGTTGTCCCAGGCATCCTGAAAAATTCCAATTCCCTGTGTCGTATAGGCATGCTTCATGCTGTCCTTATAAACCTCTAATCCGGCAGTTACAATATCTGCTCCTGCTACGGCACAGTCTGTCATCTGCTTTGGTGTACGGACAGCCGCACAGATAATTTCTGTTTTTCCATAGAAGCCATAGTTTTTATAAATCTCTACAATGTTCTTAATATATTCTTTGCAGTCTTCTCCGTTTGCCTCTTTCCAACCGATAAATGGGGAAACAAATTTGGAGCCGTTTTTTGCCGGAAGCATTGCCTGGGCTGCGGAGAAAATCAAAGTAACATTCGTTCTGATTCCTAATTTTTCTAATTTTCTTGCAGCAATCACTCCCTGTTCTGTTGCCGGAATCTTAATTACAAAGTTTGGAGAAATTGCAGAGATTTTCTTTGCTTCCTCTACCATTGCTTCTGCATCATCTAAATGCGGATTAATTTCAACCGAAATCGGAAATTTCTCATAGCCTTCGAGTCCCTCTTCCTTTACCCATGCAGCCATATCTGATATAGCTGTTAGAAAAGGCTTTCCGCTTAACATAATATGTTTTGGATTTGTTGTTACTCCATCGATTCCAAAGTTTTCATAAGCGTATTTAATCTCATCCATTTTTGCACTGTCTAAAAAATATTTCATAATAATAAATCCTCCATTTTTTCATTAATTGTTGCTTAATTTAAATGCGTTATTTCTGTCCCAAAGACGGTCATATTTATATCCCGTTACTTTTTCACAGATTGCTATTTCCTCCGGTGTTGCTTTACTTGTATCTTCTCCCTTCCTTCTTGCAATCTCTTTTTTAATTACTTCAAATTCTGCTTTATTTAATGGGAACATCTTTGCAAACACAAGGGTTAAAAGCATCAGTACAATCGGTGCAAATACATAAATGAATGCAATTCCCTGCTGTGTTGCTGCACTTTGTCTTTCCCCTGCCGCTGCAATTACTTCGTTATAGCCTACAATCGCAAGTAACACACCAATTACTGCGGAAGAAATTCCTGTTGCAATTTTTCGAACAAAGGTTGCCATTCCTGAACAGGTTCCCGGGCGATTCATGGACGTGATTAATTCGTCTACATCCGGTAAATCTGCAAGAATTGCATAGATACTTACGGATGAGCCTGCCATTCCTAAGCCGATAATAAAAGATAACGCTAAAATAATTGCAAAGTTCGCTCCCTCGTAAGAGAAAAACAAAAGTCCTAATGTTGCTGCAATTCGAACCGGAAATCCGACCAGAATCGGGAACTTCTTTGAAGTTTTTGCCATAATTGGTGTAAAAAGAATCGTTCCGATAAACTGTGATAACAGAATCACTGCCATCAGATAAGTAAATCTTCCGCCACCATATGCGTTTAACACGTCATCAATAAAGTAAACCGCTAACCCTGTTACGAAATCAGCCGCCCCCTGTCCACAAAGGAAAATACCAATAAAGATTCGGAAGCTTCTGCTTTTGTATACGGTGAAAGACTGTGTAAAGCTTTCCTTAAAGCTGATTTTTACAATTGGTCGTTCCTTTTCCCATGTTCCAAAAAATGTAATTAGTATTACAATAAAAAATATCACTCCAAAAATAACTGCTACCTTGAAATATGCAGATGCATCGGTATTATCCTTAATCATAATGGTTGGTATCATTCCTGCGAGAATAGAGCCAAAAGTCGAAAAAATCATTCTCGTTCCTGAAAATTTACTTCTTACGGTATAATCCTCTACCATATCCGGCAGCAACCCATTATAAGGAACCATCACAATGGTAAAGCCTGTTGAAAAAAGAACATACATTAATGCATAAAATAAATATTGTCCCATTGTTGTGCTGATTGGGAAGGAAACCCACATTAACACAAAGGTCAGGGCTGAAATAATACTTCCGATTAAGATGTATAATCGTTTCGAGCCAAATTTTGACTGGGTTCTATCAACGATATTTCCCATAATCGGGTCTGTTACTGCATCCCAGACCTTACCAATCAAAGGAATCGTTCCCGCAAGTGCCGTAGACATTCCCAATGACTTGGTTAAAAATACTGTAAAAAATGTGCTGATAACTACGAAGGCCCCTCCTCCGTATATATCTGCAAATCCGTATGCGCATCTCGACCACATACTGTTTTCTCTTTTATGATTCATTTTGCTATACCCCCGAAAAAAACTTCGCTCTTTCTAGGTCTGCGTCTTATAACACGCTTTCACGATTGTAACCTTCCCCTTATAAAACCTAGACTTCAGCGATTTTACTTAATATTTCAAAATCTTTACTTCCCCTACGGATAAATACCGGTGGCTGCCCTATTGGCGCTTTTACAGCCACATTACCTCCCTGATATTCTTTTCCGGTAAATAAATGTACCCATACATCTTTTGGCAAATAGCACTGTCGTTCCTCTGCCCCCTCTTCTATCACCGGTGCCACCAGAATATCCCTTCCCAAAAGATATTCTGTCATCTCTTCATATGCCGGCACTTCATCATAATGATAAAACAATGGCCGCATTACCGGTGTACCTGCCCGCTCCTGCTCCTTTACACATTCTTTTAAATACCCCTTTAAATTCCCATGCATCTTAGAGCATCTCGCCATCTGGGCTAACAATTCTTCGTCATCATCAAACTGAGCATCATTTACCGGCTGGTTCCCTTCATGGGTTCTAAACAATGGTGAAAATACATTCATTTCTTCCCACCGCATCAAAAGCTCCTTACTTCTTCTCATATGCATAATTGTTGTATAACCGCCGGCATCGGAATGGGTAATTCCATAGCCACTCATTGCCAGAGACAAGGTTGCCGGAATTACTGATGGAAGTCCGTCATCCACAGACCAGTCTACATGCTGGTCTCCTGTCCACATCATTGTGGAATTTTTAATGGTGTCTGTATGTCCCGCTCTTGTAAAAAAGAATACCTCCTCCTCTTTTCCGCACTCTGCAATTGCTTCCTGATTCATCTTTGCCCAGATTGCCGGCCATTGGTTATGTAATACCTTTGGGTCTTCTCCGCTGTATAACACCGCATCAATCGGAAGATATTCCCCAAAGTCTGCCATCCAGCCTCCCATGCCAAGACCAATCATATTTTCTTTAATCAGACTCTTATACCATTCATAGGCCTTTGGATTGGTAAAATCCACCATTGCCGATGGGAATGTGGTAATTGTTACCAGATAATCTTTTCCTGCTGCATCCTTCACACAATACCCATTCTTCGATGCAATCTGATAGATGTCTCCCTCCAAAGCAATAAATGGATTAATATATCCGAGAAAACGAATCCCCATTTCTTTCCACTCCGGTATTTTCTTATCCAGATTCGGATATAGTTCCTTATCCCACTGCCAGTTCCACATTACCTGATAACCGAATTTGGTTCTTCTGCAGCCTGACCAGTCCTGACTCCAGATTCCGTTGATTTTTACTCCGGCATCTAACGCTTTCTGAATCTTTTTATCAATGACATCCGTTCCTTCCTGCACTGCCAGAATCACTCCATCATAGAGCCAGTCCGGTAATGCTTTTTGTCTTCCCAAAAGATTTGAAAGCTTTTCTGATAACTTTACAAAACTATCTGCCCGTTCTGTCACAAAAGAAGGCTTCTCCTGAAGATACAGGGTAATCTCTTCCGGCTGTGTAAAATCAAACTCGGAATAAGCATTAACATTGACATGCACATAATACTTGTCGCTGGATGTAAATGTCGGCTGTGCATAATAGGATTCGTACTTTTTAAATGGCAATCGCTTCTTAGGGTGCTTGCCCGTTAATTTTTCCTTGATAATCTTCTTGGAAATTCTGCTGGTGTTCTGATGTTCCGCAACCCAGATTCGAACTTTCTCTCCCTTTAAATTAAACTTGGAATAGGTTTCACCACAGCCATAAATTTTCTCATTCCCCTTCACTGGCAATGTCACCCAGAAACGATTGATTCCTTCCGGTACCTCTCCTTGATAATCTACAGAAATCTTTTCCTCTTCCTGTGTAACCTTCATCCTATGCGGCGTTTTGGTATCCTCGTCCCAAAAGGTAAGCAGATAGCCATCTTCTGTGGTTTCTTTTCGCTGTAATTTCAGCAGTCTCTTCGCTGAAATCTTCTGCTTATACTTAAAACTTCCCCGGCTCATGGTAAAGTGGTTTTCCCCAAAACCAACATAAACCTTCATTTTCAATACATCTGAAATAGTGATAGTAATCCCTCCGTCCATAATTAATTAATCATTTTAATTAATTATATTCCCAGTAATATAATAATGCAAGCATTTTTTGTGAAAATTGTCTCGAAATCCCATTAAAAATCGCCCACTTTTTGTCATAGTTTCCAATTGCTAAAAAAGAGTCTCCCTGTTTCTTAAAACCTTTGAGACTCTCTCTGCTCCCGGAAACCTTATAAAATCCCGTGGAAATCATTTTTTTCCTGAAATTATTTGCTCATAATATAAAAGCCGGAAACCGATTTCCTGTCAGAGTTTCCACTGACCTAAAATAAGTTTCCAGCTTTTAATTTCTTAATATTATCCCTTATCTGCCTAAAGCTCTGTTCAAATCAATTCAGCCATGTCTTTTTCGGTCTGAAGTTACTGTTCTTTTCCCAGCTTTCTGCGGCTGTCAAAATAGACAAAGGAATCTATCGCATCTAGTATGTCTTTAAAATCCTCTCTTGGAGCCAGTTCTAAATACCTGCGCAAAAGTTCTGTCTCCTGCTCCCTGAAACGGCCATAGAAAATATCGTACAGATTATGTCCCCGCATATAAATTTTAAATTCCTCAAAATGCGCTTTCAAATCTGCTATTGATTGGATGTCTTTTCCTAAAACCTCTATCAGGTGCCGTCCGCTGACGAGTCGGTGCAGATACTGTTCCCACTTGGAAAACAGAATCTCCCAAAAGGCCTCCTCACTCTCCACAATGCCAAGCTGTGCCATAACCTTTGGATTTAAGAAATAATTTTCAAAGGAATAGTATTTTAAAATCAATACATTCTGCCGGCGGACTCTTGGCAGCTTATCAATATCCTGCTGCTCTCTCTCACTATAGTAGCGGCAAAGCTGTCCTGCCAATTCCTCCGGATTTTTACCATCACCATCACGAATCATTAAGAACTGATCCCGCAGATACAGCTGATTCATATATTTCAAATTGGCATAAGTTTTAATATTGGTACAGCTGTTAGTAGTAATAATGGAAATACGGGATAAGCCACCATTTTTATCCTGAACCTCTGAATAATATTTTTCTAAAAGAAGAGGGAATCTTGTTTTGTCCTGTTTTCCCTCCACTATAAATACGAAATCCACATTTAGAAAATCGTTGGCACTATAGCCTAAATCATTTAAAATATCGTCAATATCCGCATTCTGACGTGCTGCAGAATAGCCATCCTCATCCAGAATCATCTGACAAATCTGTCCCCTGGTAAAATTCACTACCATATTCGGTGAGTGGGTGGTAAAAATCACCTGATTCTTTTTGGATAATCGGTAAAGTATTTTACTGGCTGTCTTCTGCAAAGAGGGATGAAGAAATAATTCCGGATATTCCACAATGATAATACTTGGAATTCTTTTTGCATCTTCAATATAGGTTTCCAGTAAAGAAAGCATATAAATGCTTTTCATACCATTTCCAAGATGCTCCACAGAACTGAAACGCCTTAATTCTTCATGCCAGGCATTTACTTCCACAGAAAACATCTTATCCATATTGCAGGACAAGGTATAAAGAATCTCCTCAACACCGCCATTTTTCCGATAATTTTCATTCACCTTCTGGGATAATTCGCTGAGATTCAACTGATACATCTTATATTCTAAAAGTCTGGCAGTCTCGTATAGCTGCAACTCTTCCGGATTTTTCTGATTAATTAAACCAATACAGCTAAAGCAATGGTTACAGGTCTTTGCTGCGTCAAACATACAGGAATTAGAACGCAGACGAATCAAGTCCTCTGACTTCTGGAACATCAGTAAATCTTCCTGAAAGGATGCCAGATTTCTGGTAGTATCAATAAAATGAAGCTTTGGTAAAATTTCAGGAATATAGCGGTTATTTTTGTGATATCCATCGATATAGCGCACTTTCCCATCATGATTCATAGAACATACAAAGCTCAACTTTCCCTCTGAAAAGGAAGGCAGTTTTTCACAGAAATCCCTTTTCCATGAGTCATAGCGTTTATAGAGGCTGACAATGCCAGAGTCATGAAACTGATGTAAGTCTTCTTCTGTAATCTCTAAAACCATGGCTATTTCTATGTTCTGCTTTTTCTCATTAAAATCCGTCTCCCGGACAGCATAATTCCCGGTAACCGCACGAATTGCATCCAAAACTACCGTTTTTCCGGTATTATTTTTTCCAACCAGAATCAACGAATTCTCAATGTGGCTGATTTTCAATTCCCGAATTGATTTAAAATTTTTAATGTGTAAGGATTTTATCTCCATGAAATCTCTCCTTTAGCAGTAAAGTACGAGTTTCTATTGTAATCTATATATCCTGATTTTATATTTCAATCTCACTTGCCTCTGATAAATAATGCTGGGTGTACATGAAGACCCGGTCACCTTCCCGCAAAATCATATTTCCATTTGGAATCAATGCCTTGTTTCTTCTTTTTACCAGAACAATAATAGAATGGCGGGAAATATCCAAATCCCGAATACGGGCATTCGTCCATGGATTCTGTTTACGCAGCACCACTTCCTTAAGCTTAATATGCTCATGTTTTTCGATTGGTTCTGCACCAAGAACAATACTGTCTCCCGGTATCAAGACCACATCTCCGCGGGGAATCAGAATTTTCCCTTTTCGCTTAATCACTGCAACAATCACACCTGCCGGAAGCTTTAATTCTGAAATCGTTTTTCCAACCCAGCGGTCATTTTCCTCGAGATATATTTTAATAAAGTGCATATCTGCTTCATATCCATATTCGCTTCTTCTTTTTATTGTAGAATACTGGTCTACAAATCCCGCAGAAATAATACCGGTTGGAATTGCAACCATACCAACTCCTAAAAAAGTAATGAATATACCAAATAATTTTCCTGCTGTGGTAACCGGATAAATATCTCCATACCCCACGGTAAGAAGGGTTGATGCTGCCCACCAGATTCCTGAAAATGCATTGGTAAATACCTCCGGCTGCGCCTCGTGCTCCAGACTATACATGCACAAGCTTGAAGCTAACATGAGAATCAGTATAATAAAAACAGAAGAAATCAACTGCTGTTTTTTCCCTTTAATAACCTCAGTAATTACACTTAATGAATCATGATATGCATTAATTCGGAATAGCCGGAAAATACGCACAATTCGAACCATACGGAATGCCACCGTTCCTGCCGGGAAGAAAATCGGCAGATAATATGGTAAAAAGGAAAGTAAATCTATCACTCCGGTAAAGGAAAGCATATATTTTTTAATTGCCCCCAATTCCGTATCATCTCTATATAAATATTTTGCCGTACATAGTCTTAATACATAATCCAGAGAAAAAAATGCCACAGTAATCTCTTCCAATAACACAAGCCAGAATCCATACTGTTCCCTTAAATCTGAAAATGTATACATAATACTAACCACCAGATTCAGAATAATGGAAAATGCATTGATATAATCGTAGGTACGACTGACAAAGTCGTAATCATTTCCAACCTCAATAATCTCAAAAAGTCTTTTTCTTCGTCTAAGCCATTTTTTATCCATAAGTAACCTCTTAAAACATTCTCTTATTTTCTTATTGTATTACAAAACAAAGAAATTTCATAGTAAAAAAGAAGCTCCCATATCTCCCTGTAACAAAGAATCTCGCTCGCGAGATTCCCACGCTAACGCGCAGTCACGCAATGACATTTTCCACTTGCGCGTTATATGCATCCCGCGGAACGTTTTTGCTTTATAGGAAGAACTTCACTCTTTAGCGCGACAAGTTCTTTCCTATTAAAGTTAAGAAAAAGACCTTATGCAGTTTCCTCTACATAAGGCCTTAAACAGTTTCAATATTTACTTATGTTTTATTCCTCTGTTTCCGTCTCAGGCTCTCCCTCTTCTCCAAGGATTACACCAGAACCAAAGTCTGTTCTTTCACAGGTAAAACCACTCTTCTCAAGTCCTCTGATAGAAGTATTGATACCAATGCTGTCACCAGAACCACCGGAAACAAGTTCAAGCTTTTCTAATGCATGCATACTTGCTAAATCATAATCAATAAACAGCCATAATCTTAAACCATCTTCCACTCTGTTTCCACCTGCATACATACCATCATAATCTGCATATGTAGCACTGTATTCATCAATCATCGCCTGAACTTCATCATCTGTAAATTCCATACCTTCAAATGGAAGTACATATTCATCCAGAGACTTTTCTACTGTGCTATAACTTGCAAGCATATACATTCTGTCTTCTGTACCATCTCCCGGTACGCAGCTTGTCATAGTTGTCATAATCCACTCATAAAAACCACCTGTTAAAGCTTCCAGAAATTCTTCACTGGATGATTCATATAAATCTCCATTGCTGTATGTAGAAATCACCACTTCTGACTCAACTGGTTTTCCCTCTGT
Organism: uncultured Roseburia sp.; assembly: GCA_964390485.1. Lineage (GTDB taxonomy): Bacteria > Bacillota > Clostridia > Lachnospirales > Lachnospiraceae > Roseburia. The sequence continues at coordinate 4,601 of CAYMIS010000022.1, read as the reverse complement.
GTTTAAAGCCTTCATCATCCAGGTTGGAACATCTGCAAAAGCATCTCCATCTTCTGCAATTGCTTCTACCATTGCGGCATATAACGCTTCTGAATAGTCTACTGTTTTAATTGTAACGATAGCATCTCCATCTTTTTCACAATTAGTGCCGGTATTTTCTACTACGGTAACTTCTGCATTCTTAGTCAGTTCATATACCTTCTGATATACTTCAATCATACCTTCTGCATTGGCATCATCCTGTGCGTCAATAAAATAATTCATTCTGCTATCAGTCTCCAAAAATGACTTAATTGTCTCAAAGTCACCCGTCTGATAAGCTGTGATAATCTGTTCCCCACGCTGTACATCATTCATATACAGACTTTTTAAGCTGCATCCTGTTGCAGTAATTGCCATTAAACCGGATACTGCTGCGACCAATAAACCTTTTTTTAACATTTTCATCCTCTTTATCCTCCGTTACTTTTTTCATAACCGAAAAATAATAACAATTATAATGAAAAATGTCAATGAAACCTCCCGTTTAAGTTTCATAAATACGCATAATTTGAGTAATTTTGCACGTTATATGCAATTCTGGCGAAGTTTTTTTATATTCTTTGTTATCTTATTTTAATAAACAACTTTATTTCTGCCCCCATCTTTTCCTATGTAGAGATTATTGTCTGCTTCTTTAATCAGACTCTGGACTGTTGAATTTTCTTCATAAAACGCCAGACCAATAGTAACGGTAATCCGTATATCATTGCTTTCATTACAAATGGTCATATCCTGAATCTGCTGGCGCAACATCTCAAATTCCTGTATCACTGCCTCTCTGCTTTTCTGATATCGTTTATAAAAAACAAGAAATTCCTCTCCGCCCCATCTGCTGGCATGGAAGTTCTCTTCTTCTGAATGTTTAGCCAAAAATACTTCTGCTAACGCCTTTAACACTTCATCTCCTACATCATGCCCGTAGGTATCATTAACTGTTTTAAAATGGTCGATATCGATGATTGCAACACACATCTGATAGGAATATTCTGTATCATTTTCAAATACCGCATTCAGTAATTCCTGCATCGCTCTCCGGTTTTTCATACCGGTAAGAACATCAATACTAGCCATATTTAAAAGCGCCTTTTCCTGCTTACGCACTGTATTCGTATAAATCAAAGAATAAGCAATCATAAAACTAAACCCGATTAATGCATTTGCAATACAAAAACCATGTACAAGGGTTTCATTTTCAATCTGATAGATGTAAGGATTATAGTAAGTCCATATGCGCAAAAGAACATATACCAGCACATCAAAAGCTACCACTATCTTCGTAAATCTGCGTATCTTATTCTGACGATTTAAAATAAAATCTACAAATACGGTAGTGGTTATAAATCCCATGGACCATTGCTGAAATCCATATTCCCAGCCAAAGCATACAACAGCCACTATCATAAAAATAAATATCTCTACATATACCAAAAAAACATAGGTCCAGCTTTTGCCTCTGCGCAAAACCTCAAAAGCTGCGATATAAGTAAGAATACTTATAAAATTATAGTAAAAAATCAGGGTTGCATCATATATATAAAACACGATACCAAAACAAATATGACAAAGCAGTAATACCACATTCATAATTATGGTCATCTTTACCACATGTTTTCCTATATCTTCCATTATTTCTTCTGAAACTGTGCTCATCTGTTCTACCTCTCAGTTGTATGAAAAAAGTACTATGTATTAAGATTATATCACGTTCAGAGAAAATAGGAAGAAAAACTTCTATTGTAAACAGCCTTCTTCCAAAATAAGTCTTACACTGCTTCGCACCACCCACACAGTTTTTAGGAGTTTCACATTTCATCTAATATCCAAGATACCCCCATTATTCTCATGTAGCAAAATAACGGAAGTCATCACTCGTTTTCCAAAGTGTTGTGGTGCAAATTCGACAATATTCCAAACATTCGCAACAAAAAGTTGTTTGTTTTTCCTTGACACGGGTTTTAACATTCTTTATACTTTGATATGAAAGAATGTTATTCATTTAACGCGGTAATGAGAGAAAGATTTCAAAATGAGTTAAGAAGTCTTTGGGGGAGACCGTACTTATTGGGGTTTTATAGGGTGTTTAAAAGCAAAATAACATAGGGAGGTGACATATTCTATTAAATTATAGCCATTGGCTATATATTTTTTTCAAATTGGGCTTTCGTATTTTTTCGTAAATCCCAATAACACTAATAACTTTTACTTTTTAGTTATTTTCAACATTCTTTATTGGTTTTTATAAATGAATTAGGAGAGGAAAAAAATGAATTTAAAATTAAAAAAGGGTATTAGAAAAGGTATTTTTAGCAGCTTATTGTCTCTTTGCCTGGTTGTTTCAAGTTTTATTACTACAGCACCTGCTACCGTACAGGCTGCCACTGATTATAACCTTGCAGATAACATCCAGGATGGTGTCATCCTCCATTGCTTCGACTGGAAATATAACGATATTAAAGCCGAACTTCCAAATATTGCGGCGGCAGGTTTTACTTCCGTTCAGACTTCTCCGGCACAGGTCGGCGCTGGCTCCGGAATCTGGTACTGGCTCTATCAGCCCCTTGGATTCTACGCTGGAACAAATGACCTTGGAACAACAGCTGAATTACAGGCTCTTTGTGAAGAAGCTGAAAAATACGGCATTAATGTCATTGTTGACGTTGTAGCAAACCATCTTGCCGGGGATCATTCTAATATTCAAGGTGACCTTAAGGATTCCCAGTATTGGCACAATTATGGTGATGTTGGTAATTATTCTGACCGTTATCAGGTTACACATGGGGATATCGGTATGGCAGACCTTAATAGTGAGCACAGTTATGTTCAGCAGTGTGCCAGTAACTATGTAAATACGTTAAAGAACTTAGGTGTTGATGGTATCCGCTGGGATGCAGCAAAGCATATTGGCTTACCAAGTGAAAGCTGTAATTTCTGGCCGGCAGTAACAAGTCAGGGATTATATCATTACGGTGAAATTCTCGTTGGTCCGGATGACAGAACAACCGGCAATGAACATTTAATGAAAGAATACACAAATTATATTTCTGTAACTGACAGTTCTTACGGAAAAACACTTCGTGACGCATTCAATTCCGGAGAAGCACCTTCTGCCTATGGTAACTGGGCAGCCCGCGGTATTTCTAATGACAAATTAGTATACTGGGGCGAAAGCCACGATACCTGGTCTAACAATCAGGATTGGGGATATTCTAACCAGATGAGCCAAAATGTTATTGACCGTGCTTATGCTGTAGCCGCAAGCCGCAATGATATTTCTGCCTTATATTTTTCCCGTCCAAGTGCAAACTATAAAGAGGGAATTCTTGCCGGACAGAAAGGAAGTACTCATTTTACAAGCCCTGAAGTAGCCGCAGTAAACCATTTCCATAACGCTATGATTGGACAGGCTGACTATTATACAACAGGAAGCAACTGTGCTGTTGTTTGCCGTGAAAAAGGTGCTGTTATCGTAGCAGGAAGCGGCGGGAACTTTAGCGTTAGTGTACCAAACGGTGGTGGGCTGACTGAACCGGGTACTTATACCGACGAAATCACAGGCGAAACCTGGACTGTTACAGAATCCACTATTTCCGGAAAAATCGGCTCTACAGGTATTGCCGTAATTTACAATGGTTCCGGTTCCACCGACGTTACTTATGAAACTATTTATTATAAAAATACTGATAATTGGAACAATGTTTATGCTTATTACTGGAGTGACAGCAATACAAAAATGACCACATGGCCAGGTGTTGAAATGACAGCCGGCACTGATAACACATATTCTGTCGAAATTCCTTCTAATGCACAGTATATTATTTTTACAAATGGTTCCGGTTCTAAAACAGATGATTTAACATTACAGGGATTTAACAAGATTTACGAGAACGGAAGCTGGTCTGACTATAATGTTGGCGGCGATGATGAAGTAATCACTACACAGACTATCTACTATCAGAACACGAATAACTGGAGCAATGTTTATGCCTATTACTGGAGTGACAGCAACAAAGCAATGACTACTTGGCCTGGTGTTGAAATGACCAGCATTGGTAATGGTACCTATTCCATCACCCTTCCTTCCGATGCTGACTATATTATTTTTACAGACGGAAATGGTTCACAAACCGATGACTTAACAATTGCCGGAGATAAAAAAATCTACAATAATGGAAGCTGGTCTGATTACACAGGCGGTACAACTATTGTTGTTGACGGCAATATGTTCTACCAGAACACAAATAACTGGAGTGAAGTTTATGCTTATTACTGGAGTGACAGTGATACAAAAATGACTACTTGGCCAGGCGAGCAGATGACAAGTGTTGGCAATGGTGTATATTCCATCGAAATTCCTTCTGATGCCCAATATATCATTTTCAATAATGGAAACGGCTCACAGACGAATGATTTGACAATTCCGGGGGAAAACGTAATTTATAATAACGGAAGCTGGTCAAACTATCAGTAATGATATTGAATATTTAAAAAGTTCTGTGAAAAGGGACTGTTGCAAAATTATTCACCAATCCTCCTGTCATAATTGGTATTATCACAAGGTT
>CAYMIS010000021.1:0-36162 GCA_964390485.1 uncultured Roseburia sp. | reverse complement strand
GAAATAAATAGTATTATCTATGTGAAAAAATTAAAGTTGAGAATATTAGAATGGGATTAGAGCAGGGAAAGGAATGGAAGATAGTATGGAAACAGTCAGATTTTTAGACACAGATGGTACATTTACAATAGAGAGACCGGAAAATTATAATTATTTATATTTTCCAATTGCCGGAGAGAAGGGGATGAAAAGTTCTGTAACACCGAATTTAGGAGGGGACAGTAAAATCAATCAGGAATCCTTCTTTTTGGAGCCGGTAAGTGTGGAAAACCTACATAATAATCGTTCCGGAAGAAATTTCTGGTGCTGTATGGAAGATGCGGGAAATTGGTCAGTGGTTGGTGCATCAGTTGAAGAAGAGTATAGAAAATTTACTGCTTGTCAGGATAAAAGTGAACTAACTGCGGGATTGATGTGGCATAAAATGAAAAGAGAATCCTTAAAATATCAGCTTACTGCAGAAGTAACATCTTTTGTGCCTTTAGAACATAATGTGGAACTGATGTATGTAGAAGTTATTAATACAGGTAAATTGTTAAAAACAATTACGCCGATTGCTGCAATACCGGTTTATGGCAGGAGTGCAGATAATCTCAGAGACCATAGACATGTAACATCATTATTACATCGGATTCAGACAAAAGAATATGGCGTTACCGTAAAACCGACCATGTCTTTTGATGAAAGAGGGCATAGAAAAAATGAATTGACATATTTTGCTCTGGGAGTAACAGGGAAAGGAACAAAGCCGGAAGCATTTTATCCTGCAGCTGAGCAGTTTATCGGTGAAGGTGGAAGCTTTACTCATCCAAGAGCAATTTTAAATCGGGAACCGGGAGTTGGTGTGGGAAGCAGTCTTGCGGGAAAAGAAGCCTTTGGAGGAATTCGCTTTGAAACAATTACATTGCAGCCGGGAGAAAAAGCAGAGTATCTGATTATTATGGGTATCACAGAGAATGAGGAGGAACTGGAAGAACTTATTTTAGCTTATAATTCCTCAGAGAAGGTTGCGAAGGCATTGGAAGCAGTAAAGAAATACTGGCAGGATAAAGTGAATGTACATTATCATACAGGTGATAAGAGATTTGACAATTATATGCGCTGGGTAAGTTTTCAGCCTATGTTAAGAAGAATTTATGGATGTTCCTTTTTACCCCATCATGATTATGGAAGAGGCGGAAGAGGCTGGCGCGATTTGTGGCAGGATTGTCTGTCTCTGCTGATTATGGAGCCGGGTGAGGTTCGTCAGATGATTCTTGATAATTACGGTGGAGTCAGAATTGATGGAACAAATGCTACTATTATTGGTGTAAAACAGGGAGAATTCATTGCAGACAGAAATAATATTACCCGGGTATGGATGGATCATGGTGTATGGCCATTTTTGACTACAAAGCTTTATATAGACCAGACCGGAGACATTGAAATTCTTACAGAACAGGCACCATATTTTAAAGACAGACAGGTAGAGCGTGGAAGTAATACAGACAATCGCTGGAAAGAAAGTTACGGAATGCAGCAAAAGAGTGTAAGCGGTGAAATTTATTATGGAACTATTTTGGAACATCTGCTGCTACAGTATTTAGGTGCATTTTATGAAGTTGGAGAGCACAATCATATTTTATTAAGAGGAGCAGACTGGAATGATGCTCTGGATATGGCAAGTGAAAATGGAGAAAGTGTTGCCTTTACCTGTGCTTATGCAGGTAACCTAAGACAGATGGCAGAATGTCTGGGGCTGCTATATAAAAAGACAAAATGCGAAACAGTAGAAATACTGGAAGAAATGCGAATTTTATTAAATGATGACCGGGAACTTTATGATAATATGGAAGCAAAGAGAAAGCTTTTAAGTGATTATCAGATTCTTTGCAGACACAACATCAGTGGTAAGAAGATACAGGTAGCAATCAGCGAACTAATCGAAAATTTGGAGCATAAAGCAGAATGGATGATGGAACATATCCGCAAAACAGAATGGATTGAAGGAGAGAAGGGTGAGGGCTGGTTTAACAGCTATTATGATGACAATAAGAATCAGGTAGAAGGGTTCTTTGAGCAGGGCGTTCGAATGATGCTTACTGGTCAGGTATTTGCAATTATGAGTCAGACTGCAAAAGAGGAACAGGTAAAGCAGATTTGTCAAAGTGCAGATCATTATTTGTATGATGCCAAAGTTGGTGGATATAAATTAAACACAAACTTTGAAGAAATGAAATTTGATTTGGGAAGAATGTTTGGATTTGCATATGGAGAAAAGGAAAACGGAGCAGTATTTTCTCATATGACCGTTATGTATGCCAATGCCCTTTATCAGAGAGGTTTTGTAAAAGAAGGCTATAAAGCACTTCAGACACTGGCAGATACAGCACTTGATTTTGAAACCAGTAAAATATATCCGGGAATTCCAGAGTATTTCAATGGCGAAGGCAGAGGCTTGTATCATTATCTGACGGGAGCAGCAAGCTGGTATATGTTAACTATGGTGACAGAAGTGTTTGGTGTCCGGGGAGAAATGGGAGAACTTGTTATGAAACCAAAGCTGTTACAAGAACAGTTCGACCGGAATGGACAGGCATCTATTCGGCTTGTATTTGCTGAAAAAGAATTTGAGGTTGTGTATATAAATCCAAAGGGCTTAACCTATGGAGAATACAAAATTAAAAAAGCTGTATGTGATGAAAAAACAGCATTGGAAGTAATGGGAATATCTGCGGTTTTAAATAGAGGAATGATTGATAAAATGGATAAAGGTATCCATAGAATTGAAGTAGAATTAGACGAAGTATAAGAGCATAAAAGGAGAGCAGAAATGATTCAACATACATTGGATTTGGAAAAATATGCCCAGATAGCGCGTCAGGCAGCAGCAGAAGGCTGTGTTCTTTTAAAGAATGAGAATCAGACATTACCTTTCCGAAAGGGTGACAAAGTGGCTGTATTCGGAAGATGTGCATTTTATTATTATAAAAGCGGTCTGGGTTCCGGTGGTCTGGTAAACACCAGATATGTAGTAAGCATTATGGATGCTTTAAAGAATTGTGAAGATATTTCTTTGGAAGAAGATATTTTAAAGATTTATCAGGATTGGATAAAAGAGAATCCAATAGATGAAGGCCATGGGTGGGGAACAGTTCCCTGGTCTCAGGAGGAAATGCCATTGACGGATGAGGCAGTGCAGGCTGCGAAAAAGGCAGATGCAGCATTGGTAATAATTGGAAGAACAGCAGGAGAGGATCAGGACAATGCCGCGAAGGAAGGAAGTTATCTTCTGACAAAGACAGAGCGGGAAATGATTCGTAAGGTATGCAGTGAATTTGAAAGAACAGTGGTGCTGTTAAATGTAGGAAATATAGTGGATATGAGCTGGGTGGAAGAATATCATCCTTCCGCAGTGATGTACGCATGGCAGGGTGGCCAGGAAGGCGGTAATGGTGTCGTTGATGTTTTAACAGGAAAAGTAAATCCTTGTGGAAAGCTTACAGATACGATTGCTTATGATATTTCTGACTATCCAAGCACAGCTAATTTTGGAAATCTTATAAAGAATTATTATAAAGAAGATATTTATGTAGGCTATCGTTATTTTGAAACCTTTGCAAAAGAAAAAGTGCAGTATCCCTTTGGCTTTGGACTTTCTTATACAAAATTTGAAGTTTGTTCCGTGTTAGAAAAAGCAGAGAAGTCAGATATAACAGTTGTTGCAAAGGTTACGAATATAGGAGACGTGCCGGGAAAAGAGGTAATTCAGGTCTATGCAAAAGCGCCTCAGGGAAAACTTGGTAAGCCTGCCCGGGTATTGATTGGTTTTGCAAAAACGAAGGTTCTTGCTCCCGGGGAAACTCAGGAAATAAGGCTGACATGCCAGAAGACAGCATATGCATCTTTTGATGACAGTGGAAAAACAGGATATAAAAATAGTTTTCTTTTGGAAGAAGGAGCATATCAAATTTATGCAGGAACAGATGTGAGAAGTGCCAAGTGTTGTGGAAGCTATATACAAAAGCAGCAGGTATTAGAGCAGTTGGAAGAAGCATGTGCTCCGGTGGAAGTGTTTGAGCGCTTCAAGGCGGTGGAAAAAGAGGACGGAACCTATGTACAAGTAATGGAAGCTGTACCACTTCGTTCAGTAAACATGACTGACAGAGCAAATGCATTAAGAGAAAAAGAGATTTCATATACCGGAGATAAAGGTTATCTATTAAAAGATGTTCTGGATGGAACAGTACGCTTAGAGGATTTTATTGCTCAGTTATCAGATGAAGATTTAATGTGTATTTTCCATGGAGAAGGAATGTGCAGTTCTAAGGTAACACCGGGAACCGCCGGAGCTTTCGGTGGTGTTTCTGAAGGCTTAAAAAGCAAAGGAATACCGGTTGCCTGCTGTGCGGATGGACCTTCCGGTATACGAATGGATTGCGGGACAAAAGCTTTTTCTTTACCGAATGGTACCGCATTAGGATGCAGTTTTAATATAGAATTAGTGGAGGAACTTTTCCAGATGACCGGAAGAGAATTGCTCCGCAATAAGATAGATACTTTACTTGGACCGGGAATTAATATTCATAGAAATCCATTAAACGGAAGAAATTTTGAATATGTATCAGAAGACCCGTTGTTGACAGGAAAGATGTGTGTAGCACAGCTTAAAGGAATGCATGAGGCGGGAGTAACAGGAACCATCAAGCATTATTGTGCCAATAATCAGGAGCAGGAAAGAACTGTTGTGGAAGCGGTGGTATCGCAAAGAGCATTAAGAGAAATTTATCTTAAAGGTTATGAAATTGCGGTAAAGGAAGGAAATGCGAAATCAATTATGACATCCTATGGTCCGATTAATGGAATCTGGGCGGCAGGAAATTTTGATTTGTGTACTACCATTCTTCGAAAACAGTGGAATTATAATGGAATCGTCATGACGGACTGGTGGGCAACGGCAAACTGGGAAGGAGAAGGTGCTGAGAAAAATAACAGAGCGCCTATGGTATTAGCCCAGAATGATATTTATATGTGCTGTTCAGATGCGGAAGAAGAGATTGCCCTTGATAACGTGAAAGAAATGCTTGAAAAGGGAAGAATTAAGCGTTCTGATTTACAGAGAAATGCAAAAAATATTTTACAATTCTTATTAGAATCACCGGTTATGTTAAGACTTGCAGGAAAATGGGAAGATATTGCCGAGGATTTTGAGGAAGAGGAATCCGATACCACAAATATTACCTTCTATGATTTTGCAGAAAATGAGCAGGTTGTGATTACTTCGGAAGACATGGATTTATCAGAAGAGGAACTTCTATTTGGAATTATCATTAATGAAAATAGTGAGTATCAGCTTACGATTGAAGCTGCCTCAGAGCTTGGAAATTTAGCCCAGCTTCCGGTATCTGTTTATATGGATAATATTTATCGGGAAATGGTTACATTCCAGGGAATGGAAGGCGGTACGGACGTGAAGAAGTGCAATCTTGGATATATGATTGGTAAAAATCATTACATTAAACTGAAATGTTCTGCAAAAGGTCTGGATATTTTAAAACTTACCGTTACAATAAAAAAATAAAGCTTTCAATGATACTAAGGGAGCATCGCTTGATACTAAAATTTAATTATCAGGCGATGTTCCCTTTTTGAATTGTTAAATGCTATTGAGTATAAGACATTTTTTACCACGTAGTACGATAATATCGGTCTCTGTACTTTTTTGGAGTCATTCCTACAAGCTTTTCGAAGGTCTGGATAAAGTGACTCTGGGAAGAGAAGGATAAATAATTTGAGATTTCCACCAGACTGAAATCAGAATATTTCAAAAGGTTCTGGGCCTTTTCGATTTTCTTTTCCCGAATATAGTCACTGACAGAGATACCCAGTTCTTTTTTGAATAAGCGGGATAAGTAACTGGTGGACAATTCCGTATATTCTGCAAGGTCCTCTACCGTAATACGGTCATGAATATGATTATATATGTATTCAACACACATAGTAATAGATTTGGAAATAACGGCATTTTTCTTAAGAAGAAGCATTTTTCCCGTGAAATCTAATACCATGTCATCGTGTAAATTTGAGATGGCTTCTTTGGTCTGGAGGGAATCCATTTTTAAAATATAAAAGTCACTTAAGCGATAAGCCTGCTCTAATTCCATTCCTGCATCAACACAGTGTCTGGTTATCATGGCGGTAGTTACAACAAAATGATATTTTAAATTGGTTAAAGCATTATTAGAAAGCTTGCCCATGCCCTCCGGATTGGTAAAATCCTTTTCCTGACAATTTTTTCTGACATATTCCATATCACCGGAACTGACAGCATTATAGAAGGAATATTCCACTTCTAATGGGCGGTGAGGCATTTCTTCCTCACTCATTTTCAACTCTCTTAAGTACCATTCTTTTTGTAAACTCAAGGTTAAATCTCCTTTTTGGATATTTTGTAATAAATATGTGATTTTTTTCTTTGTATTATGACATGAATCTGATATTTTTTCAATCAATTTAATATAATAAAAGCTTTCAGGAGGCTAAAATACATAATGTAAAGAAACAACGAACCAATTTAAGGGAGGATTAAAAAATGAAGAAAAAAGTATTATGCATGCTGCTGGCGGCAACCATGACAGTTGGAATGTTTGCAGGCTGTGGAAGTAAGGAAACATCAGATGCTTCAAAGGATTCTGTTGCAGGGGAGACTTCAGAAACGAAAGATAAAGCAGAAGCTGCTGACACAGATAAGGCTTCCGACGAAAAGGAAACAGCAGATCAGGGAAAAATTGTAAACATTTATTGTTGGAATGATGAATTTAAAAGCCGTTACGAAGCATATGCAGCAGACTTGGCAGAAACACATGGGGTAGAAGTGAATTTCGTAATCGTAGCAAATGAAAATAATGCTTATCAGAATAATTTAGATGCAGCATTACAGGCACAGGAGTCTGCTGCTGCGGATGATAAAGTGGATGTATTCTTAATTGAAGCAGATTATGCAACAAAGTACACAAAATCACAGTTTGCACTTGATGTGGTAGGTGATGTTGGATTAACAGAAGAAGATTTAGCCGGACAGTATCAGTATACAAAAGACATCGTTACCGTAGACGGTGTTCAGAAGGGTACAACATGGCAGGCAACACCGGGCTTATTTGCTTACAGACGTTCCATTGCAAAAGAAGTACTTGGAACAGATGACCCAACAGAAGTTCAGGCAGCATTAAGCAACTGGGATAACTTCAATGCAACAGCAGAGAAAATGAAAGAAGCTGGTTACTTCATGTTATCCGGTTATGATGATTCTTTCCGAACCTTCTCTAACAATGTATCTGCACCATGGGTAGATGGTACAAAGATTGTGATTGATGACAATATTATGAAGTGGGTTGAGCAGACAAAGGATTATACAGATAAAGGCTATAATAATAAGACAACTCTCTGGGCACCGGAATGGAGTGCAGATCAGGGTCCTGATGGAAAGGTATTTGGATTCTTCTATTCAACATGGGGAATCAACTTCACATTATTAGGAAATTCCCTTGCAGATGCGGAAGCGGAAGCAGCAGTTGGAAATGGTATTTATGGTGATTACGCAGTTTGTGAAGGACCAGAAGCTTACTACTGGGGTGGAACATGGATTTGTGCTGCACAGGGAACAGATAATATTCCATTTATTAAAGATATGATGTACCGCTTAACATGTGATGCTGAAACAATGAAACAGATTACAGTAGATACTCAGGATTACACAAACAATGAAACTGCTATGAATGAGCTTGCAAACAGTGATTATGCATCTGATTTCTTAGGTGGACAGAACCACATTGCACTTTTTGCTGAAGCAGCTACAAAGATTGATATGAGCAATATCAGTGACTATGACCAGGGATTAAATGAAGCAATTCAGAATTCTATGCACGAATATTTCGAAGGTAACGTAGACATGGAAACTGCATTAGAAAACTTCTATACAGCAGCAGTAGAAAAATATCCGGAATTAACAAGATAGTTAAAGGTTTCACAAGCTGTACAGGGGCTTTCGGAAATATACCAAAGAAAGCCCCTGTTGTGAAGGATAGATTTAGAGGAGACAAATGTGAAGAAAATTTAACAGGCAGCTTTGGGCGTTTGTCTCAAGGTTTGCAGGTCTTAGAAAGGGCAAGGTTATTATGAGCGCTTCGAAAGTTAGAAAGAAAAAACATGTTAGTTATTCAAAATGGGGATATATTTTTTTGGCACCGTTTTTTTTGGTGTATAGCGTATTTTCATTGATACCTATGATATCAACATTTTATTATAGTTTTTTTGAAAATTATATGTCCGGCTTAAATACGATTGGACCAAACTTCGTGGGATTTGATAATTTTATTAAGCTATTTACAGAGGCTGATTTATTAAAATATTTTGAAAATACATTAATTATGTGGATTATTGGATTTGTGCCGCAGATTGCAGTATCACTGCTTCTGGCAGCATGGTTTACAAATAATCGTTTAAAATTGAAAGCATCCGGTTTCTTTAAAACCGTTATTTATATGCCAAACTTAATTATGGCGTCTGCATTCTCAATGTTATTTTTTACCTTATTTTCAAACAACGGACCGGTAAATATGTTGTTGGTAGATGCGGGGCTGATTAATGAACCAATTCATTTTATGTCCACTACCGCAGGGGCAAGAGGGTTAATTGCGTTAATGAATTTTCTGATGTGGTTTGGTAATACAACGATTTTATTAATGGCAGGTATGATGGGAATTGACCCTGCGTTGTTTGAAGCCGCAGAAGTAGATGGAGCAACATCATCTCAGGTATTCCGTACGATTACAATGCCTTTATTAAAGCCTATTTTAGCATATGTAATGATTACTTCGTTAATTGGTGGATTACAGATGTTTGACCTTCCACAGATTTTAACGAACGGAAAAGGTGGTCCGGACCGTACCACAATGACATTGATTATGTATCTGAATAATCACTTGTTCAGTAAGAATTATGGTATGGCAGGTGCCCTTTCTGTAATTATCTTTATCGTGACTGGAGCATTGAGTATTGTGGTATTTAAGATGCTGACAAGCCAGAGAGAAGAGAGGTAGTAGTAATGAGAAAAGAAGCAAAAAATAACGGGGTATCCTTAGGTTTCAAAAAAAGTTACCGTTATCTGGTATTAATTATATTGACAATTGTATGTCTTTTTCCTTTTTACTTATTGTTTGTAAATGCGACAAGAGCACATGTAGATATCCAGAGAGGATTTTCCATTTTACCGGGAGGCTCTCTTATAAGAAACATTTCAAATGTATTGAATAACGAAACAATCCTTATTTTGAGAGGTATGATTAACAGTGGGATTGTTTCTTTACTAACAGTTGCATTGTCTGTTTATTTTTCGGTAATGACAGCTTATGCAATTCATGCGTATGACTTTAAATTTAAGAAAGCAGCATTTCATTTTATTTTATTAATTATGACAATTCCTACGCAGGTAAGTGCCCTGGGATTTGTAAAATTAATTACAGGAATGAATTTGAAGGACAGCTTTATTCCATTAATTATTCCGGCAATTGTTGCCCCGTCCTGTGTGTTCTTTATGAAACAGTACATGGAAAGCTCACTGCCCCTTGAAATTGTAGAAGCTGCCAGAATTGATGGTTCCGGTGAATTTCATACACTGAATAGTATTATTATGCCAATCATGAAACCGGCATTAGCCGTACAGGCAATTTTTGGATTTGTATCCAGCTGGAACAATTATTTTACCCCATCCCTTGTATTAACAAAGGCAGAGATGAAAACATTGCCATTATGGATTGCATATTTAAGAAGTGCAGATTTTACCAAATTTGATATGGGTCAGTTATATATGATGATTGCATTTTCTATTTTCCCGGTAATGCTGGTATATTTTATTCTTTCTAAATTTATTGTACAGGGTGTAACTCTTGGCAGTGTAAAAGGTTAATGGGAAATGATATCAGATAAATAATGGATGATATTACTTTAGAAAAATTAAAATAATTTTACAGAATAAAACAGGAATATAAGATAAGACTTCAGCATCTATTTTATAAAATGGATGTCTGGAGTTTTTTTATGGCAGATTGCAGGGAATATGTGTATTCCAATGATTATTTTGATTTTATTGTGCCCTATGGATTAGATGTAAATTTGGAAAATGTGGGATGTATACAGAGAATAGATGAGGATTATGATATTATTTACTATCCTAGAGCAGGTCTGCCTACATTGCAGATTGGTAATTATACTTATTCTGAAATTCCGAAAATTTATTCACTGTTAGATCAGACTGCGTTGGAAGTGTCGGGGATTCTACAGTTACAGAATCAGCCGGTGCTGGCGTTAAAAGGGAGAGGGGTACTGGTGGGTTTTATTGATACCGGAATTGATTATACCAATCCTATTTTCCGGTTTTCGGATGGCAGTACAAGAATTGTCAGTATCTGGGATCAGACAATTCAGGATGGAGTACCACCTCTTGGTATTTCTTATGGAGCGCAATATAACAGAGAGGATATAAATCGGGCATTACAAAGTGAGAATCCTTATGAGATTGTGCCTTCAAGAGATAGGAATGGTCATGGAACCTTTCTGGCAGGAGTGGCATGTGGCAGTGAGGATGTGGAAAATGATTTTATTGGTGCGGTGCCGGAAGCAGAAATTGCTGTTGTAAAACTGAAAGAGGCAAAACAGTATTTAAGGGATTTCTTTTTTGTAAAGGATGGAGAGCCGGCTTACCAGGAAAATGACATTATGATGGCGGCAGCTTATCTGAATGGTCTGGCAAATGTCAGGAATATGCCACTGGTTATCTGCCTTGGGGTAGGAACTGCCAATGGAAACAGGGCGGGAGACAGCTATATGTCAATGTTTCTGTCAGGAATCAGCAATCGAAGAAAAAGAGCCATTGTAGCAGCAACTGGAAATGAAGCAGGAATGCGAAGACATTTTCAGGGACAAATCCGGGAAAATATGGAGTATGAGGATGTAGAAATCAGTGTTGAGGAGGAGCTGGATGGATTTTTCATAGAATTGTGGGCAGATGCACCGGAGTTGTATGCGGTGTCAATCATTTCTCCAACGGGAGAAGTAATCCCTAAAGTGCCAATTCGGACAGATTCCACAGAAGCGTTTGATTTTATTTTTGAACAGACCAAAATAACCATTGATTATCGGATAGAGGCAAAATTAACTGCAAATTTATTAGTTTTCTTCCGATTTATTAAGCCAACGAAGGGACTTTGGGTGATACGGGTATATCCGGAGAATATAGTGACAGGACGTTATAATATGTGGCTTCCCTTAAATAGGCTGACACCGGGAAAAGTTTTTTTCCTACGTTCAAATCCTGAAATAACCCTTACAATTCCAAGCGCCACACAGCAGTTGATTTCAGTAGGGGGCTATAATGCAGTAAATGGAAGTATTTATGCTGATTCTGGAAGAGGATATACCATTTCGGGAGGTATTAAACCGGATTTTGTGGCACCGGCAGTAAATGTTTATGGACCGGGACTGAGGAATAACTATGTGACCTATACAGGAACAAGTGCTGCGGCAGCAATAACAACCGGGGCTGTTGCCCAGATAATGCAATGGGCTTTTGTAGAGCAAAGGTATGCCATTCGCTCTGCCGCAGGTATTAAAAATATGCTGATTCGTGGTGCAGGTCAGACAAATGACAGAAGCTATCCTAACAGGGAGTGGGGATATGGGACATTGGATGTTTATAGTTCCTTTGAAATGCTTCGTTTGCAGGGATGACTGCTGCTGAAACCGCTGCAGAAAGATAGCTTTATAATACGTGGAGGGAAATGCCAGAGAATAGGCGATAAATCAATTGAATAATCTGACAAAATATAGTAAAATAGGAAAAAAGTATCATTGAGTAAGTGGGTAGCTGAATAACTGACATCAGAAAAATGAGGTGCGAGCATGAAAAACGTAATTCTTGTAGTGGATGATGATAAGACCAATCTTACCTTAGCGCAGAAGATTCTTTCCGAAGAATATGAAGTGGCGGCTGCGATTTCGGGAACTGCTGCATTAAAATATCTGGAGAATCACAAACCGGATATGATTCTTCTTGATATTATTATGCCGGATAAGGATGGCTTTGAGGTAATGAAAGCAATTCGGGAGAATGAATCCTTAAGTCAGATTCCGGTAATGTTTTTAACAGCAGCGAAGGATACAGATGTGGAAGCCCGCTGTTTTGCAGAAGGAGCACAGGATTTTGTGATTAAGCCTTTTGTGCCGGAGGTGCTTCTTGGAAGAGTCCGCAGAATTTTAGAGTTAGAGCGTTATCATAACGAGCTTCAGATGATGGTAGAGGAACAGGCGGAGGCAATCGAGGCAAAAAGCCAGCGGATTAACCGGATGCAGGATCAGATTATTCTTCGTCTTGCGAACCTGATAGAAAGCAGGGACAGCAGTACCGGAGAGCATGTAAAGAATACAAAGAAATATGTAGAGATGATTGTTGACCGGCTGATTGACAGACAGGAATATATGGATATCTTATCCTATGGATACCTTCATCAGATTGGGAAAGCTGCACCACTTCATGACGTTGGAAAGATTCAGATTTCAGATGTGATTCTTCAAAAGCCGGGGAAACTTACGGCAGAAGAATATGACGATATGAAGAATCATACGACTTATGGGAAGAATATTATATGGGAAATTATGGGTGAGTTCGAGGATGAAGATTATCTGCAGATGGCAGAGGATATTGCACTTTGTCACCATGAACGCTGGGATGGTAAAGGGTATCCTGGCGGATTACGTGGTGAAGAGATTCCTTTAAGTGCTCGTATTATGGCTGTTGCAGATGTATTTGATGCCTTATATTCAGCGCGTTGTTATAAGCCGCCAATCAGACCACTTGATAAGGTTTTAAACATTATAAAAGAAGGTCGGGGTACGCAGTTTGATCCAGTTGTTACAGATGCATTTTTAAGCTTGGAGCCAGAGCTGAGAGAAATGCTTGACGAGGAATAGGAGTAAAGTGCAAAGGAGACAGAGATGGAACATCGCAGCCGTGATATAGAAAAGATTTTTTTGTATGTATATACTTTTTTTTCATTCTTTTTATTTGTTGCAACGATTTATCTGGAACGTTCATTGGTAGTAATTCCACCACTTATCATCGGGGTTTGTGCAGGATGGTATCTCTGTGTAAATAAATATGGAACCTACCGGTTAAGGGTATATGTATTGTCCATTGGAGCAATGCTGGGACTGGTAATGTATGGGATGGCAGCGGAGAGCTTTTTAGACACGCTGTCTCCTTTTGTTGTTCTGATTATTATGGTAGGCATGTTTGAAGATGGTAAAGTTCTTTTTTTGATGTCATTATCATCCGTATTTTTAATGTTTTATCATGGATTTTTCCTAAAAAGCTTTAATGTTACAAAGCCAGAGGAATGGATGCAGGTGTTATTACAGATTATGTCAATCAGTGTCGTTGTATATATGACATGGCAGTCTATGAATAATTCCATTAACATGAAAAGAAAATTGCTTGAAACAATTGATGAACTTCAGCAGACAGAGCACAGCAAGGATGAATTCATGGCAAATGTATCCCATGAATTAAGAACCCCCCTTAATACCATCAGGGGAATGAGTGAGTTAATATTACGAGAGGATTTGCCGGTGCAGGTGCGGGAGGAAGCCTTTCATATTCAGATGGCAGGACGTAATCTGCAAACAATTGTAAGTGATGTGTTAGATTATTCTGAATTGCAGACAGGAGAATTTAGTCTGGACGAATCCTACTATAATTTTTCATCTATTTTAAATGATGTATTGAATGTTGCCATTGCACAGAATGAGGATAAGCATTTAGAGTTGATTGTAAATTGTGATCCGACGATTCCTAGGAGCATGGTTGGCGACAGCGAGAAGATTGCCAGAGTCTTATATAGTATTGTGAATAATGCAATTAAGTTTACAGAAAAGGGATGCGTCGTTATAACCGCCACAACACGTAAAGAATATTATGGGGTAAATCTTTGTGTAACGGTAAAGGATACCGGAATCGGAATGACACCGGAACAGAAGGAGCGTTTGTTTACAAGCTTTAATCAGGTAGATACAAAGAAAAACCGTACCCAGGGGGGGATTGGACTGGGGCTGGCAATTTCCCGTAAAATGTTAGAATTGATGAAGGGTTTTCTGATGGTAAGAACGGAGCCGGGAAAGGGTAGTGAATTTGATATTATCATTCCACAGCGGGTGGAAGATAAACGTCCTATGATTTCTGTAAAAGAAGATGTTCGGATGATTTATTATATTAATCAGGAAAAATACAGTATGGTAGAAATCAGGGATGCCTATAGAAAAACAATTCGTGACATGGCAGAGAACCTTGGAGTTACCCGTACCAGATGCAGAAGCTTAAAGGAGTTTAAAGAGCGCGTGGAGAAAGGCAGATATACCCATGCCCTGATTAGTATTGATGAATATCGGGAAGCACCGGAATTTTTTGAAGAATTGTCAAAAAAGATTCCGGTACTGCTGGTATTAGAGCGTCATAACGATAAAGAAGCAGGAAGTAATTTCCTACGGGTATATAAACCATTTTATGCCCTGTCTGTTGCAAATGCATTAAACGGTGGAAAAGTAATACAGCGTATGGATGGAACCCACTATCAGCCTCATGAGTTTATTGCTCCGGATGCGAATGTTCTGGTAGTAGATGATAATATGATGAACCTAAAGGTGATGGAAGGTTTACTTCGACCTTATGAGGTTCGTCTGCTTACTGCTACTGGTGGTGATGAGGCATTAAAACTATTAGACCAGATGCATTGTGATTTGATTTTTATGGATCATATGATGCCGAAAATGGATGGTGTGGAAACACTTCATGCGATACGTGCAAAAGCAGGTAAGTATTATCATGAGGTTCCGATTGTGGCACTTACGGCAAATGCAATGGGTGGTGCAAGAGAGATGTTTCTTTCAGAGGGATTTCAGGATTTTGTACCGAAACCGGTAGAGATGAGTCATCTGGAAAGAACCTTAAAACGCTATCTTCCGGCAGAGAAAATTGTCTTAAGACAACTGGACGGTTCCTGGGGGGAAGAAGCGAGAATTGTAATACCAGAGGCAGAGGTGCCAGTTGAAGGGATTAAGGAAAATGCCAGTCGTATTAACGAGGAGCGCGGCATTCAATATTGTGGCGGGCAGCTTTCCGATTATCTGGAGGTAATAGAAGCATATCATTGGGATGGACAGCAGAAAAAGCAGAAAATACAGAAATTTTATGAAGAAAAGAGCTGGAAGGACTATACGATTTTAGTACATTCCTTAAAAAGTACTTCCCAGGCAATTGGCGCGAACCATCTGTTTGAACTGGCAAGAGATATGGAACAGGCAGGAAAAGAAGAAGACTGTAAGACAATAGCGGCACATCATGAGGAAATGATGCAGGAATTTGATGCAGTTTTAGCAGAGCTTGGAGAGCGTTTAGAGCGGGAACAGAAACAAAGCAAGAGGACAGAAAGCGAAACTTCACAAAGGGTGTACCTTGAAATAGAAGCAGCACAGCTGGAAGAGGAATTTAAGAAGCTGGAACAGGCACTGGATGATTATAATGGTGAACAGGCAGAAAGTCTGGTGGAGGAATTAAAAAAATATCGTTATAAAGACAAAATATTAGAAGGACTTTTAACACCGGTTGCACAGAAAATAGATGACTTTGACTTTGGTGCTGCAATGGAATTACTTCAAAAAGTAAGGGAAGAGGTGAGGTAGGCATATGGTAAAAAAATGGAAAGCAGTCTGGAGGGAACTTTTTGGTTCGGAGATAGAACTGAATAACCGTATTTTTAACATTGTTATGCTGGGATGTTTTGCTGCTGCTGTTTCGGATATAATAGGAACGATTTTATATAGAGGCTCTGTCTTAAATATAGTGTTGATTCTGGTTGTTGCCATATGCGTATTGTTGACAACCTGGATTGCAAATAAATACAATAAAGTAGATATATGTGCATTGATTGGTGGCGTAATAGTTGATTTACTGCTGCTTCCATTGTTGTATTTTTCCGGAGGCGGTATTTATAGCGGAATATGCTGCTGGTTTATTTTTGGACTGGTATATTGTTTTATTATGTTCCGGGGGAAGCGTCTGGTTGTTATGGCGACTTTAGTCGTCTTAAGCTTTACGGGATGTATGGTATCTGATTACAGACATCCGGGGGCAGTACTTCCATTGGGCTCTGAGTTTGCAGTTTTTGTAGACATGCAGATTGGAATGATTGTAACTGCCATTTCTATAGGAGAATTAACAAAGTTTCAGAGACATATTTTTGAAGTGGAGCGACAAAATGGTAAAAAACGTCAGGAAATGCTGGAGGAGGCAAATGCAACAAAAGATCGTTTCCTTGCTAATATGAGTCATGAAATCCGAACACCGATTAATACGATTATTGGTTTGAATGAAATGAATCTCAGGGAACAGGTTTCCACAGAGGTTGAAGAAAACTGTATTAATATTCAGCGGGCAAGCGGAATGCTGTTATCCTTAATCAATGATATTCTGGATATGTCTAAAATTGGTGCAGGAAAGATGGAAATTATTCCCAGAAAATATGATTTTGGTGTACTGTTAAGTGATTTAATTAATATCAGCTGGCTTCGTGCCCATGAAAAAAAGCTGGAATTTAATCTGGATATTTCACCCAATATTCCTACCATGCTGCAGGGAGATGATGTGCGTATCCGTCAGGTAATTACGAATATTTTGACGAATGCTATTAAATATACCCAGAAGGGATCCGTAACCTTATCTGCCGATGGAGAATTGTTAGAGAATAACAGAATCCGTTTGAAAATTTCCGTAAAGGATACCGGTATCGGAATTCGAGCAGAGGATATTCCGCATTTGTTTGATTCTTTCCAACGTTTGGATGAAGGAAAAAATAAAGGGATTGAAGGAACCGGATTAGGTCTTGCAATTACCCATCAGCTGGTAGAGTTGATGGGAGGTGAAATTTTAGTAGACAGCAGATATCAGAAAGGCTCTGTTTTTACTGTTGTTATCGAACAGGGTATCGTTGATAATACGCCATTAGGAGCAGTTGGTAAGGTTTTAAAATCCAGTGTTGAGGGAAGAAGAAAATATCATCAGGCTTTTGAAGCACCGGAGGCAAGGGTTCTGATTGTAGATGATAATGAAATGAACCGTATGGTGGCAGTGAAGCTGCTACGGGGGACAAAGGTTCAGATAGATACGGCAGCAAGTGGTGAAGAATGTCTGGAAAAAACAAGAAACCATTATTATCATGTAATCTTTATGGATCATCTTATGCCGGAGTTGGATGGAATCGAGACCCTTTCCCGTATCCGCAGACAGGAAAATGGCATGTGCAGGGAGACCCCGATTATTGCTCTTACGGCGAATGTGATATCCGGGGCGGATAAGTATTACCGGAAAAGAGGATTTGCTGGTTATTTGATGAAGCCGATTAACGGAAGTCTTTTTGAGGGAATGTTAGCAAGATGTCTGCCGGACAATTTAATTATAGAGCGCGATATTGATGTGCTTGGTGAAGATGCGGAAGTAAATCTGCTTCGGGGGAAAGCAAAGCAGAGACTTTGTATTTCTACAGAAACGGTTGCCGATTTACCGGACCATGCCATGAAGCATTTTGCCATTCAGTGTATTTCTTATTATATAGTAATGGAGGATGGACGTTTCCGGGACAAGAAAGAAATTTCTACAGAGAATCTCAATGAATATTTAACAAAAAGTAACAGCACCGTAAGTTCTGAACCACCATCGGTAGAAGAATATGAGCAGTTTTTTGCAGATGCATTGGAACATGCGGAGCAGGTACTTCATATCAGCCTTGCGTCTGGAAGCGGACGTGGTTATGAGCGGGCATTAAAGGCGTCCAAAGGCTTTTCAAATGTTCATGTAATTGATGGTGAACATGTATCCACTGGCTTGGGATGTCTTGTAATGATGGCAGCTTTTATGATGAACAGGGAGCATTCTTTTGAAGAAATTGTCGGTGCGGTGGAAACTGTTAAAAAACAGATTGTATTTCAGTATGTGGTTTCGACAGCGGAGGTTATGCATCGCAGAGGTTATTTGACAAAATACCAGAAAAATATATTAAATGGTTTGAATTTAAAACCTGTATTGACGGTCCGCGAGGGTAAAATGGTGCTGAGTAGTTTGCTAAAAGGTTCGAATATACAGTTATATAAACGATTTATTCGTAAGAGCCTGAAGGGAAAGCGCAATGTGGATCCGCGGGTACTGTTTTTATCCTATGCCGGCTGTTCCAGCAAGGAATTAGAGCTTATCAAAGAGGAAGTAATGAAATATCAGAAATTCGATATTATTATTGAAGAACCGACTTCTGCAACGATTACCAGCAACTGTGGACTTGGTTCTATAGGAATTGCTTATTTAAAGACGAAGTAGGAAAGAAAGATAGAAGGAGTTCTTACAGGTTTTGTAAAAATTTAAAATGAAAGGTTGAAAGGCCGAATCCAATATCATGTTGGGTTCGGTCTTTTCTTTTAAGAAATGATTTGTTGAAATTCTTAGAAAATAAGAATATAATAAAAGTTGTGCCGTACAGACGAGAAATGGTTTCAGAAGTGCTGGGATATGCCGGATGAAAATGTGAGGTACTTTGTTCAAAATAAATTGATTACAAGGAATAGATAACAAGGAATGATTACATATATTTGCAAAAATAAAGATGCAGAGGGAGAAAATCTTCCCTGCACAAACAATCGATGTGAGACGAGTGTCTGCCCTACCTGTGGAGGCAGGGCAGAGGCGTTATCAGAGATTTTCTGGTGCAGCCAATGTCAGGTTCCGCTTTATGAAGATTATTGCAGCTGTTGTGGCGCAAAAGCAAAAAAGATGACAACGGATTTACGTCCTGTGTTCCCGGAGGAGCGGCTTTTATTAGAGATTATTTTAGGAGAGCCTTTTTCTTTTTTAAAGGATTCGGTATGGAATGGCTCTGGGAATAATTATTACGTGAATGGAAAAAAGATTAAGTTTTCCGTTAAAGAATTAAAAAATATGGATGTTGAAATGGTGCGTCAGAAATACGAAGCGTACAAGAATGAAAACACTTATGAATATTTTAATCAGTATGTGAACCGTTTTGTGGAGTGTAATAAAAATCGTTATGACAAGCTGGTAGAGGAGGCTAAATCCTATATCAGAAAGGTATCGGAGGGGTTTGGAGCCACGGACATGTTCGTATCTTTCAGTGGTGGAAAAGATTCCACGGTAACGGCTGATTTGGTAACACGAGCTTTTAGTAATCCACAGATTATGCATATTTTTGGTGATACCACCCTTGAATTTCCTTTTACTTATGAATATGTGGACCGTTTTAAGAAGAATCATCCAAAGACACCGATGATAGCAGCCCGCAATAAAGAAAAGGATTTTGAAGAACTGTGCAAATTAGTAGGACCACCCAGCAGGGTAATGCGCTGGTGCTGTACGATTTTTAAAACGGGAACAATTCAGAAACGGATTAAATCCTTATATCGGGATAAGAGCCGTATTTTAACTTTTTACGGAATAAGACGAAGTGAATCATTAAGCAGAAGTAAATATGAGAGAGAGTCGGACAGTCCTAAGATTACCAAGCAGCGAATTGTATCACCAATTATTGACTGGATGGATTTTGATATCTGGCTGTATATTCTGACAACCGGAATAGATTTTAATGATGCCTATCGTCTGGGTTATGCCAGAGTAGGCTGCTGGTGCTGTCCGAATAATAGCGGCTGGTCTGAATTTTTATCTAAGGTACATATGCATGAACAGTCAGAGCGTTTTCGCAATTTGCTAATTGAATTTGCCAGAAGTATAGGAAAAGCGGATGCAGAGGTTTATGTGGATGATGGATGGTGGAAAGCAAGACAGGGCGGAAATGGCGTTGCCTATGCCCAGAAATCCATTGTTTCTTTTAAGCCTTGTGCAACGGAAGAGAATGCATTTAATTATGAACTGCAGCGTCCGATTTCAGAGGAATTATATGAATTATTCCTTCCCTTCGGATACTTAAATTATGATATGGGAAATGCCCGTTTAGGCGAGGTATTTGTATTAAATAAAAAGGGTGAGATTCTTCTGAAATTACAGGGGAGAATCGGAACAAGAAATTTAAAAGTAACAATTGTAAATACAAAGTTAGCAGGGGCAGCAGATTTAAAAACAGCAGAAGAACGTGTGAAATGCCAGATTACCAAGTATCAGATGTGTATGGGATGTCTTGCATGTGAAAGTGTCTGCCGTTTTAATGCACTTTCCGTAAAGGAAGAGAAGAATGGAAAGGTGCGCTATCAGATATCAGACGAAAAATGTATGCGCTGTGGCGAGTGTGTGAACCATTTTACAATGGGTTGTTATATGAGAAAAGTTTTAACAATTAAGAGGAATTAGGAAGGTGAGTGCCTTGGCAGAGAAAAATAAATATCGTTTTAAAGGTCATGAAAGCTTTATTTTGCGGGAAGGCTGGTTAAATAAAGGTCTGACGGAAGTGGATAGAAATCCCAGGGTATTTGGTGAAAATTACGGAGCAGATGCCCTTGGTGTTGGACCGAATATGGCAAAGGCTATCCGTTATTGGCTTAAATGTGCCGGATTAACACAGGATGTAAGTGGCAAAGGTGTATTGCTTACAGATTTGGGACAGGTAATTTTAAAAAATGACCCTTATATTGAAAATATATTTACCCTCTGGCTGATTCACTGTCAGATTGTAATGAATCAGAAAAATGCAACAGCGTGGAATCTGTTCTTTAATCGTTTCAGCTATGAGGAATTTAAAAAAACAGAAATGATTTCAGAAATGAAGGAGCTGGCGGTAGAGCTGACAGAGGGAGGCAGCTTTGCAGAGTCATCCTTGGAGGCTGACTGTGATGCGATTTGCCGGATGTATGTGAAAAAAAGGGAGAAGAATAGTAACCCGGAGGAGAAAAACAGCAGTCCTTTTGGAAAACTGGGATTATTAAAAAATAGTGGAGAGATATACGAAAAAAGACAGCCGGATTTGAAAAATCTTCCTGAGGAAATCGTTCTTTATCTGCTGCTGCTTTTAGATAAAAAATCTATTCATATGGATGAACTTCTTTCAATAGAAAATGCCCCGGGAAAAGTACTTCAGTTAAAGAGAACTGCACTGATGGAAAAACTGGAGATTCTGGCGGTAAAAGGGGATATTACGTTGAACAGGACTGCCGGACTTAATATGGTATATCTGAAAAGTGATATTTCAGATATTCAGATGGTGCAGGAATATTACAATAGATAGCTTGGAGAGAAACATGAACCAATTAATGAAACTGGTACAGATAAATCATCACTTTCAGAAATCCGTAAATTTGCAGCTGGATTTGAAGGATTACGAACGAATTGGAAGTTATATACCAACCCGTTCTTCGGTTGCAATTTTAGACAGATACCTTGACAGTATCATGGGAGAAAGTAGCGAGAATGCTACGATTCTGATTGGTCCCTATGGAAAAGGAAAATCCCATCTTCTGTTAGTGTTGTTAGCACTTTTACACGGAGAAAAAAAGGAAATTGAATCAATTGTAGATAAAATCAGAAAAGTTAATGAAACAACTGCAAAACGTATTGATACTTTAAAACAGGAGAAGAAGAAATACCTTCCGGTATTAGTAACCGCCAGCGCTGGAAATGATTTAAACCAGAGCTTTATTCTGGCGCTCCGGGAAGCATTACTTCGGGAAAATATAGAGAATGTTGCACCGGAAAGCAATTATTCCCAGGCACTGTCTGTGATTGAAAATTGGAAAGCAAATTTCCCGGAGACTTACAGGCAGTTAGAAGTATTACTCAAGGATAGAAGTATCAGAATAAAAGAACTGATTTATGAACTGAAGTTAAATAACCGTAAGTATTTACAGATTTTTACAGAACTGTATCCGGCACTTACGGCAGGAAGTCAGTTTGCGCCGATGATTCAAAGTGATGCCCTAAAGGTGTATCAGCAGGTGTGCCGTATTCTGACAGAGGAATGTGGATATTCCGGGATATTTCTGGTGTTTGATGAATTTAGTAAATATATCGAGGGCCATACAGTAGAGAATTTTGCCAATGATATGAAGGCGTTGCAGGATATTTGTGAGCTATGTAACAACTCAAAACAGCAGATGTTCCTTACAATGGTAACCCATAAGAGTATCCGGGAATATACAAGAGGCATTGATGCTTCCGTAAAAAATTCATTCCGCGGAGTAGAGGGAAGAATTGAGGAAATCGAATTTGTTGTATCTGTACAGAATAACTATGAATTGATTGCAGATACGATTCTGAAAAAAGAACCGGAATTTTCAAAACAGTATAAACAGTTTATACAAAACGAAAAAGTTAAACAATTTTACGAGGAGTCTTTGGCACTTCCGGTTTATGAGAAAACCTTTCAGGGAAAAGAATTTGAAGAAACGATTATGAAGGGATGCTTCCCTATGACACCGGTTTCTGCCTGTGCATTGCTTCTGATTAGTGAAAAGGTTGCACAGAATGAGCGAACCATTTTTACTTTTTTGGCAGATGAAGGGCAGGGAAGTCTTAGCTGGCTTTTAGCAAAGGGACAAAAGGATTTTGTTGGAATTGATAAAATTTATGACTATTTTAAATCTTTGTTCCGGGAAACAAGTGACCAGCCCCAGATACATAATGAGTGGGGCAAGGCAGAGGCAGCAATTAGCAAGGCATCTAATGAAGAGGAGATTCAGCTGATAAAGGCACTTGCCGTAATTCGAATGATTCACAGAGAGGATGAACTTCCTGCGAGAGATAACGTGTTATGCCTTGCATTGGCATGGGACAAAGAGACTTTGCAAATCGCATTGAAGGGACTTTTGGAAAAGCAGCTGGTGATTTATCGTCATAGCACCGGAATCTATGATTTTCAGGCAAATGCGGGAGTAGATGTTAATAAGAATATTGAGAAAAAAATGGGAGAACTATTCTCCAGATTTTCCGTTAGTGAAGCTTTAGGAAAAATATCGGATTTCGAATATGAGCTGCCGAAAAAGTACAATCAGGAGTACGCAATTACCCGTTATTTTCAGTACGAGTATCTGGAAACAGCAGATTTCTATCAGATAAAAAACAGCCAGTATCTTTTTGAAGAAAAATTTGCAGATGGAAAAATTCTAATTTTATTACATGCCGAAGAAGAAGATTTTGAAAAGATAAAAGAGCATCTGAAGGCATTATCAGATGTACGTCTTGTGGTGTTAGTAAATTTGAAACCAGCAAATGTAGAACCATTGCTGTTGAAATATAACGCGGTTCATTCCTTAAAAAATGATACTGCTTTTATTGATGGAAATGAGATTTTATTGCAGGAATTGGAATTATACGAAGAGGATTTGTCCTTTGAAATCAATGCAATGCTAGAGCAGGATTATCTGCCGGAGTGTGGAAATGTCAACATTTTACAACCATATGAAGTGGAAAGAAACTGCCGGGATGGAGCGGAATTTAATAATCTTTTAAGTGAAATTTGTCGGAAACATTATGGCTATTCCCCAAGGGTAAATCATGAACTTTTAAATATCGAAATTGTTGGTTCCCAGTATTTGAAGGCTCGTAATGCAGTGATTAATAACGTATTAAAAGGGAAGGACTGCAGCAGCTATCTAAGTGGAACCAGTCCCGAGGCTATGGTATACCGAGCAGCTTTCATTCATACAAAAGGTGATGCCGGAAGTGAAAAAATATCAGAAGAGATTGATAGATTTTTTCATACCTGTGCCGGTAAAAAGCAGTTATTTGTGAATTTGTACCGTTGCCTGCAGGGTAGAAAATATGGGGCAAGACGAGGAATTATTCCACTTTTTCTTGCAAAGAAGCTGGCAGATGCAGAGGGCACAGCAGTTATCTATTTAAAGAATAAAGAGCTTGAGGTGTCCTATGAGACATTAAACAATGTGAACGAGTTCCCGGAAAGATATGAACTATATATTGAACCGGAGGATGCAGCAAAGGATTTCTATCTGCGTCAATTGGAAGAAATGTTCTGTGATACAGGAAGTTTTACCCTTTCTAAACAGAGCAGAATCAATGGCATTATTAATTGTATGCAGCGCTGGTATCGGGCACTGCCCCAGTACACTATGGTAACAGAGGAATATGATGAGCATATTCTTGGTACCGCAAAAGCATTGAGAAGCTTATTAAAGAGGGCAGAGGTGAATCCAAGAGAACTGCTTTTTGAGCGGATTCCGGAGAGTATAGAAGAAACCGATTATCAGATAATTCTTTCTAAAATTGCCAAAGCGAAAGAGGCAATGGAGACAAAATTAACAGCGTTATTGCTGGAAATGGCAGCAGAGACGAAGGATATTTTTGGTGTAGCAAAGAATGCCAGCCTAAAGGCATGCCTTGTAGAATGGTATAAAAATCAGAGTCAGGCATCAAAGAAGTATATTTTAAGTTCCAATGTCAGCAGTCTGATGAATTATTTAGAAGAGTTAAATACCAACGATGAGGAAGAAATTATTTCCCGGCTATCAAGAATTCTTCTGGATATGTATGTAGAAGACTGGAATGATACTTCAAAGGAACAGTTTCTATCATCGTTAAAGCAGATAAAAACGGAAGTGGAGAATATTCAGGATACCTCTGAAAATACGGAAAATAAGAGCCGGTTGATTTTACAGGATGCAAGTGGTAACGAGATTGCAAAATATTATGATGCGGATGTATCAGATTCCACCAGTATTTATTTGCAGAATATGATAGATGAAGCGTTAGAGGATTTTGGCAATACATTAGAGATGAATCAGAAGGTAGCGGTGCTGGTACAGGCAATTGAGAAGCTGTTGCAGCAGTAAATTTTGTAAAGAAAAGTGTAGAAATTAAAAGCGGAGACAAGAGGATAAAGCAGTTATGGAGAAGGTTATTTATTTAGACAATGCAGCAACCACATTTCCAAAATCAGAATGTGTGTATGAAAGAATGAATGAGGTAAACCGGAATTATGCCGTAAATTCCGGCAGAGGCTCCTATGCCCTTGCGGCTCATGCTGCGTCCATAATCAGCGATACCAGAGAAAAAATAATAGAATTGGCAGGTGCAGAGAGGGTAGCAGAGGTTGTTTTCACAGCCTCTGCTACCCTTGCAAGTAACCAGATTTTTGGTGGAATAGCCTGGAAAAAAGAAGATGTGGTGTATGTTTCGCCTTTTGAGCATAACGCCATTATGCGTGTACTTTATAAATATCAGAAAGAAATTGGATTTACGATAGAGGAACTGGCGTTAAGGGAAGAAGGATTAGAACTTGATTTAGAGAAAATTCGTTTTCAATTTTTAAGAAATAAACCAAATTACGTTGTTATGAGTCATGTCAGCAATGTGACAGGATATATTCTTCCAATTCAGGAAGTGGCACAGCTGGCAAAGGAGAGCAAAGCAGTTGTGATGATAGATGGTGCACAGGCTTTTGGCTTGGTTCCAACTACACTTAAAAATTTGCCAGTGGATTTTTACATATTTGCCGGTCATAAGACCCTGTATGGCCCTTTGGGAGTTGGTGGTTACATTAGAAATAGTGCTTATCGGTTAAAACCGTTTCTGGCAGGCGGAACAGGCAGTGATTCCCTGAATTTAGAAATGCCGGAGGGCAGCATAGAAGCCTTTGAACCAGGCAGTCCGAACATCGTAGCCATTGCAGGCTTGGAAGCTTCCTTAGAAGAAATACAAGCTATTCTGCAAAAAGAAGGAAATCCTGCATTTTTCTTAGAAAAAGAACAAAAGCTGTCAGAATATCTGGTGCAAAAATTACAGAAAATCAGCGGAGTAGAGTTATATCTCCAGAAAAACAAGGAAAATCATGCAGGAATTATTGCATTTAATATCACAGGTTACCAGTCCACAGAGGTTGGAATGATTTTGGACCAGGACTATCACATTGCAGTCCGCACCGGACATCAGTGTGCACCACTGATTGCCAAGTATTTACAGAGTGAAGACTTTGGTGGTGTGGTAAGAGTAAGTGTTGGCCGTTTTAATACAAAAGAAGAGATGGATACTTTTGCGGAGGCTGTAAGGGAAATCGCGGAAGGGTGAGGAGTAGAGAATGGGTGAAACTAAATTTGATAGAGTGAGATTTGGAAAATTAGTACAGGATATTGAGAAAGATGAGATTGTATTGCCGGATTTTCAGAGAGGGTTTGTATGGAAAGATAAAGATAAACAAAAAGCTTTATTGGCTTCCGTATTAACCAAGTTACCAATAGGAACCATTTTATTACTTGAAATAGAAACAGATAAATATGCCTGTAAGAAAATTGGTTTGAAAAATGAGAAGCCTGATTTGTCAAAGGTAGAAGAGAAAGTGAAAGCTTTATTAGATGGTCAGCAGCGTGTAACTGTATTAACGGCTTTCTTTTCAAATGAATTGTTTGTGATAGGGAAAGATGCAGAATTTGTAGCACCATCCTTGAAAAGACGTTATTTTTTACAAATTCCGAAATTGAAATTCAATAATGCAAAACGAGATTTATTTGGTGCAAAATCCTTAATTGTGTCAGATAAAATCAAGATGAAGGCGTATCCTGAATATTCAACGGAGGAAATTATAGATTGTATTACTCATTTTGAATATCCAAAGTATAAAAGTATTTTATATGGGGATATAGATAATGTTCCCGTTAATGATTTAATACATTTTTGTACGAATAATAATGAAGATACAGAGTGTTATTTGATTCCGCTTTACTATTTATATGGGGCATCGACAAAAAGTAATACGGCACAACGATATAGACTAAAAAAAGTAATTGAGCGGATTGCTGAATTATATCACAACGAAATATTAGAAGAATTAAAACGGAATGAAGATGCAGATAGCGAACTAATACAAATTGTATTCGAAGAGACTGAGGATGGAAATGCAGCTGCAATAAGCTTGAAAGAAGATATTCAAAAAGGAATATTTACAATAAAAGACGAAGAGTCTGATTTATACAAATATGTGGATGAACTTTTGAAAAATAGAAGAAGTCAGTGGGCAGAAGATATTCGGGAGTTTTTGGAATCATGTGTGGAGGGGTTAGAACTATACAAAATTGAAGTGCCACAGTCAGACATACTTCGTGCAATTGATATTTATCAAAATTTAAATCTCGGTGGAAAGTCATTAGATATATTCGATTTGATATTAGCAAGAGCTGCAACCCAAAGTGAAAACGAGAATCTTTTACAAGTTGTAAAAAAATGTATTTTGGAAAATCACAAAGACGATTATGAGATTTTCAAAAACAATTGTGAAGGACAGATTGTAAATGAATATGAAGAGTTTGTAAACTCTAGAGATGAGTATTCAGCATCTAGTTATCTAGGAGGATGGGATGTTAAAGCGGATGAGTTATCTACAACTTTTTGTAAGACTTTGATGAGCACTGTTGGAACGCTGGATTTTTTTATGGATAAAAAGTCCAATATGACATTAACAAATTTAAAAAGAATTACAGAGTTTTCCAATAAAGTGACAAAAAGTGAGTATTTATTAAAAATTGATGCAGAACGCATTGATATCTTAGTGAGAAAAGCATGTAAAGGTATGGATAGAGCATGTTTCTTTTTGCAAATGCGTTGCGGAATCAGAGAGATTACAGAGATACAATATAAATTAATTTTTGTTATTTTATCTGTCATATTGTCAGAAGATAAATGGTTTTATAATAAAAAGATTTGTAATTACTTGGAAGCATGGTATTGGTCTGCCATATTTTCTGGAGCGTTTCGGAGTGAACAGAATGCTGCATTTCAGGATAATTTAAAAGCGTTATTACGAATTATTGCTATGCAGGAGTCTGAAGAAGGGAGTAAACCAGACTATATTATTCAGTTATGTAATGGTGTTTTTTGTGATGAAAAATTTGCAAATGAAGATATTTTACTTGTAAACAATGAGTTTATAGACCCTTCGGATACATTAACGAATACAATTTGCCAGTATTATTTATCACGAACCTATTCAGATATTTTGCGAAAAGATGTAAAACTTGAAAATTATGAGAAAAAACAGATTAGCGTATTTACTGAGTATAAAGATAAAAGTAAGTTGCAGAAACATCACATTGTACCAATCGGAGAATTGAGTGCTCAGTATAAGGCTGCGGAACAAGAATATAACAAACGAAGGAAAGATAAAAGGAATGTATATAATTCACCTTTAAATTTTGCATATATTTCTGCTAAAGCAAATAAGACAATTCTTAATAATCCGTTATCTTATTATGCGGAATATTGTGATAATGGAACACTTACTACATTAGGAATTGATACATCGAATAATGGTAAGGTTTCAAGTAACGATACAGAACTGCGTGGATTTTTACATAAGCGTTATAGCCAGCTATGTGCAAATTTAAGAGCGATGTTTTCGAAAAATCTCAAATTATCAGAGACAGATTTTGAAGACTTTTATCTCAAATCAAAATCAAAGGACTATTAGAAGGAGGACTAACTATGTCACAACTAACAGAAGACAAATTACGAGCATTAATTTTCGAAATACTCAGCATGGAGCGCAAAAATCTGCGCAGCAAAGCCAAAACAGATGCAAGAATGTCAGAAGAAATACAAAAGGTAGTGATAGAACATTCAAGAAAAAGATTTTAGAAAGCGGAGGAGAAGGTGTGAAATTCAGAAGCATTCGCATGAAAAACTTCATGCGTTACAAAGGGGAAAATATCATTGTTTTCAGCTGTGACCCGAAGAAAAATGTAACTGTTGTATTGGGAGATAATACAGTTGGAAAAACAACCATTG
The DNA here is from genome assembly GCA_964390485.1 of uncultured Roseburia sp. Taxonomy (GTDB): domain Bacteria; phylum Bacillota; class Clostridia; order Lachnospirales; family Lachnospiraceae; genus Roseburia. The sequence goes on along the minus strand of CAYMIS010000021.1, from coordinate 7,346 downwards.
CACAAGCATTTCGCTGGGGGTTATATGGTGCAATATCAGTGGATAAGAGAAAAAGTAATGATGATTATTTGCTTTTAAATAACGATGTATTAGCAATGATGGATGCCAACAGCAGAGCAAGTGTGTCGGTGGAAATTGTATGTGAAGATGAAGAACGAAAATACACCATTCAAAGAGAAATTCTGTATACAAGAAATTTTCCTAAGATGATGGCAAGGGAGTATCAGAAAAAATTATCTATGCATATCGCAGAACGCGATAGTGTAGAACTGGGAGTAGAGGTGGATATAAATAAGGTGGATGAGCTGATAAACGAACTTTTTCCACGGGATTTGTCACATTACTTTCTGTTTGACGGAGAGCGTTGGAGTGACGTAACAGTTGGTGGTGTAAGAGAAAATATTAAAGATTCCGTACATATTTTGACAGGTCTCTCATCTTATCAGAAAGCAATCTGGCATTTAAAAGATATGGGAAGTAATTCGGTTATTCGCAAATTTAAGGGGAAAATTACCGGAAGCGGAAATATGTATGACAGTTTAGAAAATGACTGGAAGAAAATGGAGCGCGATATTGAAAAATATAAAGAGAGTATCGAGCATATTGACGTTAATATTCAAAATTATGCTCAAAAAGCAAATGAGGTAGAACGTCAGCTGGAAGAAAATAAAAGCACTGAAGAATTGCAAAAGAGAGAGCGTCAGTTACGCATTGTTAAAAATTCCCAGGCAGAGCGTTACATGACAAATTATAAAATGTTAGTGAATGATTTTAGTGATAAGGCATATATGTTGTTTGCACAACCCTTGGTGGAAGCAAGCTTAAAAATGGTTAAATCAGTTGCCGGAGAAAGAAGAGATATTCCTCATATGCGCCAGGCAAGTATTGATTATATTATTAGGACGGGCAGATGCATTTGCGGAACAGAAATACATCAGGGTTCAAAGGAACTAGAGTGTTTATTGGAGCAGAGAAACTACTTGCCACCGGCAGATATCGGTTCTTTATTAGGAGAGTTTGAGCGGACTGCAAATCGCTGGAGAAATCGTTCGGCAGAAGCGAGGGAAGAATTTGTCCAGGAAGCGGGAAAAGTAGATGCGAGTTTACGCGATTATGAGAGTACCGAAAGCGAACTTTCTGCACTTGAACAGCGGATGGATGAGAAAATTGATTTTGGGGAACTGCGAAGAAAAATCAAAGATTACCGCGAAGAGCAGCAGAAATTATCGAATCAGAAAGGTGAGTTGAAGGGAAGAATTGAAAACTGCAAAAAACAGATAGAACGTATTGAATTAGAAATGCAAAGTCAGGAAGCAAAGAACGAAGAAAATAAAAAATGGAGAGAGCGTGTGGAACTTGCAGAGCAGGTTTACGAACGCATGAGTCAGGATTTTGCAGAAAAGGAGCAGCGGATATTTGTAGAACTGAATCGGTTAATACAGGAGAACTTTAGCCGGATGTTTAATGCAAAGGATAAGAAAATTGAATTAGACAAGCAATATAACATTCAGATGCTTTATCAGACAGAAAACGGTTATCGGGAAGAAAAAAACTTGTCAGAAGGAGAAAAGATAGCCAGAAATTTTGCCTTTATCGTAACTATTATGGAATATAGCAGAATGAGAAAAGCTGAAAAGGAAGGAAAGAGTGCGGATACAAGTGACACACTTCCAATTGTTTTAGATGGACCATTCTCAAAACTTGGTGACGAAAATATAAATTTGATTGCTAAGGTATTGCCAGAGGTATCGGAACAGGTAATTATTTTTATGTTAAGAAAGGATTGGGAATATACGGGATTGGATGAATATGTGGGTGCTTCTTATAGTATTGATAAAGAGGCGGAAAAGGCATATGCATCAATAAGAAAAACAGGGGGTGTGGAATAATGGCTAACTTTGAATTTTTTAAATCAGAATACAAGTTTTATGGTAAACATGCAAGAATGGTTAGCGAACTGTGGTATATGAATGATTATGAGCACACTTTTTTTAAAAGATTGATAGATATTATTCCGATAGCGGCAATGATTGGATTTCGTATGAATCGTAAGGCAGAGGCGGATTATTCTCCGGTAGAACCTAAAACTGTCTTTTTGCAGCAGATGCTGAATATGAAGGAAGACTTAGATTTTATTTTGCAAATGATGATAATGATTGAATATGCTACGGAATTGCCACAGGAAGAAGCGGTTAAGCGCGCATTTCGTGGAGCGGAAACAAAGGAAGAATTTAAATGTTATCAGGAGATGTTTGATTCCTATGTGCGAGGTGGCGTAGAAGAGTTATATGAGCGGCTGGTAATACGAAAATCAGATACGGACGATGATTTTTATGAAAATAAAACGGCGAATCTGATGGCACTTTTAGATTATTTTGTACCAGATAATAAAAAAAGTTCTTTACAAATGTAAGGGTAAAGTATATAATAAAGAGGAATTATATCATACCAAGTAATAACAGGTTTCTACAGTAAGGTAGAATACCTAAAAGCTCTAATGCCATTCCTCGTGAATGGCATTATCTTTTATATGGAAAATTTATTTAAGTGTGTTTAATAAATAATTTTGTCCCAATTTTGTTTAAAATATACAAAGGATGGTTCAGAGGAAAAGGAGAAGAAGAGGTATGAACAAAACAACAGTTCCAAAAAGACTTAATTACAGAATTGGCTTAGATATTGGAATCGCATCCGTAGGGTGGGCGGTGCTGGAAAATAACAGCAATGATGAGCCAATACGCATTATTGATTTAGGGGTACGTCTTTTTGATAAGGCAGAACAGCCTAAAACAGGAGAGTCATTAGCAGGACCAAGACGTGCAGCCAGAAGCACCAGAAGAAGACTGCGCAGAAGAAAACATCGTCTTGACCGTATCAAATGGATGCTTCAAGAAGAAGGATTTATTGATGTTGAGCAGTTTATGAAGCGTTATCATAGTGCGAAGCTTCCTGATGTTTATCAGCTTCGGTATGAGGCATTAGATAGAAAATTAAAAGATGACGAATTTGCACAGGTATTGTTACATATTGCCAAGCATCGTGGTTTTAAATCAACACGTAAGGCAGAAAGAACAGAATCAAAAGAAAGTGGTGCTGTATTAAAGGCAACAGAAGATAATAAAAAACTGATGGAAGAAAAGGGCTATCGCACGGTAGGTGAGATGCTTTATTGTGATATAGAATTTAAGATAGAATGCCCTTGGAATGAAAGTGGATATATTCGTGCAGTAAGAAATACCACAGATGATTATAAGCATACCATTTTACGGGCAATGCTGGTGGAAGAGGTAAAAGAAATTTTTAAATCTCAGCGTGCATTAGGAAATGAAAAAGCGACAGAAGATTTAGAAGAACGTTATTTAGAAATTATGGAAAGTCAGCGTTCTTTTGATATGGGACCGGGAAATCAGCCGAATGGAAAGCCAAGTCCGTATGCTATTAATGGATTTGAAGGCATGGTTGGAAAATGTACCTTGGAACCGGAAGAAATACGTGCAGCAAAAGCAACCTATACAGCAGAACTATTTGTTGCATTACAGAAAATGAATCACTTACGTTTGGTAGATAAAAATGGTATTTCCAGAGGACTTTCTGAGGAAGAACGTGAAATATTATTCACATTACTTCATACACAGAAAGAGATTAAGTATTCAGCAGTTCGTAGTAAGTTAAAAATTGAACCGGAATATCGTTTTAATACATTAAATTATAGTTCTAAGAAAAAAGACGAAGATGTTGTTAAAGCAACTGAAAATACAAGATTTATTTCTATGCCAAATTATTACGAATTGAATAAATTGATTGGTGATTTGCTGGAAGGTTTACCGGAAGATGAAAAAATTGAGTTTATTGACAAAGTAGAAACAATTTTAACATTATACAAAAATGATGACAGCAGAACAGAGAAATTAGAAAAACTTGGGATGGCGCAGGAGGATATTGATAAAATATTAGTTTTGACACCAGCAAAGTTCCAGCATTTATCCTTAAAAGCAATGCAAAAAATCATGCCATATCTAAAAGAAGGTTTAACTTATGATAAGGCATGTGAAAAAGCAGGATATGATTTTAAAGCAGATTTTGACGGAGAAAAGTCTGTTTTATTAAAAGGAGAAGCAGTTCAGGAAGTTATTCGGGAAATAACAAACCCGGTTGTAAAGCGTTCAGTTGCTCAGACAGTAAAAGTAATTAATGCCATTATTCAGAAATATGGCAGTCCTCAGGCAATTAACATTGAGCTTGCCCGTGAAATGTCAAAGGATTTTACGGAACGTCAGAATATCGAAAAACGCCAGAAGGAACGTTTTTCAGAAAATGAAAAAGTGAAAAAAGAAATTCAGGAATTGGGTATTTTGAATCCAAAAGGGCAGGATATTTTAAAATATCGTTTGTGGCAGGAGCAGCAGGGGTATTGCCTTTATTCAGGAAAACAGATTCCTTTAACAGAATTATTTGCACCGGGATATGATATTGACCATATACTGCCATATAGTATCACCTTTGATGATAGTTATCGCAATAAAGTTCTGGTTACAGCACAGGAAAACCGCCAAAAGGGAAATCATACACCATATGAGTATTTTGAACAGGATGAAAATCGTTGGCGTGAATTTGAAGCCAGAGTAAGCAGTTTTGTAAAAGACTATAAAAAACAGCAGAAACTGTTAAAGAAACATTTTACAGAAGAAGAGCGGAAACAGTTTAAAGAGCGTAATCTAAACGATACAAAATATATTACAACGGTTGTTTATAATTTGATTCGCAAAAATCTGAAATTGGCACCATATAACAGAGAAGGACATAAAAAGCAGGTAACAGCCGTAAATGGTGCGGTAACCGCATATTTAAGAAAACGCTGGGGAATCCAGAGTATTTATGAAACAAAGAACAGAGATATTGATACACATCATGCGGTAGACGCTGTTGTAATTGCATGCTGTACAGATGGAATGATTCATAAGATTTCGAGAAGTACGCAGGCAAGAGAAATTCGCTATGCTATGAATATGCAGTTTGTGGATACAGAAACTGGTGAAATCTTTGACCGTTCTAATTTCACTAAGGATGAATGGGACGAGAAATTTGGTGTGAAAATACCGAGACCTTGGGATTGGTTTTTAGAAGAGTTACAGATGCGTTTGGGCGATGACCCACTAGGATTTTTGAATACCCATTCAGATGTAGAGAGAAATATTCGCTATCCAGAGTGGATGATGGATGAAAATAACAGAATTGTTCGACCGATTTTTGTGTCCCGAATGCCAAATCATAAGGTGACAGGGGCGGCTCATGCGGATACTGTGCGCAGTCCAAGACACTATAAAGAGGATGGAATTGTATTAACTAAAACTGCGCTCACCGATTTAAAACTGGATAAGGATAATGAAATTGATGGTTATTACAATAAAGAGAGTGACTGGCTGCTTTATAATGCACTAAAGGGGCAACTTCTTAGGTATAGTGGAGATGCAAAGAAAGCGTTTGCACAGCCATTCTATAAGCCAAAAGCAGATGGAACAGAAGGTCCGATAGTGAAAAAGGTTAAGATACAGAAGAAGTTATCCTTAGGTGTTCCTGTAAATAGTGGAGAAGGAATTGCTGAAAATGGCTCTATGGTACGAATCGATGTGTTTAGAGAGAATGGAAAATATTATTTTGTGCCGATTTATACTGCTGATGTGGTGAAAAAAGTGCTGCCGAATAAAGCATCTACGCAGAATAAACCTTATGAGCAGTGGCGAGTTGTTGATGATAAGGATTTTGTGTTTAGTCTGTATTCTAGGGATTTGGTGCACATTAAGAGTAAAAAAGAGATGCCATTAAAATTAGTAGATGGTGGAGTAGTAAAGAAAAATGAAATCTGCGCATATTATATTAAGTCAAATATAGCTCTAGCAAGTATCATTGGTTTAGCACATGACAGTAGTTATAAGTTTGAAAATTTGGGTATTCAGAGCTTAGAAGTATTTGAAAAGTGTCAGGTTGATATTCTTGGAAATATATCTGTCGTAAAGAATGAGAAACGTATGGGTTTTTAAAGTATTTTCTACTGTAAGAATTAGTTTATTGTAAAAATAAAATGCAGAAGAGGTGTTACATGGGATTTCGGAATATTAAAATTGACAACCATGTGAAGTTACATATAAAAAATCAACAGCTTATTATTGATAATGGAGAGAATATCAGTATTCCGTTAGAAGATATCAATTGTATATTAATCGAAAACCAGACAGTGACACTCTCTGCATATTTTTTGCAGAAGGTAGCAGATTGTGGAATTGCGTTATATGTCTGCGATGAGAAACATTTACCAAATGCAGTGGTACTTCCTATGGTAAGACATAGCAGGCACTTTAAAATTCTAAAATATCAGATTTCAGTGGGGAAACCATTGCAAAAACGATTGTGGCAACAGGTGGTAGTACAGAAAATCAGGAATCAGGCACTATGCTTGAATCTGCTTGGAAAACCAGAAGCAGATGAATTAATGCGAATGAGTAAAGAAGTGCAATCTGGTGACCGCACACATGTGGAAGCAAAGGCAGCAGCTTTTTATTTTCGGGCATTATATGGTTTAGGATTTTCAAGAGGAGATGAACACATAATTAATTCTGCATTGAATTATGGTTATGCAATAGTTCGCGGTTTAATAGCCAGGTCAATTGTGTGTTATGGATTAGAGCCATCGATAGGAATGTTTCATCATAGCGAATTGAATAACTATAATTTGGCGGACGACATTATTGAACCATTTCGACCAGTGGTTGATTTATATGTTTCAAGAAAATTTGATATATCTGAAATTGATGATGCGTTAACACCAGATATTAAAAGAGAATTATTTGGAATTATTAATTTTGATATGTCAGTGAAGGGAGAGAAGCGTATTATCAGTAATTGTATTGATATGCTGGTTGCTAGTTACAGTAGTGCATTACAGGGAAATCGTGAAGAATTAGATTTACCAGAGTTGATAGAATTACAGGTACATAGTTATGAATAAGTTTATGCGAATATTAGTATTTTTTGATTTGCCCGTAATTACTGCAAAAGAAAGAAAAGCTGCAACAAAATTCCGGAACTTTTTATTGAAGGATGGTTACCATATGGTACAGTGGTCTGTTTACTCAAGAATTTGTAATGGAACAGATGCAGTAGCTATGCACAAATCCAGATTAAATCAGAATTTACCAGAAAAAGGTTCTGTTCGTATGTTGACACTTACAGAAAAGCAGTATGAGTCAATAGAAGTTTTACTGGGAACCAAAACCTTTGATGACGAATCTGAATCGTAAGCGCCTAATAACTAGGCGGCTTGTGTAAAATTTTAAAAATTCCCATAATAA
>CAYMIS010000020.1:0-37375 GCA_964390485.1 uncultured Roseburia sp. | reverse complement strand
AGCCCAATCATTATCATAGAAGGTCAGTATTTACAGACTTTTCTTCACACACTCTATATTTGCTGCTAATACTCCCTGCATTCGATTTCATTTATTTTAAAAATTCAATTCATACATAGAAAATAACGGAATTTCATCAATATCTCTTTCTAAATCCACATCTCCCCTGTATTCAAAGCCACATTTTTCATACAGCTTTCTTGCCGGGATGTTGTCTGGAACCACATCCAGTCGGATTCCCTGAAAGGAATGATTTTTTGCATGGTGTATACAATATTCAACAATCTCTTTTCCGATGCCGCGTCCCCGCAGTAACGGGTCTGTTGCAAGGGTATGGCACACCATATAGTCCCCTTCTGGCAATTCCCTGCTCCATACAGCATTTTCGTATTTTCCCTGTGGATCGTCATTCAAAACAAAGGCTCCTACTATCCTGTCATCTTCTATACATAAAAACTGACATTCTGCCTCCGTCATTTCCCTGACAGAATCTTCTGATGGATAGACTTTGTAAACCCATTTCGGATAGTTTATGTTTTCACAAAGATGTCTGACTACCTCATCATAAAACCTGCCCGCAGCGGCAATATCCTCTTTTTTACATCCTCTGATTATCATAATGTCCCTTCTTACTGCGTTTTCGTTATTTTAAAGTTGCAATATCTCTTATCATATCTCCATTAATCATACGGATTCGCTTCTTTTCCTCAACTTTAACCCAGTTTTCCTCAATTGCAATTATTTTTCCCTGTACTCCGCCAACTTCATTAAACAGCGTAATCGTACAGTCTTTTCCAATAAAATCTTTTATCATTTCTGTTGGCATTTTTCTTTTTACTCCTTTTTTTCTTCTTTTAGCAATGCTTAATAAAACTTTTCTTCTGGTTGGTATCATAATACAACACAGAAATAGGATAAACCAAAGTATCCAATACCCTTGTATGGTTACCACCTCCTGTTATTTTCAGGTTCCACTTTCTTTGCTACAAATCCCACCTCATCTTTTTCGATTCGTATGATAAACGGAAACTGATTGTATTTTATGCACAGCCAGAAATCCTCCTCCGGGAAGATTTCCTGCCTGTCTTTATCAAAAAAGTGCTCTCCACCTTTATACTGCAGATTCGCAACTCTTTCTTCGATATCCGGCAATGCTTCTCCTTCTAAAATGCTTTTGATATATTCTGCACAAAGCTCGTCCTCTGCTGCCGGACGAACCCCATTATTTCCCATGCACACCAAAGATACCTCTTCCGGCTGCCTTTCCATAATGTACTGGGCTACTGCCCTGGCATTTACCAGACTTCCGGTAATGATTTCACCGGCTCCTTTGGCATTCACAATTCCCTGTGTGCCGGCACTTGTTGTATGTATAATGGTTTTCCCTTCCACCTGCTCTTTTGCAATAGAAGATGGCGAATTACCATAGTCAAAGCCTTCACACTTTTTCCCATTTCGTTCTCCCACAAGTACACTATTCGGAAGAATTTTTCGTAAATGCTCTGCCTCTTCTATGGCTCCCACAGGACGTATCTCCTTTACCCCCATATCATGCAGATAACATTCCAGTGAAAATGCTCTGAACACATCAATGATAACCGTCAGCCCCTTTGCCTCCTTAGCACCTTCTATTAAGTGATAAATATTTATCTTAAAATTATTTGTATTTTTCATTTCCGCCCCTTATTTTTTATCTTTTATGCATTCATCTTTACAATGATTTTGCTTTTCTTTTGTATTTCATTGTAAGATTACCAAGCCTTTCATGCAGCTACCCTTTAAGTCTTTGCAAAATAGACGATATTTTATATGTACAATCAGCCTTTCTATTTTCCACAGTTCTCCAGGAATCTGACAGTGGAAAATACAGATTATCTCTGGCTTTTGCCCCCAAATCCCATTGACCATTTTCATCTTTATTGTTCTCAAGCCATTCTGCTACGAACCCCAGCTTTTCTTTTGCTAATTTGTAGCCAGACAAAATCTCAATAGCTGACAAATAACGACTTGTTTCAATTGATGCAAAATCCTTTGGCAATTCCTTTATAGGTTTATAATAAATGTAATATATTCCTTTGTCATGGCTTAAGACATAATCTAACATATGACGTTCTGTCTCCTCTGACAAAAGACCTTGAAGCAGATTGATTTGATAAAAGGTCACAAAATCCACTTCCCTTGCCCCTTTTGTCTTTTGATAAAATTCATGCATATATGCCGCTTGAAATGCTTCGTTATTATAGGTGCCGCTCTCAAATGCCTTTTCAATAATATTGACCCAATATTTTGCAAAATCTAGCGCCACCTCATTGTTGGGTTCAAATATTCTTACCCACGTAGATAACATTAATTTCGTATATAACTCCCAATCCATGGTCTTTTCCCAATAATTATCAATTTTTCTTTCTCCAAGCAAACATGAAGTCATACAATCAACAGCTTTTCTAATAGGCTCATCCTGTATTGTAAAACCTAACATTTTTAAGCGTCGCAATGCCTGCTCCGTTGTTAATGGACGCTTATTATTCGGCACAGCTAAAGAATGAAATTCACACCCCCATGTACCATCTTCATTTTGCTGCCCGATAATTTGTTGTGCTATCTTTCCGTTTTTATAAACCATAATCAACCCTCCCTCTGTTATGTAAAACCACAATTATCTTTACAAATACTTCTTCATAAATGCAATATTTTCCGTTAAAATCTGCTCTGTTTCCGGCGTTCCTGTTCCAATTGTTGCAAATGTTCTATTTTATCTCGTCTCTTTTCGCTTCTCTGACCTGTATTCCCCAATCTCAATCGTTTCTCTCAGTCCCTCTACTGAAAAAAGCTGCAATATCTTTTCCGCTGGTGTAATTGCTGCCATTACGTTTCCTAAACGGTCGTATAAAAAATAGGTGTTTTCCTTCCACTCCGCCTTAAAAAATACGCCTGCCTTCGAAATATGGGCATAGTTTTTCATCAAATCCACTGTTTTTGCCGGCTTAGCCTTTTCTTTGATTTCTGCACTCCATTTCTCGCCTTCCGGGCAAAGGTTTCTGTATATCCGCATCCGGTATTGTCTGTCCTTTGAAGCTTTTGATAGTTTTTTGACTTGAAATGCCAGATTAAATTTCTGATTTATTACCTCAGCAGCCGCCTCATTGATACGCTCTAATATCCTTTCTTCACATTGGTTTTTCTGCGCAATCTCTTTTAATACCCCAGTAATAATATTAAGGTAACAGACATCTCTTTCTATTCCCTTACAGGCTTTTACCTTTTTTATATCTTCTGAACTCACGTAATACCACGATACCCTAAAATAATTATCGCAATTATATACCTGTTCCTTCTGAGGTTTTTCTTTTAAATATATTACAAGCTTTATACTTCTGTCTAAATCTATTCTGCCTAGAAAATGCATAAGCATTTCTGATATATGATGCGTCTGAAATTTCACCGGAACTACATTATGTGTTTTTTCATAATTTTCATTTCCTTGAACCTCGAGATAATTTAACATTTCTAGTCTCTCCCCTATTCTTTCCCCTTTTCCTGTATATCCAAAACATGCTGCCATGCTTCCTCGTCAAATTCCCTGTCTTTAAAATAGAACTTTCTATCCTCTTCTGTAATTTTTCTTATTACTTTACTTTTTCCATGGACGTGCTTTCTCATTCCAGCCTTTTCCTCTCCAGTAATTGACGTCCGCTTCGTTCCATCCATTCTTCTGAAGCATTCTCATTACATTGAAAAAGATTTTCGTTTTAATGCCCGGCTTCACCTTTCCGTAATTTTTATTAATCTTATCTGCCAGTGCAGTTGTTTTCTTATCAATCTTCTGCTTTATTTTATCCTCAACTCTCTCGTAAGAAGTCCCCCTAACAGCCACACCATACTGATAAATTTTTCCAACGCCCCAGAAAAACATGCTGTCTGCCAAATCCTTATCGGTACTCTTCATCCCTGCCCCTGCTGCCGTAGATATACAGACTGCCTGCTTTTGAAACATTTTTTCCTCCGGGCGGTGAATCATCCAGCGATATCCATAATGGTCTAATAATGTCTTCATCTGGCCTGTTACATGATATACATAGACGGGACTTGCGAAGATAAGGACATCCGCTTCATCAATCGCTGTTGTAATCGGTTTTAATTTTTCATAATGTGGACACATTGCTTCCGATTTCATAAAACACATGGTGCACCCTAAGCAAAATTCTCCGAAATCTCTTGGCAGAAAAAATTCTGTAATCTCTCCTCTCAGTTTTTCTGCAAGCATTCTTGCAATGTGATAGGTAGAACCTTTGTGATTTTGTCCGTGTATGATGGTAATTTTCATTTTAAATCTCCTTTTCCCCTATTTTACAATCATCAGTAGAAAGCTCCATCTCATAGACACAGCTCCAGCAATGATTATAATATTCCAAAATGCATGAACCATTGCACTATTCCAAATGAAATTCGTTGAAGTAAATAATTAAATTCCACGCAGCTTATCATAATTAAGGCAAATATAAACTGCCACAACTGGCAAAATGCCATAATCAATAATAGTCAGCAATATGTTCATACCATCCAATAATATCGAGTTTTCCGGTAATATGCAAAATGCATTCGGCACTCTTATAGCAATATCCCAAACAGCATGCATTACCATTATTAATGTAAGATTCTTGGAAAGCATATATATTGCCGCAATAAAAAGTCCCCATATAAAGCAATTGAACACTTGCCACAGTGTAGAAACAATATCGTTTCCAAAGAAAAAATTCAGTGCATGGCCTAACCCAAAGCAGATTCCTGCAATAAATATAGTCTGTAACCTGTTTTTCTTTGTAGCGATGCAATATTTTAATAGTCCACACATCAATAATGCTCTGGTAGCTTCTTCAAAATACCCCGTAGCCAATTGCTGGGCACAGTTTAAGCTGTACATTCCGGCAAACTGAACGGAGAGTTCCTTGGTTTCACCAGTTATTACGATCACCACTGTAATTATCAGATACAGAACAAATGGTAAGAGCAATATGTAAGCACTTTGGGGAATCCTATTTGTAAATAGTTCCTTCAAGCTATGCTGGTTCCTTTGTTTCTTAAAGTTGTAAGCTAGTAACGCAAGAGCAATTGTTCCAAATATAAGCCGCAAAGGTGTATCCACCAGATAAAGCTGAACAGCCCCATCAAACGCTCCAATTTGGTTCAATACTATCTCTGTGATAAGAAACGCTGCTGTCACAGCCATGCCTTGTATAATAGTTATGTACATATTCTTTTTCATTATTGTTCTCCCCTGTAAACTTCAAAACTTCACAAATTTTCAATCTCTCTGCGAGACCGAAATTACCATTTACTTTACATCTTTTGATAAGGAACGGTTGCTATATAATCTACTTGACCTCTAATCTGCTTAATGGCGTTATCTACAGCAAAGTCAAATATTAAAATAACTGCATTATATTCCTTGTTTAGTTTTTCTCCCACTTCCAATATTAGAGACTGTATTACTGATTCATCATAAGAACATCCTTCCAATAGAAAGCGAATATCTGCTGAAGAATCCCCAATTGAATATCTCTCAAAAAAATCTATTTCAAATGGTTCTTCGCCTTCAAAAAATTCCTTGCAAAAGGTTGAAGAAACCCAGTCCCCATCCTCTGTATAAGATTCTTCTGTATATTCTAACAAAGCATTTTCTGTTTCAAAATTCCCAAGCCAAAGTGATACCATATTTTCCATAAATTCATCCCTCTACTAATTCTGAAAATTCATTTTTTCCGAACCATATGAACTAAAATTTTCGCATCTACATTTTATCTGATATTTCTTGTTTTGTTGCTAATGCAATTAAATTTAGTGTAAAGTTAAGTGTATTTGCAATAAACGCAACAGCAATCACTAATACCATTACAACAACATCCTTAACTGTGTTCATCGGTAACAATATAAGAATAATAATTGTTAATACAGTTGTAACTGCTAAAATACACATCATTTTCTTTTTAAAAGTTTGGTAGTTCTTTTCTAACCCTTTTAATGTAACTGTATCCGAATCAGCTATTTCTCTCATTCGATGCTCGTATGCAAGATGTTCATCTACTATTGTTGAACCAACATCAAAAAAAATCCATTTAATATTTCAAACATTTAAGCACCCCCACAAACTCGTTAGTTTATGCCATTTAATAACTGCTTTATTTATTAAATTTGGGCATAGTACAAGAAAATTTATCATTACGCCCAATTTTTATTCAATATGAAGGGTTTAAAAGCCGTATTTGGGCATTACTTTCTAATATCTTATTTCCACGCCCAGAAAATGAAGAATTTTGGGGCATGGATAGAGAGAAAAAGACATAGATGCCCAAAATACTGTTTTCCAGATACTCTTTTAAAATCCAATTTATTGCATCTATTTAATTATCCATACAATAACCTGGCTTTACTCCTTTCGGTAATTCCTAAGAAACTCCACCACATCGGTATTGCCTAGGTGTTGGGCACGCTCCAGCACAGTCTGTCCGAACCCGTTTTTAAGTTCAATATCCACGCCATTATCCAGCAGGAATTTTAGACCGACCATATTCTTTCCTTCAGCACAGCTATGTAGCAGCGGATACTTCTGACCCTCGCAGCAAAGGTCCAATCCGAGACTCTTTAAGAGTTCAAATATCCGCACATCATGAGAAACTCCCGCACAAGAGAAGTCCTTGACCTCCTTATTAAACTGCTCTCGATGATTGTCAAAAATATATTTCACGATATCATACGAAAATCGGAATGCCGTCATTAAAGGTGTTCCCTCGCTGGATATCTTCTTGGATAAGTCGGCACCCTTTTCCACAATTGCTCTGAAAGATTCCAAATCATCATGCTTTGCGCATATTATCAGTGGAGTGCCCGCAAGTTTCAAAACTTTGTTGAGTTGCGCGGCGGTAAGTTTGGGATTTTCCAAAAATGCTTGTATCTTTTCTCTGTCTTTTATATAACACGCCCACACAAGGCTGTTCTTTATCTTTTCGACTTTCATTGCATCTGCAAGCCATTTCTTTTGAAGTTCATCGACGGGCTCAAGACCATACTTCTGATAAATGGCAAGTTCCACCGCGCCCGAAAAGATAGTTTCGGGAACAAAATATGGGACATGACACTTATCCACACATTCTCCGTCTGAAAATCTAAACAGATGTATGCCGTTCTCGAAATACTCGAAACCGCCCCAACAAAGTTCGTCATAGTCCGGATGCGCAACAAGCACTTCATTATTGCTTACAATTTCACTGCCATTTACTCTGTACAGCCCCTGCGAACAGGACTGCCCCAATTTTTTCACTACGAGAATGGACTCATCCTCTCCAACCGCCTCATAAGCCATCTTCATAAAACGTTCTATGTACTGCATACTTATTCCGCCTTTCCACATCTAAATCTAATAAATCGAAATTTGGGGACGTAGCTTTTTTTCTGAAATTTAGGCTGCGTCCCTAAATTTCAGATTTTGTCAAAAAGCAAATTCCAATGATAACACATACTGCAATTGCCGCAATCGTAATCCCAAATGCAGTTTTTTTATAATTTAATACCATTTTCACTCATTCCCTCCTACTTCTCCAAATGCCAATGGACAAGCCCTTAGCAAATATTTCTGTGTTGTACACTTTGAAACGTTATTCATCTTCTACAATCCGTGAAAAAAACTTTTTAACACCTTCTTCCATAGCAGATGTGCTTACATCCTTCTCTTCTAAATCATAATAATATTCACCACTTACGATATCTTTTGACAAAGAATCCAGCGGAAAACCTTCCACACGTTTTTGATGCGGTTTTGAAACTAAAATAAATGGCTCCGTAGCTAATGAGATGTCCATACTGGAATAAACCGTTGTCTCATCCAGAATTAAATATATCGCATTTCTATAGCGTCCCGTTAATTTTCCACCATGCCGGTCTGCCAGAGCGGAATAATGAAGAATCATTTCGTCATCATTCAGTTCTTTTCCATTCACTCTACGCACGTGAATCCCCGGTTGTTCCTCGTCTTCTAATTCATCAAAATACAGTCCGCTATCGCAGGAAAAAACAGGCATATGAAAAGCATTATAATAAGCCTCAGCTTTTATTTGCGCATTTTCTAAAGGCGTTTCTCCACTTTCATTTACTGATGGGATTTCACATTCTAAATCCTTTAGACTTATAATATCTATTCCCAATGTTTTAGCAGCCTCTTTCATAATGCTTAATTTGGCTTTATTGGTAGTTCCATATAAAATTTTCATAGACTTTTCCTTTCAACAAAAATCAGATTTCCATTATGTTACCTCGTCAAATATCTTAACATCCACATCCTCTTTCACTCTATACTCTAGCAAAAAATTAATACTGACTTTAAATTAAACAAAATGTGTAATAAAATTGCTCCCCATAAGCAATCTGTTTTCTTATATACAAAATCACACATGAAATGTAGCAACATAAGCGTAATAACATAAAATCCTGATAATACTGTAAACGAAAATCCTGACACTACCCATCTTACCGGATAATGAATTAAAAGAAACAGGATTCCATTTATGACTGAGCATAGCAGACTGTTTCTGATTAATCCTGTTAATCTGCTTTGAATATATCCACGAAAAATTATTTCTTCTGAAATTCCATTTAAAACAAAAATCAACACCATACTCATTAGTGGAGGCTGAATTTTTACTCCTGTAGTTAATGTCCCACTATAATAATGTAAAATCACATCCAATCCAAACATAACTACTAGTAAAACAGTGCCTAACATTAGACTTATCGTTATATTTTTTGTATGTAACCCAATGCTTTTTATCGAATCATGGAAAGCAAATACAAATAGTAAGCCTACTATTATACAAAGAATCGGAAAGACATACTGCGAACGGTCAATCGCCTCTACACTCCAATCCATAAGATACATAAGCCCTTGTCCAAAAACCAACAACATATTAATCATATATAGCAGAATGGCTTTCAGACCGTCTTTTTTGTTGTAAGCTAACAATCTCTCTTTATAATCTACATTAGTTACAAATAGTCTTTTCATTTTTTGTTCCTTTCAAGCCTTAAATCTCTTCCGTCTCTTTTTCATACAATTACAACTACTCCAATGTTGCATGCCGTATCATTATACCACTTTAACAGGCAAAAGCATATGAGTTAATGCAAAAAGAAGCAGGCACTTCACATTTCCGGTGAAATTACCCGCTTCTTAAGATATGTTATTTTATTTATAGTATCCCGGTTTTCCAATGCCTATCGTTGCCCAGTAATTTGCTTTTCTTTTTTCGTATTCAATATCTTCATTGTCGCAAGTATCTATTCCGTCCAACTCCATTTCAGCAATCATTTCTTCCACATTTTCCGGTATACTCTCTCGGTATACACCAACACTACTATTTAAAAATGCATAAGAATAGCCATTCTCACTGTCATCAACTGCGCCATCATTCTCGGCACATAATACATTTTTTACGTCCTCAGCCAAGGTTTCAAATACATTTACTCCATAGATTTCCGGTCGGAGTTCTCCATCGATTCCTCCTAAAAATTCTATGAATTCCACGCTCCCAGACTTATCAAAGTCCATACGAAGCTCACTATTAAAAAAATAATAAGAATTATCTATTATCTCGGTTCTGCCTAAGACCTTTTCTACTGTTTGTTTGGAATCTCCCAGATTTATTACTTTGTTATCCCATTCAATTCCCCGCAGGGGCTTTAATCGAAATACTTTTTTCATATAGATTGTCATCTCCTTAATTATGCGAAAAGCCCGACTTAAACTGTCTTTTTTCCTTACCACTTCTATCTGTCAATAGGTACGTCTGGCTCTTAATAACTCCTACAGCACCTGCTCCATCACAATCTTTAATGGCTGTAAACCGCATTTTTCATAAAAGCGCATCGCAGACTCATTTAAGCACCAGACATTTAATGTAATTCTGTAACATTCGTTCTTCTTCGCTTCCTTCACTACATGCTCATAGAGTGCCGTGCCGATGCTCCTGCCACGACTGACCTCATCCACGCACAAATCATCAATATACAAAGACTTCATGTCTGCCAAGCCACCGCAATTTTTTACTTCTTCATAGATACAAAAGGCATAGCCCATTACAAAATCTTTTTCATCTACTGCCACATATACCGGGCGCATATCATCCTTTAAAATCTCTATCAGTTCATCACTGGTATATTTTTTGGTTCCCGGAGTAAAGATGTCCGGTCTTCCGTCTGAATGTACTTTATGAACCTGATACAGCAGCTCATTGATTCGGTCTATATCCTTTTCTTCTGCTCTTCGCATTAACATAGTCTATTCTACCCCCGCCGAAAAAATTTCTTCTATTAACAAAAAGTTCTCCTCCCCGGATAAACTATGGTCAAAATGGCTCTCCGGGTCTACGGCAAGCCATTCGTTAATAACCTTTGATTCTTCCTGTATCTCTTTTTTGATATGGGTAAAAATCTTTGGTTCTTCAAAATAGGAAAAAAGAATATCCTCATGAAGGGAAATAAACTGATACATGTCCCCTTCTAACAGCCCTTCCTCAACAATCGCTTTGTGATAATATGTATAAGAAAACATTTTGTCTTCCTTTAAATATGCAATTCTTCCTCTGCGCGTCTTTCGTTCTTTCCTCGCCCACTGCTCCTTTGACTCCGGTATGGCATGATAATATATAGGGTACATATATGCCCAGGGTGTTTTTCCTGACCGTTCCGGCCACAGTGCTAAAAGCTTTGAGGTCCCCGGAAGTAGTTCCCCGGGAACTAAATCTTCCTCCAAAGCTTCCATATAAAGAAACAGCATATTTTCATGGCGGTAAAGCGCCACTGTCAGACAACGTTCTGCTGCAATTGCTTCCTTTACAAAAATACTATCTTTTTCCAGTGTTGCCTTAAGTCCGGCTTCCTGCTCTATGCAGGCACGGTAATTTTTTCTGAAAATCATTCTTTTTCCCCCGAATATTCCTAGTACAAACCACGTACTACCTTATTATCCAAATCTGCCATTTTTGCAATTGGGCAATCGGCACACAATACACTCTTTAAATTCTCTAAACCAGAAAGAGGTGTCAAATCTGTAACATAGGAATTACTGATATCAAGAATTTCCAACTGTTTTAAATTTCCTGCAAAATTAACATCTGTTAATTCATGATTTGGAAGATATAACTCTTTCATATTAGGAAAATGATTGAAAAACTCCGGATTCTCCACAACTTTTAATATAATGTCGTCTCCGCTGTAATTCCACTCTCCATTAATCAAGCCATAGATTCGCACATCTTTCATATTCAGGTATTCCAAGGACGAACAATCTGCAACCTTTGCAAAATCCATACCAAAGGTTGCATTTTCCAAGGATAAGCTTTTCAGGTTCGGTATAGAAAACAAGCAGGAAATATCACTCCAGATAAAGCTTTCATCCAGTACCAGTTCCTCCAAACCTGACATTGCAGCAAGAGAAGATAAATCCCCATCATATACAGATACATCCTGTACTGTCAGTTTCTTAAGATTGGTCAGCTGCGCCACCGGTCCAATAGAGCCATTATAGGTTCCTACTAAAGCAAGTTCTTCTAATCCAGTGGCAGTTGTAATATTATCAAGTCCTTCTGCACGCCCAATTCCTAATGTTTTTAAGTTTTTAAAACCTGACATATCAGGAACGATTGCCACATCATCCGTCAGCTCTACTGCCAACTGGGTTAAATTAGTCAGCTGAAATACCGGTGAATAGTCTGTCACCTCGTATGTATGCCATACCGTAAGCTTTTCCAAAGTATCGGCCCTGTATAAAAGCGCATCCAGATTTAAAATTTCTGCGTTAATAATCGTAAGCTCCCGCAATTTTTTCATATTTTCCAAAAAACCAATATCACGCAATGCCGGACAATCTATAGACAAAACCTCTAATTCCGTAAAATCATATAGTTTTGCAAACACAGCCGTATCTGTATAGCCACCAAATTCATCTGTCACAATATGCAGTTCTTTTAAATGTTCCAAAACTGACAGGGAATCTAATTCCTCCAAACTATCTGCATCCAAATAAACTTTTTCGATATTTGGAAAATAAATGATATCCTCTGTAGAAGTCCCCATAAATCCGCTATGCAAACCAATCTCTGTAATATTTTCCTTATACTGCACAACATCAAGCAGCGAATATACGGATGTACCACTGTATATTGCATACAACTTCTTTAATCCGTATAAATCTTCCTGACCAAACTCATGGCGTCCTATATCTATTTTTTCCAAATTTGCAAAGCACTGCAAATCTCTATATTCAATATTATCATTCACAATATAAGCTTTTCCCTCTGTTCCATCTGCCTGCTTATATGCAAATATCTGATAACCGTTTTCTTCACTTATTTTAATTTCTGTAATGCTCTGATATTCAGCAGCTGTAACTTCTTCTAAAGATTTACCAAATATTTTCTTCACTGCTTCTTTAAAATATCCTGATTCCGGTGCTTCCCGCAGCATCACTTCCGGTGTGTCCGGAGTATCTTCCCAATATTCCCCTTGTTCTTCCTGTGTATATGGAGTTGTACCCAATGCACCAGAAGATGTTTCTTTATTTGCTACCTGCCATAATATAATTGCTATAACACCTACAAAAAGTGCAGCAAATATTATCACAAACAAGGTTACCAATATGGTTACTCCTGTGCTTTTCTTAGGCTCTGTCGGTATATGCTGATAGGATACGTTTGGCTCTGAGTATCCTCTTTTCTGATAGTAGTAATAATTATTCTGGTTCTGACTGTTTGGATTCCATTGATTCTGATTGGTCTGATTCCAGCTGTCCTGGTTCCATTGATTCTGACCCTGATTCTGTCCGTTTAAGTTCCATCTGTCCTGACTCTGATTCTGACCATTTATGTTCCATCTGTCCTGACTCTGGTTCTGATCATTTAAGTTCCATCTGTCCTGCCCCTGGTTCTGATTCCACCTATTCTGGTTCCACTGATTCTCATCACTATCTCGATTCATCCTCTATCTTCTCCCTTTATCCCTAAAATTACTATGATTAATAACGTAAAAAACGCTGCACAGAACCTCTTCCATGCAGCTGCTTTATTACGAATGATTTCCACAAGAATGGCTACCGCAGCCATGTTCTCCACAGTTTCCATGCTCGTGATGTTCTCCATGATGATTACACTGAACATTTGGATTATAGGCTAATTCATTTTTCAGAAAAGCTTCCACGGCTGCATCTGCATCCCCTGTAACTCCACCAAATAACTGAATACCTGCTTCCGCCAGGGCGTTCTGGGCACCA
The DNA here is from genome assembly GCA_964390485.1 of uncultured Roseburia sp. Classification (GTDB taxonomy): domain Bacteria; phylum Bacillota; class Clostridia; order Lachnospirales; family Lachnospiraceae; genus Roseburia. The sequence goes on along the minus strand of CAYMIS010000020.1, from coordinate 24,063 downwards.
CCGCCAATTCCGCCACAGATAAGTACATCTACTTCACATTCTGTGAGAAAACCTGCCAGTGCTCCGTGACCACTTCCGTTTGTATTCACAACACCTGTTTCTACTACCTGTCCATTTTCTACGTCATATAATTTAAACTGTTCTGTATGTCCAAAATGCTGAAAAATCTGTCCGTTTTCATAAGTTACACCAATTCTCATTTCTTTTGTCTCTCCTTTTCCTGCCGTTATATTCCGGCACTTTACTTACTTTCCTATACCAATAATTCCTATTTTACATCATTGGTATTTTGGCAACACAATATAAGTTTACTATAAAAATATTTTTTAGCAATAAATTTTTTCTGTTTATTCTCCATTTCGTTATATTTCCACATTAGAACAGCTGCTTGAAATTGATGAAATGAATCTATTCCACCATATCAAAGATTAACACTACCTTAAACAGGTCGCCATCTACAAAAAGCTCAAATTTGCCATGCATCAGCTCCATAAGGCTTCTCGCGATAGATAGTCCAAGACCGCTGCCTTCCGTATTTCTGGAACTATCTCCCCGGACAAAACGCTCCATTAACTCCTCACTGGTAATATTTAGTGGGTATTTGGAGGTGTTTCGGAAGACAATATATACCTTTTTGTCTTTTACTTCAAGATTAATATATACTCTTGTTTCCGGCTGGGCATATTTGCAGATATTATTCATCAGATTGTCAATGACGCGCCAAAAATGTCTGCCATCTGCCATAATATAAACCGGCTCCTCCGGTTTCTTAATTAAAAGCTCAAGGTTACAGGCAGTTGTTTTTTCTTCAAATTCTCCCACTGTCTGTACCATAAAGACCCCTGCCTCCAGTTTTTCAAAATTCACTGCAAGGTTTCCGGTGGAAGCTTTCGAAGCCTCCATCAAATCTTCTATCAGCTTTTTCAGCCTTGCAGACTGGCGGTCTAAGACCTCGATATATTCTAATGCTGTCTCATTTGTAATTTCTTCTTTTTTCAGCAAATCCACATAATTTATAATGGAAGTAAGGGGTGTCTTAATGTCATGGGACACATTCGTAATCAGCTCTGTTTTAAAATGCTCGCTTTTCATTCTCGCATCAACCGCTTTGGAAAGCCCATTGCTTAAGCTGTTTAAGTTCTCCCCGTGCTTTTTGAAATCAAAAATCATTTTCGTGGTATCTACCTGATACTGCAAATCTCCAGCTGCAAAATGTTCCCCTGCCACTTTTAATTTTCGCATTTCTCCTACACATTTTAACAAAAAGCCCAGAACAACTGCCTTCAACAGAAATAAAAACAATATCCATTCCAAAGAACTGTAATCATAAATAAAAAATATTACAATACACTCCAAAAAACATATCACACCATAGCCTAAGATTATTTTCTTAAAAAGCCCTGCATTTTCAGCATAATAACCCGCTGCCTGTTTTATTTTTTTGCAAGTCCAATGGCAGACCATCCAGATAAGTGTCCTTCTCCACCATTTTCCCAGCTTAACCCGCACCACGAAATCAAGGTAACAGCCCATTGCAAGGCAACAGCCGCAAAACGCCAAAAACACAGTTACTGCAATCCAGAATATTGATGTTATGTATTCAATTTCCTCTACAGCTTCCACCATAAGAAGCAGCATGAAAACTTCTGCCACATAAGCAACACCCCATAAGATTTCGAGAGGTATCTTTTCTATCCATGTGCCGGAAATTCCCTCTTCTCCATGACGATGTCCTGCTGCCACTGTCAGAAAAATAAAAGCTGCTAAAAACAATAGAAAACTGCTTATCATCAATCCATAGATATTATATTTCCAATGATAGGCTTCTTCTAACAGATATTCTGTCTGTACATATAAATCGCCCTCTGTCCAGCTTTCGCCTTTGTTTTTCAAAGTTTCCGGTACAAAGGAGACCACATAATAATTGGTTCCCTCCGCAGCAAGTTGGTTTACATAAAGCGTATTCTCTTCCGGCAAGGCAAAGGCGTCCGCTCCATAAACGAAATTATCATCAAAATCATGGGTAAGCTTTTCTATCATAAAAGGAATGCTGTATTCTCCACCAACAAATTCAAAACCTTCTGTCGGCTCAACCACTGCCTCCTCCGTAGCGATATCCTTTGCTTCCTCTGTATAATAATTTCTGGAAAAATTTACCGTTTCCCATCGGTCTGTCCCATAGGAGGTCTCATTTAAAAGAGCAAAATTCGTTGTCTCTCCTGCCAGAACACTCATTACATCCTGTTCCGTATCCTCGTTGTTACTATTCTGTAATGGTGCTTTACAATAAATATGTAAATATGTTTCCGCTTCCATATTTTCTGTTAATGATGCCTCTTTTTCGGACATACATAAACGATATGCCAAAGTGCTAAAAACAATAGAAAACTGCTTATCATCAATCCATAGATATTATATTTCCAATGATAGGCTTCTTCTAACAGATATTCTGTCTGTACATATAAATCGCCCTCTGTCCAGCTTTCGCCTTTGTTTTTCAAAGTTTCCGGTACAAAGGAGACCACATAATAATTGGTTCCCTCCGCAGCAAGTTGGTTTACATAAAGCGTATTCTCTTCCGGCAAGGCAAAGGCGTCCGCTCCATAAACGAAATTATCATCAAAATCATGGGTAAGCTTTTCTATCATAAAAGGAATGCTGTATTCTCCACCAACAAATTCAAAACCTTCTGTCGGCTCAACCACTGCCTCCTCCGTAGCGATATCCTTTGCTTCCTCTGTATAATAATTTCTGGAAAAATTTACCGTTTCCCATCGGTCTGTCCCATAGGAGGTCTCATTTAAAAGAGCAAAATTCGTTGTCTCTCCTGCCAGAACACTCATTACATCCTGTTCCGTATCCTCGTTGTTACTATTCTGTAATGGTGCTTTACAATAAATATGTAAATATGTTTCCGCTTCCATATTTTCTGTTAATGATGCCTCTTTTTCGGACATACATAAACGATATGCCAAAGCTTCCATATCAAATTTGTAGGAAGCTTCCCATTTAATATTTTTAACATCCTCTTCCCATATTGTAAAAAGAATGTCCTGTATCGGATAATATTTTCCATTTTCACAATGGTAATAAAAAATTCCACTGTTTAAATCAAAAACATAACTCTCAATCGCATTTTTTACCCATTCCGGATTGCTATGTGAAACATAATAGCTGCCCAGAAGGCTCTCAGGATTATGGGAAGAAAAACAGGTTTCTCCATTAATATAACATTCAAATACATTCAAATCCTTTAATACAACCTTCTCTGTAAAATTACGCTCCACATATGTTTTTTCGGAATTTAAGTCTAAGGCTTGTAATTTGCTCCAGTTCTCTGCTTCGATAATTCCATATTTAAAATTCTTATCTGCAAAATATTCTTCATTTGCCCCATCTGTATTCATCTGTCCCAATACCATTGCGGAATATCGGTCACTTAACGCCTCGAAAGCGTCCGCCTTTGACTGCTCATAGGTTCGGTCATATAATTCCATGCTTTCAAAAGCTGCTGCTCCTACAACACTTCCTATTAAAAATACTGCTGAAACAATTAGCAGAATCCACGCCACAAACTTTGCAATTACAGAACTCTTTATATTTTTCATGTTTATTCCATTCCTTCCATCTTATAGCCACGTCCCCAGACTACTTTTAAGTAGCGTGGTTCTGCCGGGTTATATTCTACTTTTTCCCGAAGATGACGGATATGTACTGCCACGGTATTTTCTGTCCCGTATGGATTGTCCTTCCAGACCTGCTCGTATATCTGATTTGGCGAAAATACTTTTCCCGGATGCTCCATTAAAAGCTTCAAAATATCGTATTCTGTGCGGGTTAAAGCCACTTTTTCACCATCTAAGGTCACTTCTTTTGTCCGGTCATCCAGTTCAATTCCACCTATTACAAGGGTATCCTGTTTTATTTGTCCACCACCAAGCTGCATATAGCGTCTTAACTGAGACTTAACCCTGGCCTGAACCTCCACTGGATTAAAGGGTTTTGTTACATAATCATCTGCCCCCACCGTCAATCCTAAAACTTTATCTGTATCCTCACTTTTCGCTGTCAGAAGAATCACCGGTACATTACTCATCTCACGGATTTTCACCATTGCCGTAATACCATCCATCTCCGGCATCATGATATCCATAAGCACTAAGTGAATCTCTTCTCTTTTTAGAACTTCTAAGGCTTCTTTTCCATTATATGCCGTAAACACCTGATAGCCATCTGCTGTCAGATAAATTTTTAGTGCAGATACAATATCCTTTTCATCATCGCATACTAGTATGTTGTACATTGTTTTCTCCTCCGGATTTATGATCATGCACTTATTGTAAAGGAATTATTATGAATTTCCAATCAGTTAAAACATTAAGATTTGATGAAGAAATGAAAAACAGGGACGCAGCCTAAATTTCGAAATCTGGAAATCTGGGGACGCAGCCTAAATTTCAAAATTTAGGCTGCGTCCCCAGATTTCAGAATTTAGGCTGCGTCCCTGTTTTTCGTTTATTTCTGGTTTGCAGGTTCTACGTTTACGGAACGTCCTTTGATGCGGGCGTTTTTCATGGCCTCTAATACGTCTCTGCCATATTCACGTGGAACTTCAACAAAGGTATATTTATCATACATATCGATAGCGCCTACCAGTTTGCCCGGCATACCGGATTCTCCGGCAATAGCACCTAAGATATCACCCGGTTTGCAGCGGTCTTTCTTGCCGACATTGACAAACAAACGAACCATGCCTTCTTCCGCTCCGGTATTTTCCCAGTCGATGTCAGAATCGTCTTTGTCATTTTCTAAGGTTACCTGACCAAGTGCCTGTTTTAAGAAGGCTGCTGCAATATCCATTGCTGTATAGTCTGCCTCATTTACCTGCTTCTCAATCAATTCAATCATGTCTTTTAAATTCTCATTCTCAATGATATTGGCAATCTGGTCTAACACCTTTTCAGATTTAATCTGAGCCACATCATCGGAGGATGGAATTGGCATTGCAAGAATCTTTGTCTTGCAGTAGCGCATGATATCTTTTAATTTGTACACTTCTTTTCCTTTAATAAAGGTAAATGCTCTTCCGGTACGTCCTGCACGTCCGGTTCTGCCGATACGGTGTACATAATATTCGTCATCCTGCGGAATATCATAATTGAATACCGCTTCCACATCATCCACGTCAATTCCTCGCGCTGCAACGTCTGTCGCAATTAAGATTTCCACTCTGCCGCTACGGAATGCCTTCATTACACGGTCACGCTGTGCCTGCTTCATATCACCATGAAGTCCTTCTGCGAGGTAGCCGCGGCCTTTTAACGCCTCTGTCAGTTCATCTACCATTTTCTTGGTGTTACAGAACACTAAAGAGAGCTTTGGATTGTAATAATCTAATAATCTTGTTAAAACCTCTGTCTTATCTTTTCTCTTTACATCATAATAATACTGCTCAATGCTTGGTACTGTCAGTTCTTTTTTCACAACCTTAATGGTCACTGCGTCATGCTGGTATTTTCTTGTGATGTCCATAATTGGCTTTGGCATGGTTGCAGAAAAAAGTACGGTCTGCCTGTTTTCCTCCGGGATATACTCTAAAATAGTCTCGATATCCTCACGGAAGCCCATGTTCAGCATTTCGTCCGCTTCATCTAATACGATTGTGTTCACTGCTTCACAGCGAATTGTTTTTCTGCGAAGGTGATCCATCACTCGTCCCGGTGTTCCGATAATAATCTGTGCACCGCCCTTTAATGCCTTAATCTGACGGCTGATGTCCTGACCACCATATACCGGAAGAATTTTTACTCCATGCATATATTTTGCCAGCTTACGAAGTTCATCTGACACCTGAATTGCAAGCTCTCTGGTTGGAGAGAGAATGATTATCTGTGTCTTTCTGCTGTTTACATCTACTTTGTGGAGTACCGGAATACCAAAGGACGCTGTTTTTCCTGTTCCTGTCTGCGCCTGACCGATAACGTCCACTCCGGACATTACTACCGGGATTGCCTGGCTCTGAATTGGTGTTGCCTCTTCAAAGCCCATTTCTTTAATTGCGCGTAATACCTGTGGGTATAAATTTAATTCATCAAATCTTACTGTTTCCATTCTTTTTCCTTTCACTTGTATGGTGATAACCGCCTGCCTTTCCCGGAGAACACATCACCACAACAAGCAACTCTATCACCTGCCTATGAATAGGCAAACGAAAAGGGCGCACATACATGCGCCCCAACACACATTGTTTCCTTTTCCTGTGCTTTTGCACAGCATTGCCTATGTTAGCATAAGGATTTTTGTTTGTCAAGAAATTCCCCGCCCTAAAACATAGGCAATTTTTGCCTGTTTTGTCGATAACATTTCACTTTGGAAACATTGTTTTTCTATGCAGTTTTAACCCTTTGTCAGAATACCGCCTAACAAAAAAAGTACTAGTATATGTAGCGGATAATACCAGTAGAACAGCCACTTTACCATATCATATTTACTATGTAGCCCTGCCGTATGACAGGGATGCTTCATATGAAAAGCAACCGGAAAAAAGTCTCTCACTCAATCTAAAAGCCATAATATAACAAAATTCTGATAATCGGTTAATTTGCCATTTCTCTCTGGTAAAAATGTGCACTTCCGATTGCGGGTTGTATGATATATCATATGCCGCCTTCTAAGAAATGTGCCATTCAAATTTTAATACTCAATCTGTATCTCCTCCGATTCCAGACTTCCAATACAGACATTATTTCTGCTCTTACGCTTCACACGATACAGCATCTCATCCGCTGCATGCAGAAAATCCAGGCAGTGATTGGCATCTTGTGGCATATCATAACAAATTCCCTGAGAAATCGTCACAAAAGCTTCTGCCTTTGAATACAGATGCTCTATCTGTAAATCCATAATACTCTGACGGAGCTTAGAAGCTTTTTCTAAAACTTCCTGTTCTGTCATACCCTCATAAAGAATGACAAATTCGTCTCCACCATAGCGGGCACAGAAAATCTCCTCATTCTGCATCTTCCGAAGCTGGTCAGCAATTGCCCGGATACATACATCTCCGGCCTGATGACCGTAATTATCATTATATTGTTTAAAATAATCGATATCAAGAATTTCTACTGCCAGAGCCTTACCCTCATCATAGCAGCGCTCAAATACCTTTTCTGAATGCTCATTTAAACGATAACGGTTTGATAAACCTGTCAGCTGGTCTGTCTCTGACTTGTGTTGCAGCTGCATATTTGCAGCCTCAACCTTTCTGCTGCGCTCATTTGCCCGCTCTAAGGAACTTCGTACATTTATCATATTTGTAATCATGTATCTGTTTTCCTGCTCCATCAGCTCTGTCAACTCATAATATAAGCCCGCCGCCTGCAAATAGCCCGCATTATCCCTATGTATCCGGTAATATCGAATTTTTAAGGCAATAATTTTCCGTTGAAGATTAATCAGCTTTGCCCGCTTTGTAAGTTCTTCTAAGATATAAATAATATCCCAGAGTTCATCATCTTTTCCTATTTCTAATAACAGCTGACACATATCATAAAAATCGTCAAACAAATCCATAACTGCAATACAGTCATCCAGCTGTTTGTGTATTTTCAAAATATATTCATCTCTTAAAGCTGTTTTCCCGGTTCTATGATAAAACGCGATTTTAAAACACAATGCATATAAACTATCGATATTTTCCACGCTGTCAGCAAATTCTCTTTCGAACCGATCCATATATTCCTGTGCTTTTTCATAGATACCCCGATACATATAACACTTTCCAAGGCTGATGCAGATACATGCCATACTGGACAAATAATTCTCATCCTCAGTTTCATGCTCCTTCAAATATGCGTAGCTTCGCTCAAAATAATGCTGTGCCTCCACATATTGTTCCAGATTCATATACAGTGTACCAACATTCTGATTGATGATACTCTCTTCATAGGAAATTCCGTATTTTTTGCAATAATTTAATCCTGTCAGATAATAATCCATTGCAATTGGGGCATTTCCTCTGCTATAGGAAGTAATCGCCATGATGTTATATGCTCTCGCTACCAGCTGCCATTGACCAGACTGGTCAAGATAGGAAATCGCCTTCGTGATGTTCTTAAAAAGATTTTCACCATCATTCAAAACATAATAGGTTTCGCCACTAAAATAATATGCAAAACCCAGCAGGCTTGCATCATTTGCTTCTAACGCATACTGCTCTATATCTTTACAGCATTTTAATGTACGTTCTGCATTGACCCCTCTATTGTCTAATACCTCTTTTATCCAGGCATTGACCAGCTCATTGTATTTTTGAAATTCCACAGTCTTCTCCTTATCAGTGCTGTTCATTTTTCAAACAGTGCATTATCACATTACTTTATTATAGTTTATAACTACAAGATATTCAAGAAGACTGTGGCTGCATATCTGTGGGAAATTATTCGAAAAATTCTATCGGGTCAATTGGAATACCATCCTTACGAAGCTCAAAGTATAAATTGCTTCCCTCTACCGCAAAATATTTTGTTGGTTCTCCAATATAGCCAATTACATGACCGGATTCCACATAATCACCAACGGCAAAATTCACTTCTTTCAACTGCCCATAAATTGCCTCATAACCGTCACCTAAATCTACTTTTACGGTACAGCCTGTCACTTCACTATTTTCAATTTCAGAAACTTGTCCCTTTGCAACAGAAGTTACTTTATCATTTACCTGACCGGAAATAATTACTGCCGGATTATACTTATACTGGTCAAGGGTTGCAAAATAAACAGTAGAATCCATACTGTAATTTAAAATGACATCCCCTTCCATTGGCCAAAGGATTCCATTCTCTGCCGCGAAATGAAGTGTTTCTGAGGTTGCATTTGCCTGAGAAGTTCCGTTTTCTCCGTCTCTTGTCTCCTCTGCTTCTGTTTCACCTTCCTCTGTTTCAGTGGAATCAAGTTCTGCTATCTCTGCTATTTCTGTTCCGGCACCTGCCATATCTGTGCTGCTCTTTTCGGCAGGCTCCACCACTGAAGATGCTGCTGAAGCTTCATTTTCTGTCTCTGCTGCTACATTTTCTGCTTCCTTATGCTCCTCATTTTGTGCCAGCTCCTGCTCTAACTTCTGCTGTTCCTTTGCCTGATTAACACCGTGAATTGCCGTCATTCCAACCGCCGCAATTACTACCAGACTTCCCGCTATTACATATTGTTTTTTCCGCATTAATGCGGTCCATTCACCTTTTCTCATAACCTTTCACCATCCATAGTTTTTTAGACATTTGTTTACAGTTCTACTAACTATAGTGTTGCCCGGTTTTTTTTCTTTATTCAGTAATTTCTACTCCTGTATAAAAATATTGAAGAATTTCTTTATAATTTTGTCCTTCCTCTGCAAGCTGCTCTGCCATACTCTGACTTAGCCCCAGCCCATGTCCTAAGCCCATTACCACTACCCGGATATTTTCATCCACTCTGGTGATGGCTATATTGGAGGATTCCAAACCCAATGCATTGCGAAAATCCTCACCACTGCAGCTGGTTTGTCCAACTTTCACGCTTATGGCATAGCCACTGCTGTCCCGTGTTTCCACTGAAATCTCCTCCACATTTTGAATTTCATTTTCAGGAAATGCCTTTTGGCACAATTCTAAAAACTCCGTTTCTTTCCAGAAATAAACAGAAAGGTAATTTTCTGCAGAAGTATCTTTGTGGCACTCCTTAGCCGAAAGATAGGGCATATTGGTATCCGGATAAATTTCTGACATATTTCTTGTATTTCCAGCGCTTGCTGCGTGAAATGCTGCATATATGTAATTCCCTTCATAAGTTAAAACTTCATTTCCTGTTGCTTTTACCAGCATTTTCATTTTCTCGTAATTTTCCGAAAAAGCTTCTCCCCATAACATCTGCATCTCCTCCACCGTCATCTGTTCCGGCATAACGGTTCCATTTTCCTTTGCTGCCAAAAGATTTGTCCGCGCAATCACACTCTGGGCTTTAATACATTCCTCCGGCTTATAAATGCTGATTTCCTTTGCAACAATTCCTACCACCTGTTCATCGTTCTGGCTCTCTGTCTGATTCTTTCCTTTGATAATCTCTTCTAACTGTATATTCTGGTACAATATTGCCGCAACAAGCGGCACTAACACCACGATAATAAGCAATTTTAATAAGGTATTTATTTTCCGCATAAAAAAAATCTCCCTGTTCCTTCATTATATGAAACAGGGAGTTTTCTCATTCAATTTATTTAAAATTTGGAAATAAGTTCTTCGTCTTTGCACTTTTTAGTACATAGCTTCCACCATTTCCATAGAAATGGTCATAACTCTTACAATAAAGAATATCACCTGACCAAGTACTAAGGAACAATATCCAATGGTGTATATTACCGGTATTGTCTTTTTCTCGCCAAGTACATGGGCACGCCAGATATAATAGCCTGGTTTTAAGAAAATCGCAAACAAAATCAATCCGGTAATTTTATATTGCTGTTTATGAATTTTTACAATATCAAGAATCACAAAAACAATATAGCCAATTCCCAATGCATATGTAAGCATGGCTAATAACAGATACGCTGGTTCTCCTGACAATTGCATAACTTTCTGCATATACTCTGTTTCAAAATCTGCATAAGAAAGTCCTTCCATCAGATTAAATACCATATTGTACATAAGAATGCTTACAATATTTGCCAGTGGCATAATTACTAATAAAATATAGCAGAATACATTACTGACTTTTCCGTTTGGATTTCCATAAGCTCTGTTAAAGGAACCGTTTGGATTATTGTAATAATTCTGATTATTGTTCTGATAACCATTCTGGTTTCCATATGGGTTGTTCTGGTAACCATTCTGGTTCCCATACGGATTATTGTTCTGGTAACCATTCTGGTTCCCATATGGATTATTGTTCTGGTAAATATTCTGGCTGCCATATGGGTTATTGTTCTGATAGCCATAGGCATTACCATTTGGCTGATTCTGTGCATTCTGCTGCTGATATGCAGTTCTTCCATATAACTGGCTTGGCCGCTGTTCATACTGCGCATTTGCGTTCTGCTGTTCTGCTGTGTTCTGCTCTGCATTCACATTCTGCTGTGCACTTATATCCTGCTGAACAGTTGTATCTGTATCATTTAATATACCCGCTGTCTGGTCATCCTGCGAAGTACTGCCTGTCTGGTAAAAATCCTTATTATTCTCTTCCATTACTGCTGCCTCTCATTCTTTCATATTATATTCTGTCATCGTTTGCTTCCGATAATATCACTTAATCTTGCAAACTGCTCTAAGGTTAATGCTTCCCCACGAATCGTAACCGGTACCCCCAGTTCTTCGATACTTTCCTGAATCTGTTCCTTGGAAAGATGGATATTCGGTGCATTATTTAAACCATTTGCCAAGGTTTTTCTGCGCTGGTTAAAGGATGCGCGAATCAAACGAAACATCAATTTCTCATCCTGTACTGCTACAGGCGGCTCTGTATGCCTTGTCAATCGAATAACTGCACTTCCCACATTTGGCCGTGGCATAAAACAGTTTGGCGGTACATTTGCAACGATTTCCGGCTTTGCATAATACTGAACTGCAAGGGAAAGGGCACCATAATCCTTTGTACCCGGACCAACCTGCATACGGTCTGCCACCTCTTTCTGCACCATGATGGTAATGCTGTCAATTGGCACATGACTTTCAAAAAGTCCCATAATAATTGGCGTTGTAATATAGTATGGAAGATTTGCAACCACCTTAATCGGTTTTCCCCCATTCTTTTCCAATGCCAGCTTATTAATATCTACCTTCAAAATGTCTTCATTAATTACTTCCACATTGTCATAAGCACTCAAAGTATCTGCCAGAATCGGAATCAGATTCTTATCAATCTCCACCGCCGCTACTTCTCTTGCATTTTCACAAAGATACTGGGTCATCGTTCCAATTCCCGGACCAATCTCCAATACAAAATCGTCCTTTGTAATGCGGGATTCCTCAATAATCTTGTCCAGCACATGGGTATCAATCAGAAAGTTCTGTCCGAACTTTTTCTGAAAATTAAAATGATATTTCTGTAATACCTCGATGGTATTCTGTGGTATTCCAAGTGTTGCCATATATTAAAACCTTTCTATTTTCCGGCTTTCGTAACGCTTGCCGGCAGTTTGTTTTATTTTGCAATTTTTTCATCAAAAAGCTGGTCTAAAAATTCTGCATAAAGACGGTTAAATGTCTCATGGAAAATCTGCGCCACATCTGCTTCCTTGTTACCGCTCATCTGAGCTTCCTCGTAAATTGCAAAGGCTGTTTCATAAAGCTCCGGATTTTTGTCATAAAATACCTCTGTTAATCCATCCTGAAAAGAAAACTGAGCTTCCTGAGACAGATTCTCTTTAAAATCCGCCTTGGAGATACATCCATTCTCTTCATAATCAGAGATAAAAATGTGTCCGTCTGCTGCGGTCACAAAGTCCTCAAAGGCTTCCTTCACATCTGCATAAGTTACCGGTACATAATTCTCTGCCCAGTATTTATCAAAAGTTTCCCTGTCCGGGAATGCCTCAAAAATATTTTCTTCCATAATTTATAGTGCTCCTTCTTTTTTATTATCTGTCTAATATGTCATGAACTTATACCTTTTGCTGTTGCACGAAGGTTTACACCCATTCGCTTGGTATCATATCCTGTTACATGATAGCTACTGTTACTTAATTCTATCCTCTAATAATTGATACAAGGTTGGTTTTAAATGAAACTCTTCCATTGCATTTTCAACCTCTGTCAAATATTTCTTTTTCACAGCGGCAGGCACCACCGGCTTTCGCACTGCACGAATCAAAATATTTTTCGGTGTATGCTCAAAGTCGATAAATTCCAATAATTGTGTTTTATATCCACAGCATTCTAACAGGTTTGCCCTGATGGCATCGGTGGCTAATGCGGCAATACGCTCTTTCACAATTCCGTATCTTGTAAACAGCGATAACTCCTCAGATTTCATCTGCTTATTTAACTCATGCTGACAGCATGGAACAGAAAAAATCATTTTTGCATTCCATGTCACTGCATTATATAGCGCAAAATCCGTTGCCGTATCACATGCATGTAAAGTCACTACCATATCCACATCAAAGGGCGTCTGAAAACCATTAATGTCTCCCATCTCAAAGCGCAGTCCGTCGTAGCCATACTTTTTTGCAGCTTCGTTACATTTACGAATTACATCTTCCTTCAAATCAAGTCCTAGCATCTGCACCTTCATTTTACGAATTTCCGTAAAATAATAATACATGATAAAAGTCAGATAGGACTTACCACAGCCAAAATCTATGATGTGAATTTCTTCCTTAGCATAATCCTTCACACCATCATCAATGATTTCAATAAAACGGTTAATCTGGCGGAACTTATCATACATGGAACGCACCACCTTGCCCTCTTTTGTGAAAATCCCCATGTCTACAAGAGGTTCAATCACTTGCCCTTCCTGTAGGATATAGTTCTTTTTGCGATTATGAGATAAAGAAGCATCGCTGTTACCATCAGTTAGTTGTATGTTCTTCCTGCCTGCCGAATTTCCCGTTGCTTTGATTTGTAAATTCTCCTTGCCAGTCGCCAGGCTGGTTTTGGTATCTGGCTTTGAAGCCGAAAGCCTCTTCGCCTTATAGGTCACTTTCCCCTTTTTAGAGAGCAAAAGAATATGCTCCTTTTCCTCATCCCAGGCATTCATCTGTAAAAATTCTGCTCCCATAAGCTTCGCCAGATAATCCGCCAGCTCTGCCAGCTTCAGATTATCGTGAAATACCTGTTTTGCAGTGTACTTTGCCGCCTGATAATAATTCTGCTTTTTCTCTATAACAATTTTTTTATACTCATTATTTTTGTCAGCCGGCTTGCTGATGATTATTCTGGTAATTCCATCCGTCACAATCCGGTTGATACTATTCATTTTTTCATCCATACCCCTTATGATAGCTGAGACTGGGCGAAAATGCAATGATGGGATTGAAATTCAGAGAATTTTAAGAATGGTCCGGGAAAATATTTTCGAACAAATATTCGATTTTCCTATTGCTTTTTCTATCTTACTATGATATATTGGTCTTGTCAAACATACGTTCGACACACCATTCACTTCTCTGGTGGTGACTAGCACTCTGTCACCGTCAGAATCAGAAAGGAGAGAGTTATGCGAATCCAGCAGAACATGCCGCTTATGGAAAAACTTGCCATTCTTTCAGATTCGGCGAAATATGATGTCGCTTGTACTTCAAGCGGCGTAGACCGCAGTGGCGACGGTAAGGGAATGGGGAATTCCCTTGCCTGCGGCATCTGCCACTCTTTTTCAGCTGATGGAAGATGCATCTCTCTCCTAAAGATTCTTTTTACAAATGAATGCATTTTTAACTGCACCTATTGCCAGAATAATTGCAATTCTGATGTACCGCGGGCTTCCTTTACCCCGGATGAGGTGGTGGAGCTTACAATGGAATTTTATCGAAGGAACTATATCGAAGGGCTGTTTTTAAGCTCCGGCATTATGATTAGCCCCAATTATACCATGGATTTGATTTATCAGACCTTATATAAGCTTCGGGTGGAACAACACTTTAATGGTTATATCCATGTGAAAGCTATCCCCGGAGCAGACCCGCTTTTAATTGAGAAGGCAGGCTTTCTCGCTGACCGTATGAGTATTAACTTAGAACTTCCTACCTCAGACGGATTGAAAAAGCTTGCCCCCTGTAAATCCCGCAATACGATTCTAAAGCCAATGCGCATGATTCAGAATGGAATTACTGAGAACAAAAATGAACTGATTGTCTACCGTAAAGCCCCAAAGTTTGTTCCCGCCGGACAGAGTACCCAGATGATTATAGGTGCTACCCCGGAGAATGATTATCAGATTATGAGCGTTGCAGAGAACCTTTATGATAAATTTGATTTAAAGCGGGTATTTTATTCCGCTTTTGTTAATGTAACCCACAGTTCTGACCTTCCGGCACTGCCGGGCGGTCCACCCCTTTTAAGGGAACACCGGCTCTATCAGGCTGATTTCCTGCTGCGTTTTTATGATTTTAAAGTAGATGAACTGCTTTCTGAAGACCGTCCCGATTTTAATGTCTTTTTAGACCCGAAATGTGACTGGGCAATCCGGCACCTGGAATTCTTCCCGGTAGAGATTAGTACCGCTGATTACCGGACGCTTCTTCGGGTACCGGGCATTGGTTATAAATCTGCTGAACGTATCGTAAAAGCCCGTCGCAATGGCTCTTTGGATTTCTATGACTTGAAGAAAATCGGCGTTGTGTTAAAACGTGCACTGTATTTTATTACCTGCTCCGGGAAGATGATGTACCCAACGAAATTAGAAGAAGATTATATCTGCCGCAATCTGATTTCGGATAAGACTCAGATACCAAAAGAGATTCGAAACAGCGGCTATCAGCAGTTAAGTCTTTTTGATACAAATTTTCTGGCAAACCAGCCAAAAAATATGATTGTTTCATAAATTCTGTACTGCCTATGACATATATTGAAGGGAGGATACCGCTTTATGCATTTTTTTATCTGTGAAGACAATTTAGACAGCATCCTGACCGGTATCTATGATGCCTGGAATTTTAAAATTAAGCATAAGTTATCTTCCCACAAAGATATCCACCTTACAACGAAAGAACCGGATAATTATCAACTATTTAGTGAATATTATCCCGTAACCACTAATTCCGAGAAATCTGAGAAGGTCAGTCACACACTTCGTCAGAAATTAGGCATTGACTTTTTTGAATCAATTGTCAATGCTGCCATGGCACAGGAACCACCGAAAAGAAATGCTATGGATAAGGCAGATGCTATTTATCAGACCGTTGTATTTGCTTTAAATTCCCCTGCCGGTGCAAAGGTTTTGAATTATCTGGGTGTTCCTTTTATTCAGCGGGTATTCGAGCTTTCCCGGGCAACCGGACGTGAAGCCCACCATCTCAGTGGATTTTTAAGATTTTCCGAATTAGAAAACGGTGTGCTTTTTGCAAAAATTCATCCCAAAAATAATGCCCTGCCATATCTGGCAGAGCACTTTACGGACCGTCTTCCTTTAGAAAACTTTATTATCTATGATGAGAACCGACAAATAGCAGCGGTTCACCGGGCCGGAAAGGATTTCATGCTTGTAGATGCCTCCGACTTAAATCAGGAAGTTATCAACCGCCTTTCCGAAAAAGAACTGGAATACCAGAAGCTCTGGCTTACATTCTTTGATAATATTGCCATTACAGCCCGTATCAATCCTAAGCTGCAGGCCCAGAATATTCCCAAACGCTACTGGAAGGATACCGTTGAACTTAAGGATAAGGTAAACTAATCTATTTTTCGATAGATTCCTGACGCCTTAACTTGATAACCACTAAGGCTGCTGCAAATATCGCAGCCGCAAAGAGAAGCTGAATACCTATCGCCCTCCAGTAGAACTGCATATCTAAAGTTTCATTAGAGAAGCCCGCCAGCATATCATTAGAACGGACATACCAGTAGGTAGGCAGGAATTTCGCTACACTTAGAACCTTTTCTGACAGCATACTTTGTGGAACGAAGACACCTGCTAAAAAAGATGCTCCCATACCCACAATATTTCCAATCATATGTGCAGAGCTTTCTGTTGTTGTAAAATTACTTACAAATAATGTAAGTGCAACTGCAATCAGCATGAAAACAAAACTATTCAACATAGCATATGGTACATTTCCTGTATATGCAGATTTTCCATAGGCAGTCCAAGAGAACACCATAAAAATAACCCACACCAGCAGACTATATGTGATACATCCCAGTGATAACTGCAGATTACGTTTATTAAGCGACAGGTATGCACACTGAATTCGCTCGGAAAGATTTTTCTTGTTAAAAACCTGAATGATTGGTGCGAGTCCACAAATTAACATTACTACGAAAATATATGGTAAATACTGATAGAAATAATATATTTTATTATTTCCCTCAGTTATATTCTCACCAAAACTGATACTTGTTACCTGTTCCATACCATCTAAGGTATCTGATACTGCTTTTACAGCCTCCTTTATTTCATACCCGCCCGCTACATAAATCTGTAGTGTTTTCATATACTGAAGTATCTGCTGGTCTACAAAATAACCGGTTGTACTTCCCGGAACCTTTACATTTTCAAGAAGTTCCTCCGTCTTACCTTCTAAAATACCCTCTTCAAATCCTTCCGGTATTGTTAATATATAGCTAACTGTCCGGTAATATAAATTATCCTGTAAGATTTCCGGATTATTCTCTAATGCAACAATGTTATGAATAGAATCAAGATATTCTACTAACGCTTCACTTGTAGCTGTATTATCTTCATCTATTACACAAATATCTAAAGAAGAAGTCTGGAAATTTGCATCCATATTTGATTCGGCAGTACTTCCCATAAGAAATGTAAGAATTATGAAAATAATAAAATAGATAATAATTGATGGCACACGTTTCCATGCCACTTTATAAAACGCTTTAAAGTGCTGCATATTTTTCTCTCCTTACCATAAAGAATCCTGTAATACAAAATACTGCTGAAAGAATTATTAATGTTGCAACATTTTCAAAATATCGCTCATGTGATTGATATACTGTCAACGAATAAAAACTATCCGAAATCAAAGCCGCGGGATTCATATGATTGAACCATGGGCAGATTCGTTCTACTAACATTCTCATACCACCTGCCATTAAACCGCTTAAAAAACTGCAAACCATAACCACTGCCATAAGAACTCCATTTTTTGTTCCTATATCTGCTTTTCCAATACTTCCAACAAAAAAACCTAGGCTGACACCTGTGATACATCCTGTCAATGACGCAAGAACCACATATCCGGCTTCGTTTCCAAAATTAATCTTTAAAACTCCGGTAATATACACAAGACTAACTGCAACACATATAAAATGAAATAAAAATGCTGCACATAATTCACCAAAAAGTGAAATCATTTTATGTACCGGAGAGATACACTTTCTTGCCCCTAATACCGACAGATTTCCCTGATTTTTTATAGAAACTGTTAAGCCGCCCATATAAGAATACAAACAACTCATAGCTATCAGGTTAAAAAAGTAACTTAGCTTCTCATCTAAATCTCCCTTAGAATATGAGATTTCCTGATTATAATCTGTTTCAGCGGCTAAAACCTTAACTGCATCTGGAAGCTTTTCCATATTAGAAATTGCAATTTTTTTAATTGCATCATAATTCATATTAAACTGCTCTACAAAACAATTTAAAATACTCTGTTCCAATCGGAACGATTCCATCTCGTTTGAAATAGTAAGTTTCACCGGCATTCCATCGTATAAGATTCCTATAATCTCTTTTTTCTCCAATAAAGAGAGAGCTTCCTCTTCTGTTACATATGTTACTTTTAAAAACTGGTTTTCTCCCTCTTTTCCAAGTTCATCAGCTACTTTTCCTAATATCTGTTCTTCTTCGGAGTCCGATAGCACAACGGCTACCGGAATTGCCTCGAACTGCTCCTCCTTTGATAAGCCGCTAAAGGCAAAATAGAAAAGTGATGCTAACACAATAGGAAACAATAAACTCCAAAACACCGACTCTTTTTGACGAAATAATTGCTTTAATGCATATATAAATGAATGTATAAACATCGTTTTCCTCCTCAAATTAATCTCGCAGCTCTTTTCCTGTAATTTCAAGGAAAACATCATTTAACGTTGGCAGTTCCGAATAAACTTTTCCAAATGAAAGTTCATTTGTCTGTAAATAATTCAAAATGCGAATCAAATTGTGCTTTCCACCACTACAGAAAACCTGAAGCTGATGATTCTCAAAACGTACCTCATATACATGTTCAATCTTGCGAATTGACTCTAAATGCTGTTCCGAGAGTTCTAGTATCTCAATGGATACAATCTCGCTCTTTTTAATCATCTGCTTTAATTCTTCCTTGGTACCAATGGCAAGATTTTTTCCCTTGTCCATAATAGCAATTCTGGTACAGATTTGCTCCACCTCTTCCATATAATGGGAGGTATATACAATCGTTGCTCCCTGACGGTTTAATTCCTGAATTCCCTCTAAAATCTTGTTTCGGCTCTGTGGGTCTACTGCTACCGTTGGCTCATCTAAGAATATCAGCTTTGGCTTATGGGCAATTCCGCAAGCAATATTTAAGCGGCGTAAAAGTCCACCGGATAATTTCTTTGGATAGAATTTCTTGAAATCATTTAAACCTACAAAGTCAATTGCCTCTTCCACATACTGTTTTCTTAATTTTTTATCTCTGATATAAAGACCGCAGAAATAATCAATATTTTCATATACCGTCAATTCCTCAAAAACTGCTACATTCTGCATTACTACACCTATCTGACGCTTTAGGTCATAGCTGTCTGGGTGCATCTCTTTTCCAAAAACCTTAATGCTTCCTTTATCATAAGTTAAAAGTGAAAGAATACAGTTCATGGTGGTTGTTTTACCGGAACCGTTTGGTCCTAATAAACCGAATATCTCTCCCTCTTCAATTTCCAAGTTAAAATGGTCCAGTGCCACCAGTTCCCGATAGCGTTTTACAAGATTCTCGACTTTAATAACTGATGTTTTCATATTCTCTTCCTTTCTGACTGCTATAAATCCATGCAAAAAATTTCCGTTTCATTTCTGTTGATAAACCTAGTATAATGAAAACTCTTATTCCATGTAAGTGAACTGTGTCAGAATCAAAAGTGACATTTGTCACTTTTGATGATTTCCCTTAAAAAAACTTATTTAATAAATTCTGATTTTTATCTCATTCTCTTGTTGTTTCTCTTAGAAAAAAATATTATGATTGTTAAAGTGAGACTCCAGCTCATATAAAATGTGTTAATTGAATATCTAATTAGCACATCTTACAATATAAGAAAGGTATATCTTTACTATGAATCGTGTAATAGATAATCTCATTTTACTGATTCTTTCAGGAATCCTGGCATTTCAGATATCAAATTTATATACACCGGTAATCGCCCTGTTAGCAGGTATCGTAACTGCTGCCCTGGGAATTTGTCTCTCTGAGAAGCATCAGCTTACAATTATATATATTCTTTTTCTTGTAATATGTCTGCTACTACCTGAGGTTACGCTATTTTTACCAATCCTGCTTTATAGTGCATGTCAACATCGTCTGTATTGGCCAGCTATCGGAATGGTTGTATTTCTATCTACAGCGTCTCGCTATCAACCTTGGGAAATTGCTCTCTGGTTTTGTGTATGTGGTCTTTCCGTTCTTCTCTCCTATCGGACAGAAAAGATTCAAAAACTGGAGACCGACATGATTCATATGCGGGATACCAGTACAGAATTAAATCTTGCCTTGAAGGAAAAAAATAAAAATCTGATGGAAAAACAGGACTATGAAATTTATCTGGCAACCTTAAAGGAACGTAACCGAATCGCAAGGGAAATTCACGATAATGTGGGACATATGCTTTCCCGCTCAATTTTACAGGTTGGAGCCCTTGGCACCATTCATAAAGAAGAACCTCTACATGAACAGCTTTTAAGCATCAATAACACCTTAAATCAGGCGATGAACAGTATTCGGGAAAGTGTACATGACTTACATGATGACTCTATTGATTTAAAGCTTGCCATCGCCGAGGCTACAAAGGAAATGCAAAAAAATTACAATGTCCGCATCGATTATGATGCGACAAATGCTATTCCAAGAAATGTAAAATACTGTTTTATTACCACAGTAAAAGAAGCCATGTCTAATATCGTAAAACATTCAAATGCAGACAAAATTGATATTGTGGTGCGGGAACATCCTGCTTTTTACCAGCTTTCCATCGAGGATAACGGAACAAATATTCCGGCTTCTTTAGATGGCGGTATCGGACTTAGCAATATGAAACAGCGAGTTGAGGCGTTAAATGGCACCCTGCGTATCCAGACAACTCAGGGCTTCAAAATTTTTATATCGGTTAAGAAAAGTGACAGCTTATCATAAATCCTCAGTGGAAATCTCTTGAAATTATATAAGAACAATACTTTATACTAAGACTCAGGAAAGGATATTTTATTTATGAAAATCATTGTTGTAGATGACGACCAGTTAGTTGCTATCTCCCTTAAAACTATTTTAGAAGCAGATACTTCCATTGAAGTTCTGGCAACCGGCCACAGTGGCGCAGAAGCAATTCTTCTATATAACAAATATAAACCGGATGTCCTTCTTATGGATATCCGCATGGAAAATATGAATGGGTTAGAGGCGGCAGAAAAAATTCTGGCTGAAAATGCAGATGCACGAATTCTGTTTTTGACCACCTTTTCTGATGACGAATATATTGTAAAAGCCCTTAGTATCGGTGCCAAAGGTTATATTTTAAAACAGGATTTTGAAGGAATTGTCCCAGCCCTCAAGGCTGTTTACGGTGGACAAAGTGTCTTTGGCGGAGAAATTGTTGGAAAGCTTCCGGTTTTAATGCAGTCCAAAGAAGAGTTTAATTACAGCCAGTATGACATTAACGAAAAGGAACAGGCAATTATTGAATTAGTGGCAGAGGGCTTAAGCAACAAAGAAATCTCCGAAAAGCTGTTTTTAAGTGAGGGAACCGTCCGAAATTATATCAGCACGATTTTAGAAAAACTGGCACTGCGGGATCGCACTCAGCTTGCTGTTTTTTACTATAAAAATATTTAAATGCACTGCTGTGTAATACTTTGATATTTCCATAGTTTTAATAGCAGATACACACATTTCCTATGATTATATAAATTAGAAAGGTATAGTAAAAAAATGATATTTGAATCACATGCACATTACGATGACGATCGTTTTCACGACGACAGAGAGGAACTGCTTTCCTCCATGCCCCAAAAGGGCATCGGGCGCATTATTAATGTCGGCTCCTCTATTGAAGCATCACGCAAAACCTTAGCATTAGCTGAGACTTATCCACACGTTTTTGCGGCAGTGGGTGTTCATCCCAGTGATATTTCTGATTTAAACGAAGAAAGCTTTGCATGGCTTGCGGAGCAGACCAGACGTCCCAAAACCGTAGCTGTTGGCGAAATTGGTCTGGATTACTACTGGGATAAAGAACCGGAGGTTCAGGAAAAGCAGCGTATCTGGTTTGCAAGACAGATGGAATTGGCAAGAGAAGCGCATCTTCCTGTGATTATTCATTCCAGAGATGCAGCTGCCGATACCATGGAGGTTATGAAGGCTGTTCATGCCGAAGAAATTCCCGGTGTCATTCATTGCTATTCCTATTCCAAAGAAATGGCATTAGAATTTATTAAAATGGGATACTATATCGGTGTCGGTGGTGTTGTCACATTTAAGAACGCCAAGAAATTAAAAGAAACCGTAGAAGCCATTCCATTAGAGCGGATTCTGATTGAAACAGACTGCCCATATATGGCACCGGAACCACACCGTGGAAGCCGTAACGATTCCTCTTACCTGCCATTTGTGATTGCTAAAATTGCTGAATTAAAAGGTGTTTCTGCCGAAGAAGTGGAACGTATTACAGAAGCAAATGCAAGAGCGCTGTTTGGCGATATTTAAAAGATTATTAAGGAAAAGAGAGTGATATCAGTGTTATCTGATACCACTCTCATATACAGAACCTTATGATTTAGAAATCTTTTGTCTATATTTTCACATCCGACTTTTTCCATATCACTGGAACAAATACTATTCAAATAACGGTGTGGAAAAATAGCGTTCTGCTGTATCCGGTAATACCGTAACTACAGTCTTTCCTTTTCCCAGCTTCTTCGCTAATTTTAACGCAGCTGCTACATTTGTTCCGCTGGAGATTCCACACATAATTCCCTCTAAACGTGCTAAATCCTTTGCGGTACGAATCGCTTCTTCATCCGTTACAATATAAATATCTTCATATATATTCTGATTCAAGTTCTCAGGAATCAATCCATCACCAATTCCCATCTGGACATGCGTTCCAATGGTTCCGCCAGCTAAAATCGCTGCATGTTCCGGCTCTACTGCCCAAATCGTAATATCCGGGTTCTGTGCTTTTAACACTTCACCAATGCCGGAGATGGTTCCACCGGTTCCAATTCCGGAGCAAAAACCATGAATTGGTCCTTCTACCTGTTCTAAAATCTCTACTCCTGTATGATGCTTATGTACCAATGGATTTGCAGGATTTTCAAACTGCTGTGGTACATATACATTTGGATTTTCCTTTGCCATATTAAGGGCTGTCTGTAAACATTCATCGATACAGTCTCCGATATTTCCTGCATCATGAATCAGCATTACCTCTGCACCATAATGTGCCACTAATTTACGTCTTTCCTCACTAACAGAATCCGGCATAATAATAATGGTTTTATAGCCTTTTACCGCACCAATCAAAGCAAGACCTATTCCCTGATTACCACTGGTTGGTTCCACAATGATGGTATCCTTATGAATCAGACCATCCTTTTCCGCTTTGCAAATCATGTTATAAGCGGTTCTTGTCTTTATCGAACCACCAACATTTAGCCCTTCAAATTTTACTAAAACCTCTGCTGCATCCTCGTCATTCATGCGATTCAAACGAATCATAGGAGTATGTCCCATACAATCCAAAATATTATTATAAATCATCTTCCTCTATCCTTACGCTTATTAATTTTCAACTGTATGTACAAAACCCCTACAACTCCCACTTCTTTTATACTTCATTGCTTCCTTCTGCACATACAACAATTCCACACTAAACATTTTATAGTTAATTGTCAATATTTTTTCCTTGTTTTGGCAATTTTTCTCATCGTTCAAAAATGAAAAGGAGTTTCAAAGCTTTTCTCTTTGAAACTCCCTTTCTCCCATTATCAATTAGCAGATTTCTGCTCCGCTTGGCATTTTCTTTTCCGGAACCATCAGTGATAATTCCCCGTTTTCATCTTCTGCGCAAAGCAGCATTCCTTCAGATAATACGCCGGCTAATTTTGCAGGTTTTAAGTTTACAAGAACCATAACCTTTTTGCCCACCATTTCTTCCGGTGAGTAATCTTTGCGGATACCGGAAACAA
>CAYMIS010000019.1:25579-38943 GCA_964390485.1 uncultured Roseburia sp. | reverse complement strand
AAGAGATAAATCTCTGTCCTACCATACCTGTTCCACCAAGAATACCTACTTTTAATCTCTCACTCATTTTCACAAATCTCCTCATTCTTATTCCTTAATCAAAACAATATCGAAAATACACAAAAGCGTTTCATGGCTTTTCCTGCCTCTTCGACATTTTCCGCCCCTGGTTGTCCGCGCGTCGCGAACAACTGTCGTCATATCGAATATATTATGCTATTTTTGCCGAAAAAGCAATGGTACTTTTCGTAAAAGTTTCCTATTTTTTTTCACTTTTCTTGTGCATATCGCACAATGTGACATTCATGTATTAATTTTCAGCAAGGTATTTCTTCTGAATTGCAATCACTTTTTCCATGGCTTCTTTTCCCGGTGCACCGATGGTTAAACGTTTATTTACACAGGTTTCCATGGAAATCGCTTCATAAATATCTTCTTCAAACACCGGACTGATGTTTTTTAATTCTTCTAAACTCATATCATCTATAGCAATTCCCTTGTCAAGGCAGTAAAGTACAATCTGGCCTACAATCCCATGGGCATCACGGAATGGAACTCCATGATTTACCAGATAATCTGCCGCATCTGTAGCATTTGTAAAACCGTTGTTTGCAGACAAACGCATTGTTTCTTTATTAAATTTCATGGTGGAAAGCATTCCGGCAAATAGCGCAATACATCCTTTTACAGTATCCATTGCATCAAAAGAAAACTCTTTATCCTCCTGCATATCTTTATTATATGCCAGTGGAATGCCTTTCATGGTAGTAAGCAGAGATGTCAATGCTCCATAAACACGTCCTGTTTTTCCACGGACTAACTCTGCAATATCCGGATTTTTCTTCTGTGGCATAATACTGCTTCCGGTACTGTATGCATCATCAATTTCAACAAACTGATATTCATTGGAATTCCAGATAATTACCTCCTCTGAAAAACGGCTTAAATGCATCATAATCGTTGCCGAAGCAGATAAAAACTCAATTAAATAATCCCGGTCTGACACTCCATCCATACTATTTAAGGTTGGTCCATAAAAACCAAGAAGCTCTGCTGTATAATCTCTGTCTAGTGGATATGTAGTTCCTGCCAGCGCGCCAGAACCCAGTGGGCAGTAATTCATACGCTCGTAGATGTCATGCAGACGCAGTCTGTCTCGTTTAAACATTTCAAAATATGCACCCATATGATGTGCCAGTGTAATTGGCTGTGCCTTCTGTAAATGGGTAAAGCCCGGCATAATGGTTTCTGTATTTTCTTCCATAATTTTTAAAATTACTTCCAGCAGTTCTTTTAACAAGGCATCTGTTTCAAGTACTTCCTGTCTTGTATAAAGTCTCATATCCAGTGCCACCTGGTCGTTACGGCTTCTTCCGGTATGAAGTTTCTTTCCTGTATCCCCAAGACGTTCGATTAATTTCGCTTCCACAAAGCTGTGAATATCCTCATATTCAGAGGTAATTTCCAGCTTTCCACTTTCTACCTCTGCCTTAATTTCATTTAAAGTGCGGACAATATCCTGCTTTTCCTGCTCTGTCAAAATGCCCTGTTTTCCAAGCATGGTTACATGGGCAATGCTGCCTTCAATATCCTGCTTATAAAATTTCTGGTCAAACGTAATTGATGCATTAAAATTGTAAACAAGCTGGTCTGTTTCCTTTGTGAAACGACCTCCCCATAACTGTGCCATAACAATTTCCTCTCTTTCTATTTTCCTTATTCTTCTTTTTTTCGATTCTGCTCTTTTTCTGCAATTTCTTTATCCCGCTGCTGTTTGGAATAAACACAGCCGCAGTAATACTGCCGGTACATTCCATACTCCTCGGATAATTCAACGGAACGTTTATAGCCATTTTTCTTTTTAAAATCTGAACTTAAATACATAATTTCATATTCTTCCCCAAGCATTTCTCCTATTTCATTAAGCTTTGCTGCATTTTTCAACGGGCTAATGGATAATGTAGTGGTAAAATAATCCATCTGACGTTCCTTTGCTGCTTCTGCTGCTTCTCTTAAGCGAAGCTCATAACAGCGAAAACAACGTTCGCCCCCCTCTTTGCAGTTTTCTAAACCCTTTGCCATCTCATAAAAACGTTCCTTATCGTAGTTTCCTTCCAGAAACTGGATAGGATGCTTCGCTGGCAGTTTTGAAATAAAACGCTTCTGTTCTTCTACTCTTTTCCAATATTCCTCTTCCGGATAAATATTCGGATTATAATAAAAAACAGTAATGCTAAAATAATTGGATAAATATTCAAGACAATAGGAGCTGCAGGGAGCACAGCAGCTGTGTAACAGCAATGTGGGTACTCTGCCTTCCTTTTCAATTCTTTCTATTGTTTCATCCAATACTTTCTGATAATTTATTTTATTCATTTATGAAAACCATACCCTTTCCAACAATCTGTATTTTGAACCAATGGCACAAAAATGTATAACTTTTCGCTATTTGAACTGTGAAAATTATATTTTTCATATTATCACTGAATAAACATAAGAAAAAGATGTATAAAAATTCATTTCTAACTATTCTACATGATAAAGTATCAAAGTGCAACTGAATTTTTCTGCCAATTCTATTATAATTCCATCATTCCCAGTAATTGCTGCACTCTTTTTTCCCAGCTATGTTTCTCTAAATATTCAAGATATGCCCGTTCTTCCATCTCCTGACATCGCAGCGGATTTGTAAGCAATTCCTCTGCAATATCTGTTACTGTCTGCATATCCTTTAAGGAATACAGGCAGATATTCTCCCCATCCTTCATCTCTCTTCTCAGATATGGGTTCGTATCTGTCATTACCACACAATGATTTGCCATTCCTGCATAAATTCTATCGTGGGCACCTCTGTTAAAAATTGGAGAATTATTCAGTAAAATATGTTCTTTCGCAATTTTTTCAAAAGAAAGACTAAAAACCACCGGCTTTTCCCTTGTAAGATAATCTTCCTTTGGACTTTTATATTTTTCCCAGCCATCTCCGACTACTTTTACCGGAATTTTCGCCTTTGCCAGGGTATCTAGCACTACCTTCCTGTAATAATCCCGGATATATGCATCTACCGGATACATGGCATTCATATAAAGGGCAAACTGTTCCTCCGGCAGTTCCTCCCCTTCTTCTCTTAGCAGCCCTTCAAAGGCATCTTCCATGGGAAGTTCCGGTTCCGATAAACGCATTTCAATCAACTTTTTCATATAAGTTTTTAACGGCTCCGGTGATAATTTAACCATATCGTAAAGTTTTTCAGGGCTGTCATAGCTTCCCATAAAAAGCACACACTTGGGATTCTCCTCCTGTTTCTGCTGCGTAAATGCCTCCGTTGCACCAAGAGGCATCATTACTGTATGCTTTACCCCTTTATAAAAACGCTCTACATAACGCTTCTGTGCCTCATCTAAAAGAATTGCATTTAAATTATTCAATCTGGCGGTCAGCCCATTATAATGAAACAACGGATGATCCAAAATGTAGTCATAAAAAGGACCATCTATCATATCAAGAAGCGGTGTTCCGTCCTCCTCCACCATTCTTGTCATCAAGGAATTAAAATCCAGAATTATCTTATACTCTTTGCCAATAAAAGGGGTTAAGACCCTGTCTAAATCATCTTCCTTTGTAAATTCGCAAACCTCTGCTTCATATCCAATTTTTTCAAATGCCATTGCCATCTGATTTGCAAAAAAGCTGTTTGAATTATAGCAAATCTCTCTTGAACTAAATACCAGAACTTTTTCTCCCATATGTATTTCCCCCTATCCTACTTTTATTCTATAGGAAGTTCAAAAAACTTTCCTCGTATGAATCAAAAAAGCCCGGCGAGCACTTTTCCCGTCGGACTTCCTTTTTACTTCACACATTAACTTCTTAATAATTTCAGGACTAAAATTCCAACTACATATAATGCTGCAAGTAAAATCATAAATATTGTTTTTCCACAGAGAATTCCTGCTATGATTTCTACTAACACAAGCAAGCCATGCAGCCAGATTGGCTCATTCTGCAGACACGCTGCAATTCCTGCCTCAAGCAATACCATAATACAAATGGAAACTACCGGAAGTTTTAATGCCAGAATACTAATTAAAATCACAAGTAATGCCACAACAATCAGTGCAAACAATGCCAGATATTGCTTATTCTCCTCTAATTCTGCTGCGAACCCCCTCTGCTCTCTCAGCTTCTTTTTCAGACCAGTCATCTCGTTATTTTTCGTTGATGCAGCCCCTGTTTTATTATTTGCCTCACTCATACCTATTTATCTAACCTCTCT
Organism: uncultured Roseburia sp.; assembly: GCA_964390485.1. GTDB lineage: Bacteria > Bacillota > Clostridia > Lachnospirales > Lachnospiraceae > Roseburia. The sequence goes on along the minus strand of CAYMIS010000019.1, from coordinate 34,667 downwards.
CTTTATTTGCTTAACTTAAAGTATTATATCAATTTCCGTCGAAAAGGACAAGGGATAATCCTCCAAAAGAAACAGTCAGATTTCCAAAAAAAGTCACCTTTTTCCTTCTTTTTCGTACATACTTTACAAAATATATTCTCACTATAGAAATAATTACATTTTTCGTATATAATGTGTCGATAGGAAAACTTTTTTATTTTCAATTCATAATATAAAAATAACTGTATCATAAGAACTCAAGGATGCAGATTTAGAAAGGTTAATTATATGAATAATACAAAATGGATTACCATGTGGGGAAATGCCATGTCTATTGCAGAGCATCGTCCGGAATCATATGCCAAAAATATTACACTTCGCTATCCCATCTATGCGCCACTATCCGGAGATGGACTTCGCTTTACTTTTGATAATTTTTGCGGAACGGAACGCGTGGAAATTACCCGTGCAACTGTTGCAGTTTCGTCTGGAAGCCTAACGGATAAACTTGGTTTAAGCTGTCCGGTTCTTGAAGATACCATTCAGGAAATTACATTTTTCAGCAGTCCGGACGTTACCATTCTGCCAAAGGACAAAATTGTCAGTGACCCGGTATATATGGATATAAAGGCCGGAGAGACCATTTGTGTCAGCATATATTTTGCTGATTTTACCCTGATGCAATCCGCAGTCATTGCCAGCGGTCCCTTATGTAAAGGCTTTTTCTCCCTTGGCGACCAGTGTGGTACTCCTGCACTTCCACTAAATGAATCAAAATCCATCAACTGGTTTTATTTTTTAAGTGATGTTGAAATATTAACTTCCACAGCCAATCATGCGATTGTCTGTTACGGCGATTCCATTACTGCTCAGGCATGGCCAGATTATCTGACACTTCGCGCTATGGAAAACCCGGATAACCATACTACTATTATTCGTAAAGCAGCCAGTGGTACCAGAGTTCTTCGCCAATATGATTGTATCACCTATGATTCCTATGGTTTAAAAGGAAAAAACCGGTTTCATCATGAAGCTCCTGTTTCCGGTGCTGATACCATTATTATTCAGCAGGGCATCAACGATATTATTCATCCTGTCGGTTCGGAGTTAAACCCATTCCGTCCTATGAGTGACCTTCCAACTGCGAAAAAATTAATTGATGGTCTTCGCTGGTATATTGAAGAAGCAAGAAAATTAAATTATAAGGTATATATGGGAACCCTGCTTCCAATCCAAGGCTGGCGTACCTATGCTGATTTCCGGGAAGATTTAAAAAATGAAGTAAATGCCTGGATTCGTGCCACAGATGAAATTGATGGCTGTATCGACTTTGACCTTGCCCTGCGTGACCCGGATGACCCATATGCCTTCCGCAAAGGTTTTGACAGCGGTGACCACCTTCATCCAAGCAGCCGCGCTTACAAAGCCATGGCTTACACCGTTCCTCAAGACCTCATTTATTAAAAAAATCCGCTATTGCTTTATACTTAATCGGGATAATTCACATTCTCCTAATTAGTATAACGCTATAGCGGATTTTCTGTTTATTCTGATAAATGCTTGCGAACGCGCTCAATCAGCATGTCCAGCGCGACCTGATTTTCGCCGCCCTCCGGAATGATAATATCTGCCCGCCGTTTACTCGGCTCTACAAACTGCTCATGCATTGGTTTTACTGTTGTCAGATACTGATTAATCACACTGTCTAACGAACGCTCCCGTTCCTTTACATCACGAATGATACGACGAAGTATACGCACGTCTGCATCTGTATCAACAAATACCTTAATATCCATCAGATTGCAGAGCTGCTGTTCTGCAAAAATCAGAATACCTTCCAGCACAATTACCGGTGCAGGATTAACACGGATGGTTTCATCGGAACGATTATGTATCGAATAATCATACACCGGCATGTCAATAGACTTTCCTTCCTTTAACAGCCTGATATGTTCCGATAATAATTCTGTATCAAAAGCATCCGGATGATCATAATTAAGTTTACAACGCTCCTCATAATTCATCTCATCATGACGTTTATAATAATTGTCATGACGAAGAATACTCACTTCATGAGTGCCAAAGCTATCAACCACTTTATCTGCCAATGTTGTTTTTCCACTGCCGGTTCCACCTGCAATACCCATTAAAATCGTATTCATGATTTACTCCTTGTAACAGCAGATTATTTACCAATAATTGCAAGTGTTGCACTTGTTCCAAGACGGCTTGCACCTGCATCAATCATAGACTGGGCTTCTTCTGCTGTGTGAATTCCACCAGAAGCTTTTACTCCCATATCTTCACCAACTGTTTTTCTCATTAATGCAACATCTGATGCCTTTGCTCCGCCAGTGGAAAATCCGGTGGAGGTTTTCACAAAATCTGCTCCTGCTTCTTTTGAAAGTTCAGAAGCTTTTACAATTTCTTCTTCTGTTAAAAGACATGTTTCAAGAATAACTTTTAATACCACGTCTTTTCCACATACTTCTTTTAATGTTTTAATATCATTTAAAACATAATCATATTTCTTATCTTTTAATGCGCCAACATTGATTACCATGTCGATTTCTGTTGCTCCATCTTCGATAGCTGCCTTTGTCTCAAAAGCCTTTACTCTTGTATCAGACATACCAAGTGGGAAACCTACTACTGTACATACATCTACATCAGAACCCTTTAACTGCTCTGCTACGAATTTTGTATAATACTGATTTACACATACAGACGCGAAATTATTTTCTAATGCCTCTGCACAAATCTTTGCCACCTGTGCTTCTGTTGCCTCTGCCTTTAAAATAGTATGATCAAAAAATTTCGTTGAAATCATTTTGTTTACTCTCCTTTTTCTTATATTTTACTTATCTCGCACCCTTATCATATGGAATACCCTCTGCCTTTGGAGCCTGAGAATTTTTCGAAGTAAATACTAATACGATTAAAGTTGCAATATATGGAATCATTTTATAAATATAACTTGGAATTCCACTTGTACTTAAGAATGGAATTGCAGAATAAGTTGCTGCAATTGTTTTCATTAAACCAAAGAAAATGGATGCCCCTAAAATTTTTACCGGATGCCACTGACCAAAAATCAATACTGCTAACGCAAGGAAACCATATCCTGCTACCGAAGCATTAAAGTTTGTGGAGGTTGGTACAACGAAAACTAATCCGCCAAGACCACCCAGAGCACCGGAAATAATCACACCAGAATACTGCATTTTATATACATTAATTCCCACTGAATCTGCCGCCTGAGGATGTTCACCACAGGAACGTAAACGAAGTCCAAATCTTGTATAATAAAGTACAATCACTGAAATGATTAAAATTGCAAATCCAATATAGGTTGTAATATAGGTATTCTGGAAAAACATTTCTCCAATCACCGGAATATCACCTAATACCGGTACTTTTTCAATACGGAAGGTATTTGTAAACTGAATCTGCTGTGTTCCTGTAATACGTCTTGCCACATAAATTGCAAAAGCCGGTGCAAACATATTTAATGCTGTACCACCAATTGTCTGGTCTGCTTTCATATTAATGGATGCAAAAGCATGGAACAATGAAAATAAAATTCCCGCTGCAACAGATACTAAAATTGCTAAAATCAACTGAAGCTGACCACTCATTGTACCATTGGTCATGTAAATAAACAGAATACCTGCAAAGGCTCCCATAATCATAATACCCTCTAATGCGATATTAATGATACCGGAACGCTCAGAAAACATTCCACCTAACGCCACTAATAATAAAGGAATAGTAAAAAACATTGCCTGCTGAATTACCATAAATAAAATATCCATTATTTTTTACCTCCTTCTTTTTTATTTGATGCAGCTTTCTCTTCTCTCTTCTTCTGTCTCTGTATAATAAATCCACGGATAAACAATGAGAAAGCTGAGAAATAAATAATAACTGCAATAATAATATCAATAACCTCTGTCGGATAATCCAACAGCTGTAAATAAAATCCGCCTGCTGTAATGTATGCAATGAAAATTCCTGCTAACAGCACACCAATTGGATCAGAAAGTCCAAGTAATGCAACAGAAATACCTGTAAATCCTTCGTCCGCCAGTGCATCGACAATTTCAATATGCTTACCGGAACCGGCAAGATATAAAAGTGCTCCACCTAAGGCAGCTAGTCCACCGGCAATCGCCATAGAAAGAATCACATTTCTCTTTTCGTTCATTCCGGCATATTTACTTGCATCCTTATTAAAACCAGCCGCTTTTAACTCATATCCAAAGGTAGTTTTCTGTAATACGATATAAATAATTACAACTGCTAATAAAGCAATGAAAAATCCACCGTTAATACTTGAGCCGTCAAAAAGCACATCCAGCCCCATTCCCGGAATATTCGCTGTATCTGCTACATCTTTGGAATGATTACGAATCTTATCGTATAAATCTGTGTTCGTAGACACCAGATAATTTACAAGATACATTCCGATATAGTTTGTCATAATACATGCAATTACTTCATTTACATTAAAGTATGCTTTGAAAATTCCAGGAATTGCACCCCAGAGCATACCTGCAATTACTGCCGCCAATAAAGCAAAAATCCACTGCACCGAACCAAGACCTTCGCATTTAATTCCAACAACAACCGCTGCAAAACCACCAATAATAAACTGGCCGGATGCACCAATATTAAACAAACCTGTTTTAAACGCAAAACCAACAGAAAGACCCGTTAAAATAATCGGCGTTGCAAAATAAAATACCTGTCCTACACCCTTTAATCCATGGGTTACAGGACCAGACAGAATCGTAAAAAATCCCTCTACTGCCTGGGACGGATTGCTGACCAGAAGAATCACAAATCCAATCAGAAGTCCTACAACAATCGCAAAAATGGAGGACAAAAATCCCATATAATCTTTTTTCTTTTTCATGATTATTTTGCTGCTCCTTTCTTAGAGCCTGCCATATAAAGTCCAAGCTCCTGTACGGTTGTTTCCTTTGGATTTAATTCTCCAACGATTTCACCTTCATAAATAACTAAAATACGGTCACTTAAATTCATAACCTCTTCTAACTCTAACGATACCAAAAGAACCGCGGCTCCTTCATCACGTTCTTTTACAATCTGCTTATGAATAAATTCAATTGCACCTACATCCAGTCCTCTGGTTGGCTGAACAGCCACAAGAAGTTCATGAGATTTTGTAAGTTCTCTCGCAATAATCGCCTTCTGCTGGTTACCACCGGACATACTTCTTGTTATTGTTTCTGCTCCCTGTCCGCTTCGAATATCAAACTTCTCAATCAGCTCCTTGGCATATTTTGCCACACTGTCCTTCTTGATAAATCCATGTTTCTGGAATTCCGGCTCAAAATAATTCTGCAATACAAGATTATCTTCTAAGGAATAATCTAATACCAGTCCATGTTTATGTCTGTCTTCCGGTATATGGGACATTCCATGGGTATTACGGTAACGAATTGTCTTTTTGGTAATATCTTCACCCTTTAAAAGAATTGTTCCCGAATCTACTTTATTCATTCCGGTAATTGCTTCTACCAGTTCTGTCTGTCCATTACCATCAATACCTGCAATACAGACAATTTCACCTTTTCTTACCTGAAGAGAAACATCTTTAATGACATCCTTGCTATGTCCCTGCTTCTTATCTTTTACCGTAAGATTCTTCACATCCAAAACAACATCTTCTGGTTTTGCTTCTGCTTTTTCTACCGTAAGCTGTACCTTATGACCTACCATCATTTCAGATAATGCTTCTTTGTCTGTGTCTTTCACATCAACTGTTCCAATATATTTTCCACGGCGTAAAACAGAACAGCGATCTGCTACCGCCTTAATTTCATTCAATTTATGTGTGATGAATACAATAGACTTTCCTTCTTCTACAAGTCCCTTCATAATTCCCATTAATTCATCAATTTCCTGTGGTGTCAGCACAGCTGTCGGTTCATCAAAAATGAGAATATCATTGTCACGATATAACATTTTTAAAATTTCTACTCGCTGCTGCATTCCAACTGTAATATCCGAAATCAGCGCATCCGGGTCAACGGAAAGGTGATACTTTTCACTTAATTCCATAACCTTTTTTCTGGCTCTCTTCATTTCAAGGAAGCCATGCTTTAAATCTTCTTTTCCAAGTACGATATTCTGTAATACTGTAAAATTGTGCACAAGTTTAAAATGCTGGTGCACCATACCGATTCCTAATGCATTTGCATCTAATGGTCCGTTAATTTTTACCTCTTTACCATTTACTTTAATACATCCTCCGTCTGGCTGATATAATCCAAACAGAACACTCATCAATGTGGATTTTCCTGCTCCATTTTCTCCAAGCAGCGCGTGAATCTCACCTTTTTTAATCTGAAGCGTAATGTGGTCATTTGCTCTGATTCCCGGAAAATCCTTTGTAATGTCTAGCATTTCAATTATATAATCCATAAATGTCTCCATTTCTAATACATTTCCACATATCATCACTGCTGTGGTTTTCATTAGTTGACATAGTCTCTATAAGGTAACAAAAGGGATGCCCTTACAAGCACCCCTTTCGAGCATTCTAATATATTCCAATTATGAAATTACTGAACGTAATTTACAGTAACCTTGCTAAGTCCAAGTTCTGATACTTCTTTATTTACATCATTATCGATTGTAATTTCACCAGCAACAAGTTTTGCATAGATTGCATCATAATCTGCCTGTGTGAACTGATTCCACTGTGCAGTTTCCATAGCGATACCAACACCATCGTTTGTGATATCAAATGTTGTTGTTTCACCACCTGCAAATGTTCCGTCATAAGCAGCAGATACTGCAGCATATACTGAATTAGATAACATCTTCATAGCAGATGTAATAACTGTTGCAGATTCAGCAGACTGGTCTACGTCTACACCAATTGCTTTACCAGAGTTAGCTTCAGCTGCTGCCATTACAGAGTTACCTACTGCACCACCACAACCAAAGATTACTTCTGTTCCTGCATTGTACCATCCAGCTGCCATAGACTGTGCTTCTGGAGTAGCTTCAAATGCACCTGTATATGTGTAGTTCACATTTACATCTACACCTAATTCCTGTGCAGCATATTCAGCACCTGCAAGATATCCATAACCATAACGGATAACTGCTGGAAGTGCCATACCACCCATGAAACCAAGATTTGTATAACCATCTTTTACTGCTGCATAACCAGCTAAGAATCCAGCCTGGTCTTCCTGATATAAAACTGCCATTGTGTTCTCTGCTGTTGCATATGTTCCATTACCATCGTTTGGCTGTCCATCGATTAAGATGAATTTTACATCTGGATGAGCAGTCTGCATATTATAGATAGGTGTTTCAAATAAGAAACCTGGGCAAACGATAACCTTTGCACCACCTTCGATTGCTAATTCAATTGTCTCCTGGAAAGCATCTGTTGTTGCTTCTGCTGACTTGTAGTATTTGTAAGAAACACCTTTTTCGTCACCATATCTTTCAACACCTTCCCATGAACCCTGGTTAAAAGATTTGTCATCGATTGTTCCAACGTCGATAACTAACGCTAATTCAGCACCATCTGTGCTCTCATCAGAAACATCTGCTCCTGATTCTGTTGCTTCTACGTTCTCTGTGCTGGCTTCATTATTGCCTGCATTGTTGTCTGCAGCTTCGTTAGAAGAACCACATCCAGCAAACATAGAAACTGTCATTACTGTTGCTAACAGTAAGCTCATTACTTTCTTCTTCATAATAATTTGTCCTCCTTAAAATAGGTGTGGATTATAAATAACATAACATTTATTCATATTACTTATAATCACCGTAAAAAAAGAAAAGCCCCCAGTGCAACTGAGAGATTTCTTTTAAGCCGATAAGGGGACTCGAACCCCTGACCCACGCATTACGAATGCGTTGCTCTACCAACTGAGCCATATCGGCACATTCCTATGATATTATAACTGATATAAATAAAATTGCAATCTTTTTTTGCTATTTTTCCTGCAAATTTTTACTATTCCTCCAAAAAAATTTTATAAATATTTAATTTGTATTTCCAAGATGTTCATGTTAAGGTTTATATACACAGTTTTTCTGTGCCTTTCGTCATATATCCGCATAAATAAAAAGCTTTCCTAAACATTATAAAGGAGAAGTTTTATATGACATATCAGGAATTCAAACAGCATATTATCGACGTAATTCAGGAAAGACTCGGTTCCTCTGTAACTGTAACGGTACAGGAAATTATCAAAAATAACAACACTCGTCTGGATGGACTTACGATTCTATCAAATCAATCTAATATTTCCCCAACTATTTATCTGAATTACTATTTTAATCAGTATCAAAAAGGTAAGTCACTGAATGAAATCTATCAGGACATTCTGCACACCTATGAAGAAAACAAACCAAAAAGTTCTATCGACATTTCCTTTTTTACTGAATACGAAAAGGTAAAGGGAAGAATCATTTTTAAGTTGGTTAATTACCAGCGCAATCATGAACTGCTGGAAAAAATTCCTCATTACCGCTATCTCGACCTTGCAATCGTATTCAGCTGTCTGTTAGAAACTGACGGGAGCGGCTGTGCCACCATTCTCATTCACAACCACCATCTTTCCTTCTGGAACATCAGCAAAGATGATTTATATGCCCTTGCCATGGAAAATACCCCAAAGCTTTTAACCTATGATTTAAAAAACATGACAGAGGTTTTAAACGGTCTGCTAAAAGCAGAATTTTCCTCTTCTTTGGATGCTCCTTCTAGTGCATTCCCAATGTATGTACTCTCCAACCGCAATAAATTAAATGGTTCCGGCTGTATTCTCTATAAAAATCTGTTATCAGATTTTGCAAAAAAACTAGATAGCGATTTGTATATTCTTCCAAGCAGTGTTCATGAAGTATTAATTATCCCTGTCGAAAAAGCAGACTCAGCCGAGGAACTTTCTGATATGGTCCGGGAGGTTAATGCTACACAGCTTTCCAATGAGGAAATTCTTTCCGACCACGTTTACTATTTCTGCCGGGAAACTTCGCAGCTGACTATGTAAAGAGCGTCGCCGCGCGACGCTCACAAAAACGCTTCGCGTTTTCAGCCGACACACAC
>CAYMIS010000019.1:0-25479 GCA_964390485.1 uncultured Roseburia sp. | reverse complement strand
TAGTCAACTGCATTTCCACATACCTTAAAAGCGTCGCCCCGCGACGCTCACAAAAACGCTTCGCGTTTTCAGCCGACACACACTAGTCAACTGCATTTCCACATACCTTAAAAGCGTCGCCCCGCGACGCTCACAAAATAACAACAGAGGATACAGCCTAAGTTTTATATTTTAGTCTGTATCCTCTTTTCCTCTTTTCTAAATTATACTTCTAACAGCTTATGATACAGTTTCCCATATTTTTCTGCCGAACTGTTCCATGAGAAGTCCTGTTCCATAGCACGAAGCATCATGCTGTTCCAGTCTTTCTTTTTATTATAGTATACAGACATCGCATAACGCAGGGTTGCTAACATCTCGTGGGCATTATAATTGGCAAAAGAGAAACCTGTTCCTGTATTCTCATATTCATTATAAGCTTCTACCGTATCCTTTAAACCTCCTGTCTCTCTTACAATCGGAAGCGTACCATAACGCATACTCATAAGCTGACTTAGACCACATGGTTCAAATAAGGATGGCATTAAAAAGGCATCACAGGATGCATAAATACGATGTGCCATTTCCTCAAAATAACCAATATTAACTTTTATCTTTTTCGGATACCGGTCTTCAAAGTAACGGAACATATTCTGATACTGTTCTTCTCCTGTTCCTAGTACTACCAGTTGGATTTTTTCTGTATGAAGCAGTTCCTCCATAATATATGCTACTATATCGAAGCCTTTCTGGCTTGTCATTCTTGAAACCATTCCCAATAAGAAGACATCCTTTTCTACCGGAAGACCAACCTCCTTCTGAAGTGCTTCTTTATTTGCAGCCTTACCTGCTGCCAAAGTTGATTTCGTAAAATTCTTATAGATATAAGTATCTGTCTCTGTATTATATTCCTTATAATCTATTCCGTTTACAATGCCATATAAAGAATTGCTTCTTGCCCGCATCAAACCATCTAAGCCTTCTCCACCCTGTTCGGTTGTTATCTCGTAGGCATAGGTTTCACTTACTGTGGTAACTGCATCTGCATATACAACACCACCCTTTAATAAATTCGCCTCACCATAGGATTCCAGCTTGTCCGATGTAAAAATCTGTTCCGGCAAGCCTGTCACATCCATAACCGTCTCAAGATTCCATCGTCCCTGGAATTGTAAATTATGTATGGAAAAAACAGATTTCATTCCGGCATAATAATTCTGGTCTCCATAAACGGTTTTTAAGAAAACCGGTATCATGCCAGTCTGCCAGTCATGACAATGAACCACATCCGGGCAAAAATCAATAAATGGCAGGGATTCTAACACTGCCTTGGAGAAAAATATAAACTTCTCAATATCCTGATAAAGTTCATTATAGGGCTTATCCCCGGCAAAATAGAATTCATTATCTACCAGATAATAAGTAATTCCTTCGTATTCTGTCTCAAAGATTCCTACGTACTGTTTTCTCCAGCTTAAATTCACATAAAAATGGCATTTAAAATGAAGCTGCCCTTTCCACAGTTCGTCCATGCAGAGATATTTTGGCAGGATAATACGCACATCGTATTTCTCCTTATCAAAATATTTAGGCAATGAGCCTGTTACATCTGCAAGTCCGCCTGTTTTCATAAAAGGTACAGCTTCTGAAGTCGCAAACAATATTTTTGTCATGTTATATACCCTCCCAACTTCGAAAATCTTCTCGAAAGCTTAAGAATATTATAACCTTTTTTGCATATAATGAAAAGTATCAATACATCTTATATTCCAATCTGATTCTATCTGTAATCAGCGCAATAAATTCTGAATTGGTAGGTTTTCCCTTTCCATTATGTATGGTATAACCAAACATCTCGTCAATGGTATCCATTTTCCCTCTGCTCCATGCCACCTCGATAGCATGACGAATGGCACGTTCCACACGGCTTGGGGTCGTCTGATATTTTTTTGCGATTGTCGGATAAAGAATCTTGGTAATAGAATTTAGCATGTCCATATCCGCAACCGACATTACAATTGCATCCCGCAGATACTGGTATCCTTTAATATGGGCTGGAACACCAATCTCATGAATAATCTCGGTAACATCTGACTCTAAATTACGCTCCTTATAGTCTTCAGCCTTTTCATAGGCATTCACTTTGCGTATTTCACAGTTTTTATTATCCATATTACGCTTCACATGTTTGATTCTATTAATAATCATCTCATTATCAAAGGGCTTCATCAAATAATAATCTGCCCCCAGATTAAATGCATCTTCTGTTATCTTTTCCTGACCGATAGCACTTACCATAATAAAGGTTGGGATTTTTTTGATTGTCTTATCTTTTTTCACGCGGTCTAATACACCCAAACCGTCCAGCTTCGGCATGATAATGTCTAGCAGCACAACATCTGGCTCCTTTGTTTTAATCACGTTATATGCTTCTTCGCCATCTTTTGCAATTCCTACAACACTTAATTCCTCATCACTGCTGATAATGTCATCTAGTAGCTGTAACATTACTTCATTATCATCTGCAATCGCCACACTTACCTTTCCCATTTTGTCCCTCCTGTTGAAAATACGGATAAAACATATAAAAATGTCTTATTTTCATACTCGCATCATATCGGTAACCCGATACAAAGTTTGTCGAAGTAAGTCGACAAGAAAATACGAAACCATGCATTTTACTCAGCAATGATAACACAATATTTATTTTTTTTAAAGCCATATATTTATTTTCGTAGTTCTCTAGTGTTTTACCCTGAATTTACGAACAAGATTATCTAAGTCTGCCGCCTGAGCTAATAATGCATCGGAGGAAGCCGCTGTCTCTTCTGCTGTTGCCGTATTATTTTGTACCACATCTGAAATCTGTGTAATTTCTCTTTGTATATTTTGGGATTTTTCTGCCTGTTCCGACGTATCTGCCGAAATATCTCCAAAGGCTTTTGAAATCTCTCCTGAATCTGACACAATATTTACCAGACACTCAAAAGTAGTATCTGCACACTTCTTCGCATGATTAATGGAAGAAATGCATTTATCAATAAGCTCTGAGGTTCGCTTTGATGCTTCGCCACTTTTCGAAGCAAGGTTTCCTACTTCATCTGCAACCACAGCAAAACCTTTTCCACTGTCCCCTGCCCTTGCAGCCTCCACCGAAGCGTTTAATGCAAGAATGTTTGTCTGGAAAGCAATGGAATCAATTGTTCCTACAATCTTCTGGATGTCTGCCGACATCTCTTCAATCTCTTTTACTGCTGCCAAAAGCTGTGTCATTTCATCATTACTATTCTGAATCTGGGCATCCAGACGCAGCAGACTGTCATTTACCACCGATGCATTCGTGGAATTATTATTAATTCTATTTACAACATCATCGAAATCCTCTACTACTTTCTGAATAGAGGATGCCTGCATAACGGTACCTTCGGATAACATTGCTGCTGCCTGGGACAACTGATTCGAACCATTCTCTACACCTGCTGCCGTATCCTGCACTCTTACAATCATTCCGTTCAGCATATTTTTAATTGTATTAACAGATGTAGACAATTCATCAAATTCTCCCGGATATGTCTTCATATCTTCCATTGTCAAATCATATTTGGCAATGCCGCTTAAAATACGGTTCGAGCTTCCGACAATATCTGACAAGGTTTCTACCAGCTCCGCTGCTGCATTTTTCAAAACTGCCATTTCATCCTTCTGATTTGCCTTTTCAATTTTAATAGAAAAATCACCTTTTACAATTTTTACTAAGGCAGTTTTTACACAATCAACTGATTTTCCCACGTATCCTGCTAACACTACTGAAATAATCAGTGCAATTATAATTGCCAGTATTGTTACAATCGAGGTCAGCTTTATCACTCCAAACAAATTGCCGGAATAATCAGATTGTGGCGCTACAACTACTACACTCCATCCATCCTTATCTGCAACCGGACTGTAGCCGCAAAACAGTACACTGCCATTCTGTTCGTACTGTCCGCTTCCCTGCTCTCCGGCAAGTATCTTCACACCGACTGCCGCAAGTGTAACATCCTCTTCTAAAATATTGACTTTATTAATTACCTCTTTATCCGGATGAGCAATTACATTCCCTTTCTCATCCACCAGATAGGCATAACCATTTTTACTTGCATTCACTTTCTCAATAATCTTCTGGGAATCTGTAGGCTGTGCAGAAATGTGATTTGCCGTCAGTTCTGCCGCAGCTACCATACTGTCACAAATCAGCTTTTCTGAATTTTCAAAATTAGTGTAACATGCAATTGCTCCCATTATCAGCATTAAAGCTACCACCGTTCCACCAAACAATAATTGTATTTTTGTTCTAAGCTTCATATTTTGGTCTCCTTTGTATCTTTATTTTCATTTCTTCAAGTACTTTTATCCCAATTACTTTTTATTTTATCACTATTTTTTCTAGGAATAAAGTACCTTATCAAACAAAAATTTTTTATTTCATAAAATGCCTTTATGCATTTAAAATCAAAGGATTCCTCCGCTAGAAAACAAAACTGAGGCGGGTAGAAAATCATCTGTTTTACTAATATGATTTTACACCGCCTCAGCTTTTATCTTCTCTTATTCCACCACTTCATAGGTCTTTTCAAAAATATTCTCTTCTATAATATAAACATCCTGTAAATCATCTTTTCTTACTGCAAGAAAATCCCCTTCTTTTCCAAGCATGTACTTTTCTTCATCCCATGCCGTAAATACCTTTACCCGATGGTCTGTCTGCTTTGCATAGATAAATACTTCTCCCGTTGACACACAGCATTTCGCATAGGGTACCAGAGAAATATTCTTTCCCTCTGCAATATCCTTTACTGACAGTGGATATTCCCCGTCAAATACATAGGAACCCTCCATAGTCTTATAGCTTCGTTCAAATTTCTCTTTGTTAATTGGATATACCTCGCCTTTAATTCCAATCATAATGTAGATATTCTCCTGAATCTGTATATCCAAATCGCCTTCTAAAGTACGCACACACACCGATGTTCCCGCCGGAAAAATATCTGTTCCTTTTACATAGCCTAAAGACAGGTTTCTCTTTTTGCACATCTGCATGCCAGAAATATCTGTCACATAATCTTTCGCATAAATAATCTCCGTATCCCCAAAATAATCGTCCATACGCCCCTTTAGGAAAGCCTTTACTTCGTTCTCTGTTAAAGTTTCTGTCTGACCGCAGGCTTCCTCTGAATCCAGTCCCCTTGTTTTAAACGCTTTTTCTAAGAGTTCCTTCTGGATGAAACCACCGGCTTTTTCTAAATGTCCGCCACCGGAACCAACTCCTTCAGTAATAAACTCTGCCATTTCACTGGCTTTCACTTCCTTTATGCAACTGCGCACAGAAATTTTCACGCCAAAGGGTAACATGCTATACACCAGACAGGTATCAACCGCATCTACCTCCAGCATTAAATCACTAATCATTCCTAAGATATTAGGGTCACAAGGCTTTGCTTCTGCTATTGCATAACGATAATCTTCACTATAATCATAACCAATCAGTGCCCTTCCTGCAATTTCAAGTTCCTGCAGCGAAAGATTTGCATTTCGAAAATAGGTAATCATACTCCGCTCATAGACTGCATCATCCCTTAAATCCTTGTCCAAGGGATGGGATATCTCTGCAAAATTATTTGTATCCGTCAACAAACCATAATATAATGCAGTTGCCAGCTTTTTATCCGAATTAAGGTCAATGCCTTCTGCTCTTAGCATTTCTCTTACTAAAGTGGCACAGGCACCTAAGTTACTGCGGACCTCGTTTAATTCTGGCAGACTGCCGCTTATCTGGTGATGGTCGATGACTGCCACATTTTCTGCTTCAAATTTTGTCACATTTCCTTCGCCATACTGACAGTCTATGGTCACTAAAAGTTCTGGCTTATTCAGACTTTCTACATATTCAATTGGTATTTTTATTTCGTTTATCATCAAAACAAGATTACTTTTCTGGATTTTGTAGCGTCCGCCATAAACAAGACGCACATTCTTCCCTTGCTTTTTTAAATAAGTATACACTCCATAGCCGCTTGCAAGGGCATCTGCATCCGGATTATCATGGCACTGTATCACAATCTCATTATACTTTAACAAGTCCTTTAACTGCATAATTGCCTTTTCCTTTCTGGAATATCCTTATTCCACATGGTACTTAATTCGTTCCATCTCCGTTAATTTCTCATCCCCAAATTGTTCTTGGGCTTCTTCCACTAACATTTCTAATGTTTTAAATGGAAATTCACATAGTATGTTTCCATCTTCACAATACACTTTTTTCTGCTTTGGAAAATATGCCAGTCCATTATCAATTTCCGCTATTTTCCCATAATCATTTCCACTTAAAACTACCATTTCTGCAGTGGTTTTAATGACTATCACGTCTGTATCAGCTCTTTGAATCACTTCTTCTGCCCTATTATTCTGCCAGGTAGAAATATATAAATATTCCTTTTCTGTTAAACTGTATACCTTCAGGTAATAATCATCCCCCTGCATTGTAATGGTTGAACCATCCTGTGAAAAATATAACAAACAGTGATTTTTTCCGGCAAAAGGCAAATTCACAACCGTCTCCATAGTGTCCGTATCCATAATTCGTAAAACATTATCTATGCAGCTTATTGCTAAAAGCTTTCCATCCCGGCTTATTGCAGCAACCTTCTCCATCTTTGAACCCGATGCAATAAAATACTGTTCATTTCCAATTACCCTATTTTCTTTTCCATCTACCTCCATTATGGTGAGACCGCTTTCAGACATATTTGCATATATCTTTTTCCCATCTTCTGAGAGAATCGCTCCATAGATAAATTCTTCTGTTTCCCCTGAATTCCTTACTTCCCTTGCAGCTAAATCCACAATATAATATTCTTTTTTATCATATAATAACGCAAGATTCGTATCAGAAGTAACATAAGCCTTCATACTTAACTTATCACCACTTACTTCTAATTCCTCTGTTTTATCACTCTCAAAATTATAAAATATAATTTTCCCTGCATCTGTGATTACTGCATAGCCGGAATTGTCAACGAACTTCTCTTTTATCACATTCTCATCTTCGGAAATCTTTAATTCCCCTATGCAGGTTTTATCCTCAGAATTATAAAACAGATACTGCCCGTTGGTTTCTGCGTCATCCATTTTCAGAACATAATAGGCTTCATCCTCCGTTACATCCATCTGCAATATAGACGCAGAAAATTCTTCTACCTGAGTTTTCCCTTTTCCTTCGTGATATTTTAATATGGTAATATCCGGTGATTCATAAGTTCTTAGTGCCATAATGCCGGAACGAATCAACATATCCTTGATGCTTTTTCCTGTAGCAATTGCAGCATTTGTATAATTTGCTCCTGTTGACAGGTTAAAAATATGTATTTTTCCATTACTATCTGCCAAATATCCAAAGTGATTGATGGTAGATATCAATGTTGCACGAATTGCATTTGTGATACTCTCCGATACAATTTTCTCTCCGGTTACAGCGTCCCATGTATATACACAGTTATCGACCGTCAGAATTATCTCATCATGCTCCATATTGTTTTCACTCTCTAAATACTTTCTACTTTTTAAAACAATATCTGCCGCCTCAATATCCACTATTTTTACATCATAAGTATCCTGCCAGAGTTTAGCCCCGGTTTTTGTGTCAATTTTTTCTACATAACCTGTTTCCGTTTCTCCTGCTTCATACTCAGTGATGTCCTTATATTTCAAACCTGCCACAACCAGCTGGCTATCCCAGGTAATATTTATCTCTGAAACAGAAGTTGCCACTGTATGATAATGAGTTATTTCTCTGCTAACCAAATCATATAAACTGACACAGCCCTCTTCTTCCTCCTCCCCACTTAGATGAGATACCGCAAATTTATCCCCTTCGGCATTAAATGCCATTGTAACTGAATAGTCATTCTCCAGTTCATTTTCTAATCTGGCGATAATATCCCCGGTAGCTGTATCTATAAAAATAATGTCTTCTCCCTCATCACAGGCAAGGATTTCAACATTATTAGAAAATTTGCAGGCAGCACTATAACAGTTCAAGTCTACCTTCCATAATTCTTCCCCCTGCTCATTTAACGCTCTGACTCCCTTCTGGTCTGCAATCACAATATTGTTTTCTGCCGTTACTGCTATTGCATTCACACTGGAAACATATCCGTCTTCATTTATGGATGGGGCAATTTTTAACAGCTGTTGACCAGTCTCAATATCCCACAAATAAACAAAATAGCCACTGTCATAGGAAACCATTCTTGTCGCATCCTGATTAAAAGAAAAATCTCTTACCGGTAAATCATGTTTTAACAACCCATCCAGTGTCATAGCATTTCCCAGCTCATAAGCATATAATGATTCACTTAGGGCATACTGGGCATTCGCCACAAAAGGTCTGTTATTTTCTTCTGTCGGCAATGCTTCTAAAGCCACTAAAGCAGCTGCTTTCCTATCTCCATCCTCTAATAATTGTAAAGAAGTATCTGCCAGATATTTCGACTGATTAATCTGCTTCGCCTTATAATTCTGTTGTATGATGGCAGTATTATAAGCACTGTAAACAGCAAATGCCGTTGCAAATATTGCCACTCCTGAAGCAATTGCTGCAATTTTGCGCATCCGGCGCTCTCTATGACGCTGTCTTAAATCATCATAGCTGCAATGCAGCAAAGGTGCTGCAAGTCTCATAATCTCTGTTTTTAATTTCCGGTTAATTTCCCTTCTATTGCTGCCTCTTACATCCGCGGCCAGCGGCTCTACCGGATTTCCTGCCTCATCCGTCAGCAACGCCTCCGGAAAGGAATTCTCCGGCTCTCCTTCAATCAAAACTGCAAGAATATGTTCTCTTCCATGCATCCGGATAAAGGTATCTATCTCCTTTTGCACCCAGTAGGACTCCTTTGTCCTTGGGGAACAGATAACGATTAAGTATTCCGATTCCCTTAAAGCTCCAACAATATTATCCCCCAAATCACTTCCAATCGGAAGCTCCTCCTGGTCTCTGAATACTCTTTGAATCCTATTAATTCCGGTCTTTTTCCTCACTGTCCTTGGCACCTTAAAGGTTTCCAGTCCTTTATGTATCTTCTTTGCTATAAACATATCCAATTCGGAATGTCTGTAACTGATAAATGCATTATACC
This sequence comes from uncultured Roseburia sp., assembly GCA_964390485.1. GTDB lineage: Bacteria > Bacillota > Clostridia > Lachnospirales > Lachnospiraceae > Roseburia. The sequence goes on along the minus strand of CAYMIS010000019.1, from coordinate 16,327 downwards.
TCATTCTGTAGCGCACCTTTCTCTTCACTGCAAATTTATAAATTCCCTTGTATTATGCCTGTTCTAAATCTCCTAATGCTTTCTGTATCATACCATAAGCCTCTTTCACTGAAAAGAAAAAACGACCCTCAGGATGGGAAAATCCTAAGAGTCGCTTTCTTATGCTGTTATTATAAATCCATATTACTGGTCTTCGCCAAACTCTTTCACATAAGCTTCTACTAATTTTTCCGGCCAGTCTGACACAGGCTCTAATCTTCCGGTAAAGAAACGTAAGGTTTTTGGCTCATGTACAAAGCGAAGTCCGCCAATTAAATCTCTATGGTCATATAACCATTTTACTCTGTCCATAACATATTCTGTCTGGGATAACGTAAATACTCTTCGTGGGAAAGCAAGACGCACCATCTCAACAGAAGCAATTCGCTCAGAACCATCCGGATTACGCTCCTCTGATAAGGTTCCTCGCTCCATTCCTCGAATTCCACCACAAAGATATAATGCAGCAACAAGAGAACCTGCCGGATATTCCTCGGATGGAATATGGCTTACTACTTCCTTTGCATTAATGTGGGCACCAAGACCACCACCCGGTGTAATCATTGGTACACCATAACTGTCTAATTCTTTCACACAATGATTAATAAACTGAGGTCCCTGAGAAATAATGTCTAAATCCATGGTTTCCTCAAAACCAATAATCATTGCTTCCATTTCTTTCACTGACATACCGCCATAAGTTAAGAAGCCTTCAAACATTGTAATATAATCTTCCAGTTCATGGAACATTTTCTCATCGCGAACCAAAATTCCGCCACCACGACCAAATCCAAATTTACGTCCGGAGAAATAAACGATATCAAATAAATCTGCAATCATTCTTGTAATTTCACGAATGGATTTGTTCTTCATAGATTCTTCACGAGTCTTAATAAAGTACAGGTTGTCCTGAAGTAAGGAAGCATCTAAAATTGTTAAGATACCATTTGCCTTTGCTAAATCTGTTGCTTCTTTCATATTTTCATAAGAAATAGGCTGTCCACCAATCAGGTTTGTTCCTGCCTCTAATCTCATATAGGCAATATTGTCTGCCCCTTCTTTTTCGATACAGACTTTTACTTTATCAAGGTCAATATTTCCTTTAAAAGGTAATGTACTCTGTGCAATCAGTCCCTCATCCTTTACCAGTTCTTCCACATGACCGCCAAGGCGTGTTACATGAGCTTTTGAAGTTGTAAAATGATAGTTCATAATAACACAGTTTCCCGGTTTCACAAAATGCTGGGCAAGAACATGTTCACAGGCACGTCCCTGATGGGCCGGAAGCAGATATTTGATTCCGAAAATATCCTCTAACTTATCTCTCATACGATAGAAAGTCTCACTTCCCGCATATGCATCGTCTGCCCGAAGCATCGCTGCCTGCATATTGTCACTCATGGCATTTACTCCGGAATCTGTCAGCATATCCATGAAAATATCTCCATTATGTAAAAGGAATGTATTAAATCCCGCTTCCTTCATTTTTGCCAGTCTTTCTCTTGCTGGTAATAAATTCAATTTCTGCACAATCTTTACTTTATGCATTTCCATTGGGATTGCTTCCCGGCTATAAAACTTTATTTCTGACATTGTGTCATCCCCCTAAAAAATTGTCATTTGTCAAAGTTTAGTATATAATAATATCTACAATTAATAAAATTGATGATTTAGATATTAGCAATCTAAATTATCGATGGAGGAATTATGGAAATCAGAAATCTAATTACCTTCGTTCACGTTGCAGAATTAAACAGCTTTACCAAAGCGGCCAAGGTACTTGGTTATTCCCAGTCAACAATTTCTTTTCAGATTAAGCAGCTGGAATCTGAACTGGACTGTATGCTTTTTGAACGAATTAATCACACCATCAGCCTAACGGAAAAAGGTCGGGAAGTCCTTGCTTATGCCCAGAAAATCAATCACCTTACCGATGAATTCAAACAAAACTTAAGCGCTTCCCATGAATTAACCGGTCATATTCATATTGTCACGCCAGACTCTATTTGTGAAATGATGCTAAGCCAGAATTATATTGATTTTTATAATCATTATCCCAAAATTTCTTTAAAATTTTCTACTGCTGATACGGATGACATGTTCCGTATCCTTAATCACAATGAAGCTGACGTTATTTTCACCTTAGACAGCCATGTCTATCATCAGGACTATATTATTGCCAAGGAGGAACGGATTTCTACTCATTTTGTAACCAGTGCCCAGTCTCCTCTGGCAGGGAGAAAAAATCTTTCGATTAAAGATATTATTGAATATCCATTTATCCTTACGGAAAAAAAGATGGGCTATCGTCGTGTTTTTGATGAAAAACTGGCAGAAATGTCATTAAATATACAACCGGTATTAGAAATTGGAAGAACCGACCTTATAACTGCTGCTTTGGAAAAAGGTGTTGGTATTTCTTTTTTACCAGATTTTGTATCCCAGAAAAAAGTAACGGAAGGAAAGCTTGTTTACCTGGATATTAACGATTTTGAAATTGATATCTGGAAACAGCTGATTTACCACCGGAACAAATGGCTTTCTAAGCCTTTTTATGCTTTTATCGAATATGTCATGAAAAATGAATTTAATGAGTAAATTCTGCTATTTTCCTGAAATATATTTAAAAAAGATTTAATAAAATCCGCTCTCAACTTATGCTATACTGGAAATAATTATTATTTAGAAAGAGGTAATTCTATTGCTGACAATCAATTCAAAATTCAAAGAAAAGCTAATTGAAACTCTAAAGGCAGTACTTCCTATTTTATTTATTGTATTGCTGCTATGTTTTTCGATTGCTCCTATTCCACCTAGCATCTTAATGACATTTCTGATAGGTGCCGTCCTATTAATTGTTGGAATGCTATTTTTCAATGTAGGTGTGGAATTATCCATGACACCAATTGGCGAACGTGTTGGCTCCATTATTACCAAGTCAAAGAAAATCTTTGTAGTTATACTTATTACCTTTATTATGGGATTTGTTATAACTATCTCAGAACCAGACTTGCAGGTACTGGCACAGCAGGTTCCATCTATTCCAAACCTGACATTAATTTTTGCCGTTGCCTTTGGTGTTGCTTTATTCCTGGTATTTGCCGTTTTACGTATGTTATTTGGAATTCCCCTCTCCTATTTATTACTTGGCTTCTATGCCATCGTCTTTACACTGGCGTTTTTAGTTCCGGGGGATTTTCTTGCAATCGCATTCGATTCCGGCGGTGTCACCACAGGACCAATGACTGTTCCTTTTATTATGTCCTTTGGTATTGGTATTGCTGCTATCCGAAGCGATAAACATGCAGAAGATGACAGTTTCGGTCTTGTATCCATGTGTTCGATTGGTCCAATCCTTGCTGTGTTAGTTCTTGGATTAATATACAAGCCCGGGTCAGCTGAGCAGGTTTCAGAAGCAATCCCTATTATTGATAACACCGTAGATTTATGGAAATTGTTTGCTGTAGAATTTCCTGTATACCTAAAAGAAATGGCTCTTTCCATCTTACCAATTGTTGTTTTCTTTGGTATTTTTCAGTTAATTTCAAGAGAAATCAACAAACGTTCTTTGATAAAAATTGCAATTGGTATCATTTATACTTATGTTGGACTTGTACTCTTTTTAACAGGTGTAAATGTCGGATTTATGCCTGCCGGTAATTATCTTGGACAGACAATTGCAGGACTTTCTTTTTCCTGGATTATCGTACCAATCGGCATGATTATCGGTTACTTTATCGTACTTGCAGAGCCTGCAGTATTCGTACTTACCAGACAGGTAGAAGAAATGACTTCCGGTGCCATTTCCGCAAAAGCTATGGGAACCAGCTTATCCATCGGTGTTTCCTTATCCGTTGGACTTGCCATGCTTCGTGTACTAACCGGTATTTCCATTCTCTGGTTCTTAGTTCCCGGATATTTTATTGCGTTGGTACTGACCTTCTTTGTACCAAAAATATTTACCGCTATTGCCTTTGACTCCGGTGGTGTTGCCTCCGGTCCAATGACAGCAACCTTCCTGCTTCCTTTTGCCATGGGTGCCTGTGAAGCTTTGGGGGGAAATATTATTACCGATGCCTTCGGTATTGTTGCAATGGTAGCCATGACACCATTAATTACCATTCAGATTATGGGACTTGTATTCAAGTTAAAGGAAAACAAACTTCACAAAGAGAGTTCCATTGGATATGCAGCTCAAACCCTGGATTCCTATGATGATATGGAAATTATTGAGCTTTAATAACACGACATTACAAAATAATACCTTTTTAGAAATGAGGATTATATGGGAAGTATCTATTTAATGACAACGATTATTGATCGTAAAATCGAAAAAAAATATTACAATCTGTTTCAGGAAAATGACCTTCATGTAATATTCTGGTCTCTCGGTTTTGGTACAGCCTCAAATGAGGTACTTGACTATCTAGGACTAGAGTCTACAGAAAAAGCCGTTGCTTTCTCCGTTTTAGAGGAAGAAACCTGGCTCCGCACCAAGAAACAATTAGAAAAGAAGCTTAAAATCGATGCTCCTGGCGGTGGTATTTCTTTTATTATTCCACTAAGCAGTATAGGCGGTAAAAAAACGCTTCAATTTCTTTTAGAAAGTCAAGATTATCAAAAAGAGGAGGAATCAACCTTGAAAAATACTACGCATGAACTGATTGTTGTTATCGCAGAACAGGGATACACAAATCTAATTATGGACGCAGCCAGAGAAGCCGGTGCCTACGGTGGAACTGTATTTCATGCAAAAGGAACCGGCATGGAAGCTGCCGAGAAATTCATGCATTTGTCCCTTGCCGCAGAAAAAGAAATTATCTTTATTGTAACAAAAACAGATGAGAAAAACCCTATCATGCAGGCAATCATGCAGAAAGCAGGACCGGAAAGCAAGGCAAAAGCAATCACGTTCTCCCTTCCTGTAACAGATACGGCAGGACTTCGTCTGATTGAAGATTAAAAAATGCTGTTGCAAAACACATTACCATAACAACAAAAGAAATGCGGCCGTCCTATGGTCGCATTTCTTTTATTTACGCAAGTAGCGGAGGGGAAGCCGCTTATTTTATTTCTAATTTATAGCTATTTTTCCCTTCTTCCTTTGTTTTATACAAAACTTTATCTGCCTCATGAAACATCTCCTCAAAGGAATCCATCGCATCAGCGTATACTGCTCCAACACTGATAGATAACTTCCGGGAATTTCCTGCATATCTAAGACTGACATTCATAGATTTCACAAGTTCCTCCAGCCTCTTTTGCGCTTCTTCTTCTGTCACCCCAGTAAGCACTGCCACAAATTCATCACCACCATATCTGGCTACCAGTGAATTGGTGCCCATATGCTGTCCCAGCTTATCCGCAAAAAACATTAGCGCATAATCTCCACCATCATGTCCCAAGGTATCATTTACCATCTTAAAATTATCCATATCCATGACTGCTAACATTACACCTGTTGCTTCCTTTGGCATGTGAGCAGAAAGACCTTCCCGATTATAAAGCTTTGTCAGAGAATCTCTATGGGCTTTATCCTGATAGCTTGCAACCTCTTCCATCTCTTTCTGAATGTTCATTATCTTGCCAATTAAATGAACCGGCTGGTCTTTCCGGTTCTTAACAACCGATGTCACAACACGATACCATTGTTTTACGCCATCTTCCCTATCCAACGCTACCGTAAACTGTGCACTGCTCTTTTGCTCTAATGCAGAATCTATCAATTGCAGAAATTGATTTAAATTCGAATTATCTCCATTATATGTTTTTCGGTCAATTTCCGAATCGAATCCAATAGAAGTCACAAATTTTGAATCAAATCTAATCTGTTCATTCACATAGTTATATTCAAAAAAATATTCATCTGCAAGAGCTGCTAACATCTCATATTTCTTTGCTTCAAGGGCCTGCTTATAGCTGGCTTTATATCTTTCATAGAACACGAAAGAAATCATCAAAAATACAATAATGATAACCGAAACACTTAACAATGGATTCGCCCGGATAAATGTGCTTAACGTAATATCATGCACAACAGAATCCATATATTCCATTAATGCAATTTCTACTTCCCCATCCTGCTGACTATAAAGACACTTGTTACAAATTGCAATCAGACTTGGGCTTGTATCTGCTCCGAATCCAATATGATAGGTCTGATTATTCGCATAAGGAATTACCGTTAAATCATTACAATTATTTTTTCTCATATAATAATTGGCAGAATAGTAATTCATAATGGTGTAATCTACCGTAAGTTCCTGCACCTGATTAATACAACTGCTGAATGTCGAACAGACAACATTCTGCTGCGTTTCATCTGTAAAATTATTTTCTTCTCCATTGGCACTGGCATACTTTTTCAAAGAGGATCCATTCACCGTATTATGCCGGACTAATACATCCATATACTCTAAGTACTCTTTCGAGTACTGAATATCTGTGTTATCATCTGTTTTTCCAATACCAGCTATCATATCAATTTCCCCTGCCTTAAGAGCCGCTGTCAGTTCACCGGTATTTTTATATCCATAATATTCCAGTGTAAGTCCTGATTTTTCCCCAATCATATTACAGACATCCCATGCAATACCATAAAACTCTCCATTTTCTTCATAAGAAAGAGGCGCAAGATTTTTATGATATCCAACACGCACTACCAGACTCTTTTTAATATAATTTGTTTCGCTCTCAGAAAATTCCACCTTGGTATTCTCGATATTCACTATCGTATCCCAGTCATCGGTATTTTCAGCCGCAGCATTCTCCAACATCCAGGATTCTCTTGAGTTTTCCCAGCGTGTATTCCAATCCTCCATGATTGTTTCAAAGCTTTCATCACTTATTCCCGCAGCAGCCTCAATAATTCTTATATATTCCTCCTGATTGTATAATTTCAGATTTGCTGACAATGCATCATATTGTACATACGCTTCCAGTGGGGCAGACGTAGTATTCTGTACCGGCGTCATTTGGGTAAGGTCGCCATAACACTCCGGATATGGGTCTGTTTTCACGATGGATAATGTATCATGGTTAAATGCATATCCAGATTCTTCTATCATAAAATCCACAAAGGCTAACGCAGCTTCTTTATTCTCACTATTTTTAGCAACTGCATAACTATAATCCGCCGCAACTGTTACATATTGCTGTCCGTCAATATTATTTGGAAAAGGCATAAAAGCAATATTATGGCCATTTTCCCCTACATTCCTATAATCATGTAATGCCCATGTCCCAACCACAGAACAGGCTACTTCTCCACTATTTGTTTTAATTACAGAATCCCACCAGCTCATATCCTCTTTGCCAACTTCTGTATATCCGCCTTCTACCAAATCATACAACAGCCTTAGGGTCTGATTATGTACAGTTCCCTCTCTAAATGGATTAATATCCGACAGAAACTCGTTATATTTGTATGCCGCACTTCCTGTCATTTCAATATAAGGAAAAAGCTCCCAGGAACCTAATACCCAGGGGTCTTTATATCCGGCAAAAAAAGGTATCGCTTCGGTATGTTCATCAATTAAAGCCATTGCTTTCAAAAATTCATCCATACTTGTAGGCAATGTAGAAATACCTGCCTTATCAAACACCTCTTTATTGTAAACAATACCAACCATATAGGCGGAGGATGGAATACCATAGACAATATTACTGTAAACACGCCCCTGCTCAAGATAATTATACTTCTCACTCATCAACGCATAATCACCTAGCGGTTCAAAGTATTCCTGACTGCTCTCCGAATCCACAAAGCTCGGAAAATATAAAACATCGCCATAATTCCCCTCATCCATACGGGGTTTTATACTATTCTCAAAATCATTGTAACAGGTATAGGTAACATCTACTCCCGGATACTTTTTCTCAAAAGCATCTATATATGGCTGCATATCCGTTTCATTTCTGTTAAATATAACCTCTATCTCACCACTCAGTTCCTGACTATTTTCTGTTGCATAAAGAGTCATCGTGCTGCTTAAAATATCAGCACTCATTAGCAAAGCTAAGCTTATTTTTGCTAAAGATTTAAATATGCCTTTCATGTAGCCCTCCATCTCATGTATAAAAAGAATCTCACTTGCGAGATTCTAGCGCTAACACGCAGTGACATTTTCCTGATTTGTTATAACAATTATTATAGTACTTTTGTCACACAACCGTCAATATTTGAGTAATAAAACAGCCATTACAGAAATCACTCCATAATGGCTATAGGTATTCTATTCAATTTTCTTACATCTTGATATGAACAAAGGCGCACAGCTGAAAGTTTCTTCTTCCTTATCTATTTCTTTTTTACAGGTATCCATACCTCATACTGTGCATTTTCTGGGTCTGGATTTAGATAAACCTCAATATCAGGGGCATTAGCATATTCATATCCTGATGTAGGCAGCCACTCCGTTACAATACGCTGTTCCAATTCCTGAATCGACAGATTTGTACCTGTTCCTGCAAAAATTGCCCAAGTAGCGGCAGGAACAATAAACTCTTCAAATTCAGCAGTTTCCTTTGTGCTTGAAACAGCGATGAAGTATTTCCATTGCTCCACATCATTGCATGCACTCACACCTAAAAGTCCCATAGGTGCAGCATCCATTAAACTTGCTAAGTTCTGAATTGTCCCATTAATAGCTGCCTGCTGCCACATTTTGGGAACCACTGTAAAATTATTCTCAATTTCTTTATCAAGAGGCTGAGATACACCTATAATACGAAATGCATCTTTCTTTTCAATACGATAATTCATTTCTTCCACTCCCTTAACTGTAATCTTAAATGTAATAGGAGGAAAGGATTTTATAGATACTCCTTCGTTTTTCACTGCAGAGGGGGCAATACCATGAATACTTTGAAATGCCCTGTTAAAAGCCGTTGGCGACTGATATCCATACTCACCTGCAACATCAATTATCTTTTTATTACCGGCTTGTAAGTCTACCGCAGCTAATGACATTTTTCTTCTTCGAATATATTCCGACAAAGGAATACCTGCCATATAAGTAAACATTCTCTGAAAATGATACGTTGAACAACAAGTGATTTTTCCAAGTTGCTCATAATCAATATTATCTTTTAAATGTTCTTCAATATATCCGATTGCTTGATTTAATCTTTCAATCCATTCCATTTTTCTACTCCTATCATCAACATAAGTATACTTATAAACCTAAACTTTTTCCTCTCATTATCTGCACGAAAAAGAGAGATTGCCAACTGGCTAATAATCTATATTTGCTAGTTTTGCCTGTTTACACAAGTCTTTTGTTTGCAATTTATACTTTTTACCATCTTTTATAAAATGAGTACCACATTGACGAAATTCAAAATGTACATTCTTTTTAACACATTGCTCCCGTATATCCAACACCCAATCATAATTAAGGGGACGAGCGTAGTAATCCGACTCACCACCAACCACAACCAATTCTATATCATCCAAATACTCTTCGATATCAACCCTTTCAAGTAATGGTTGCGCTGTGATACATTTATGCTTGATTGGCAATGTTTGGAATACAGATAACTTTTTATCCGCATTTCTTTGATTTTCAATAGTGCAACATACTACTACATTATCATACCCATCAGCCCAATCATTTGGAATGCAATTCATAAAACGCTCAATACGTTTTGTAAGAAATAGAAAAGTACAATCTTGTCTTTCTCTTATCATAGACCAACACTTACCACGCCATGAATCTGCTTCTTCAATCAAAAAATCTGTTGAAAAGCATAGATAAACCATACCTGCTTTCATTTTATAATTTCCATTTTTCAATTTTTCGATTGGTTTATAAAAGTCTTTCGTCTGTACAATTTCATTTGTGTTAACACCTCTTTTTGCATCACCTTTATGAATATAGCAATGCAGACACCCATCACTACATTTTTTGCATCCTCTCCACGGATTCCACATAGCCATAATAAACACTCCATAAAAATCAAATTTTCCCAGAATCAATTGTACCATACCTCACCATTGCAATCTATCAAAAAAGAAGGTCTTATGACCTTCTTTTTCAAACTTCTTTATATTCTATTTATTATCATGGTTTAACATATTTTCAATAAAAATCCCATACCCCATAGTCGAATCATTCACAAACACATGGGTCACTGCGCCAATTATCCTCCCATTCTGGATAATCGGGCTTCCGCTCATCCCCTGCACGATTCCTCCGGTTAAGGCCAAAAGTTTTTCATCTGTCACATGTATTAAAATTCCTTTGTTTTCTTCTCTTCCACTAAAATCAAGGCTTTCAATCTCAATTTTATATTGGGCAATTTCTCCGCTGACATCAGAGAGAATATAGGCTTCTCCTAATACAATATCCTGTTTATAAGCTATCTCTAAATACGCATCCTTTAAATATTCCTTCTGATTCCCATTTAGTGTTCCATAAATTCCTTTTTCAGAGTTAGTCTCAATTGTTCCTACCTTAAAACTCTCTCCATAACTGATTACCCCTGATATTTCTCCCGGATTTCCATCCTCTCCTTTTCTGATTCCTACAATGTTCGCCTCATAGATGTTGCCCTGCTTCACTACAACTCTTGTTCCGGTATCTCCATCACTTACCGGATGACCTAATGCGCCATATTCGCCATCTTCTGTATAATAAGTAAGGGTTCCAATCCCTGCAAGGTCATCCCTTACCCAGATTCCCAGCATATACTTCTCATTTTCTGCTTTCACCGGTGTAGCTGCTACCTCGATATACTCATCGTTCCGAATAATTCCAAGCACTTCCTTTTCCTGTCCGTAAATATCGATTAATTCAGACAATGTCTCCTTTTCATCCACTGCTTGCCCATTAACACTGACGATATAGTCTCCGCCCTTTACAAGATTCTCTGACGGACTTGCCTCTTTACCATCCGCTAATACCACATTCCCTGTTCCAATCACTAAAACGCCTTTCATTTTCGCATAAATCCCTACAGTAGTTCCTCCTGCATAAACTGCTGTTCCCTCAATCAGATTTACTTCCACATCCTTTACCGGCAAAAAACCAAACAGTTTGCAGGTAACCGTATAGGAATTGTCTTTTATCTGATAAGGATTGCCATTACCGCCAAATACCTCTTCTGCCTGTTCCTTTTCCACTACTTTAACCGGAACACCAAAATCATAGCTGACTTTTTCTCCCAATTTCACGTACATTTTATCCGGTATTGCCTCATGAAAGGTTTTCACTGAAAAGAGTAACACAAGCACTAACCCACAATACGCTAACCCATGAAAATATAATTTCTTTCTTACTCCCATTGCCATACCTCCTGTAAAAATCTAACATCTGCTTTGCCATTGCTTTTTTGCTCGCAAAACAAAAGTGTGCTTTGCACACTCCGCGCTCCAGTTTCTGATATAGCACAGCTTTTGTTTCGCGTATGAGCAATTTCCCACAAAAAAAGAAGATACACTTCACTATGTATCTTCTTTTATTATGTTTCAATTTTCTTTTTTCACTCTGGGAATAACTTGTCAGATAATGGCATTCTTTTTTTGTTTTGCAAGCTCTCTCATTTCTAAAGCACTTTCCTTTACTTTATCGGTAATCTCAACGCCGCCTAACATTCTCGCCAGTTCATTCACTTTTTCTTCATCATTCAATTCACGAATATTTGAGTGAGTCGTCTTATTTTCAACTGATTTCTCAATAAGGAAATGAGCATCTGCCATTGCTGCAATCTGAGGAAGATGAGTAATACAGATAATCTGATGATTTCTTCCCAGCAGGTTCATTTTTTCAGAAACCATCTGAGCAGTACGACCACTGATTCCACTGTCTATTTCATCAAAAATTAAAGTCTCAATTGCATCCGTATCCGCAAGAATTGTCTTAATTGCAAGCATAATTCTGGACAATTCACCACCGGAAGCTACTTTTCCAAGAGATTTTACCGGTTCTCCCGGATTCGTGGAAATCAAAAATTCCGCATCATCTGTTCCATTTGCAGTATAATCTGTTGTTTGTTCAAAATTCATCTCAAAACGAACATCTAAGAAATTCAAATCCTTCAGGGCCTCAGATACCGCTGCTGCTAATTTTTTTGCATATTTTTTTCGAACAGCAGATACTTTTTCACACAATTGCTTCAATTCACCTTCTGCCGTTTTTACATCATTTCTTAGCTTTGCAAGGTAGGTATCATAATCCTGCAATTGGGCAAGACGGGCTTCCTTCGCTTCCAATGCCTTAAAAATCTCAGTAATGGAATTGCCATATTTAGATTTCAAATGGTTGATTTCATCTAAACGGCGTTCCATCTGATAAAAAGTCTCATCATCAAAGTCCGTCTCATCAATATATGCTGCAATCTCCCGATTAAAATCATTTAACAAGTTGTCAATTTCTAGCAGCTGTTCTTCTAAGCCTTTTACACGCTCATCATAAGAAGATGCGTTAGACAGCTCTCTTAATGCTCTTCCGGTAAGCTCCGAAGCATTATCATTCGTGCTTCCCGTATAGTTATATGCACCATTCACCGCTTCCATAATCTTTTTTCCATTGGAATATCTGCGGTATTCTTCCTCTAACTGGATATCCTCATTCTCCTGCAGGGAAGCCTCTGTAATCTCTTTTATTTCATATTCTAAAAACGAAATCTCACGAATGCGTTCTTCTTCATCCACTGCCGCATTATTAAGCTCTTCCTGTAATTTGCGGTAATTTTGATAAGCTGTTTTTAATTTTTCTTTATTATCAGCTAAAGCCTCCCTTGCATAATCATCAAGAATTTCTAAATGCTTTTTCTTTGACAACAGGGACTGGTGCTCATGCTGACCATGAATATCAATTAAAATTGCTGCAATTTCTTTCATTTTCGATGCAGGCACACTTTCTGAATTTACCTTTGCCACACCTCGCCCATTGACGATTTTACGGCTTAAGATAACTTCATCATTTTCCGGGAACACATCCAGTGCCCGCAGCTGTTCCTTTTGCTTTTCATCACTTACATGAAAAATCAGTTCCACTAAGGCATAGTCCGCATTTTCCCGCAGCATTTCCTTCTGTACCTTTTCCCCTAAGGCAAGATTAATCGAGCCAATAATGATTGACTTTCCTGCTCCGGTTTCACCGGAAAGAATATTTAAACCTTCCCGGAAGTCAACCTCTGCTTCTTCCATCAGTGCCAGATTTTTCACATGCAGATTTTGTAACATATAATCTCCTTCTACTCTCCCCTAAAAGTATATGTCTATTCTTCCACAAGCTTACGCAGTCTTTCCATGACTGCAACTGTATCTTCTACGCTTCGGACAGCACACATAATTGTGTCGTCTCCTGCGATACAACCAACAATTTCATGCAGTCCCATGGCATCAATCGCAGCAGCAACTGCCATTGCCATTCCTGAAACTGTCTTTACCACAAGAATATTCTGTGCCATATCCATAGACACAAAACCGTCTTTAAATACCCGGATATATTTACCAGACAAATCCTCGCTGGTTTCAATTAACGCAACGTATTTCTGTCTTCCGTTCTCCATTGCAACCTTGGTAAGCTTTAACTCACGAATATCTCTTGATACCGTTGCCTGAGTTACCTGAAATCCCTCTTTTTCTAAGTATTCCGATAACTCCTCCTGGGTCTCAATTTCGTATTTTTTTATTAACTCTAACATTTTTGTCTGTCTTTTTGTTTTCATGCGGCCTGCTTTCCTTTCTTTTTATGCCATATCCGGTTCATGGCATTACATAAAAATTGCACTATGAATAAAAATACACTCTTTATGCAAATTTTACACTTTTCCAAGGAATTTTTCAAATAATTTATGCGTAGGTCTGCATTTTCTTTCGCAAAATTTCTAAAAAACTCTCTTTACTAAGCTTGCAGATTCTTGTAACCGGTTCTGCCCGCTTAATCACTATTTTATCTCCCACTTCCAGTTTTACAGCATTATCTCCATCGAAACTGACTTCTACTGTTTCATCCTTCTGGGAACGTCTTTTCGCTATTTCAATCATTACCTCGTCATCCGCGCTGATAACGATACTTCTGGAATTTAATTCATGCTCATTAATAGGTGTTAAAAGAATCATTTTTGCTTTCGGATCTACAATTGGTCCTCCTGCCGACATATTGTATGCCGTAGAGCCTGTCGGTGTAGAAATAATGATTCCATCCGCATGGAAGGTATTTAAATATTCTCCATTTACGGAAACAATCAGATTTAAAATCGAAAGTGCTCCGGTTCTATGAATAACCACATCATTTAATGCCACATGAGCTGCCACTTCTTTTCCACGGGAAATTCCATAGCCCCTAAGCATCATCCGCTCTTCCACTACAAAACTATCTTCCATTAACTGGTCAATTGCCTGAAATACATTTTTTTCTTCCAATTCACATAAGTATCCCACTGTACCAAGATTGACTCCCATAAGGGGCAGACCACTTTCCACCAGCTTTGAAGCCGCCCGTATCAGTGTTCCATCGCCACCAAGTACAAGAGCACACTCTGTCTTAACCGGAATCTCTTCCTTTTCCGGAGCTGCATCCTTTGCCTCTTCTCCGGTACTGGAAAAACAGGCACAGCTTCCGCCCTTTTCTTCAATATAATGCCGGATTTCTCTTGTCAGTTTTAAATCCTTATCCTTCTGTGAATTAGCTATTATCAAAAAATGTTTCATGTTATTTGTCCAGTTCTCCATGCGCAGCTTCCACCACTGCATGAATATCTACCGATTCCTCTCTTCCACCTTCGGCTTCTTTTCTGATATATACAAGATATTCAATATTCCCCTCTGGTCCTTTAATTGGAGAATATTCCAGATTCAATATATAAAAACCATTTTCCATGGCAAAATCTACTACTTTTTCAATAACCTCTTCATGCACTGCCTTGTCCCGGACTACACCTTTTTTACCAACCTTTTCTCGTCCAGCCTCAAACTGTGGCTTAATCAGACAGACCATCTCTCCCTGTTCCTTTAAAAGTGCATGAGCCGGTCCTAATACCTTTGTCAGTGAAATAAAAGAAACGTCTACTGATGCAAAATCAAGGGCATCGGCGATATCCTCCGGTGTTACATAACGAATGTTTGTTTTCTCCATGCAGACAACACGCTCGTCCTGACGCAGTTTCCATGCAAATTGTCCGTAACCCACATCTACTGCATAGACCTTTGTGGCACCATTCTGAAGCATACAGTCAGTAAAACCTCCGGTAGAGGCACCGATATCCATACAGACTTTGCCTTCTAATGAAATGCCAAAATGTGTCATTGCCTTTTCTAATTTCAAACCACCGCGGCTGACATATTTTAAGGTATTTCCTTTTATTTCAATATTGGCATTCTCATCAAACATAGAGCCTGCCTTGTCCTCACGGTTATTCTCTACAAACACATTACCTTCCATAATCATTGCTTTTGCTTTCTCTCTGGAAGGTGCTAATCCTCTGTTTACCAGTAAAATATCTAATCTTTCTTTCATAAGCCCTCTATTATTCGCTCTTTCAGCTTTTCTTTTCTTAAAGTATCTTATTGCTCAATCTTACCGAGGGAGTTTAGAATGCGTTCCACAATTGTGTCTGCATCAATCCCTACCTCTTTACACAAAATGGAAACATTTCCATGCTCCACATATGCATCCGGAAGTGCAATGTTTAAAATATGGATGTCTGACTCATTTTCTGAATGATAAAATGCAGTTACATGCTCACCCATACCACCATTTCTCACATTTTCTTCCATTGTAACAATTAATTTATGCTCTTTGACAATGTTACGCAAAACTTCTTCATCTAACGGCTTTGCAAAACGCGCATTAATCATACTACAGGAGTATCCCTGTTTCTTTAATTGCTCACGGACTTCCACAGCAGTTTTTACCATAGAGCCTAATGCAAATAACGCAATATCCTTCTCTTTGTATATCCATTCGCTTTTTCCATAGGAAATCGGAGCCCGATACTCTTTTAACTCATCATAGGCTTCTCCACGGGGATAACGCACTGCAATCGGAGCCTGATAATCCACTGCATATTTAATCATATCTGACAATTCCCATTTATTCTTCGGTGCCATAATAGTCATATTCGGTATGGAGGATAAATAAGATATATCAAATATTCCCTGATGGGTTTCTCCATCGCTTCCCACCAGTCCTGCCCTGTCAATGGCAAATACTACCGGCAGATTCTGAATACAGACATCATGCAAAATCTGGTCATAGGCTCTCTGTAAAAACGAAGAATATACCGCAAAAATCGGTTTTAATCCTGCCGCTGCCAGCCCTGCTGCAAAGGTTACTGC
>CAYMIS010000018.1:0-39556 GCA_964390485.1 uncultured Roseburia sp. | reverse complement strand
CCCATGGGCCGCCATCAAATAATGTATACCATGAGTTATTACATGTATGATAAGCCTTTGGACCTTCTTCCCAACATGTTGCAACTGCACATTTTACCATTGGATATTTTTCTTTGATGTAATTTGTTAATTCTGCATCCATGTAATAGGAACCTGTAGATTCCGGATAGAAACCAAATCTGTCATGGAATTTTTCGAATACATCATTCACGATTTCTTTCTTATCTTCCATGGAGAACATCCAGATACAGAAATCCTTTGTTTTGTATTTCTCACGGAATTCATTACAAGGAAGACCAAGTAATGATAATGCGATTTCATCGCCATATTTTTCATGATGCTCTTTTGCTAATGCAACTGCTTCATCATTAAAAAGAGACGCATATGTCATCTGAATTGTTGTCTTTAATCCATTCTTATGAGCACATTCCTGCTGTGTCTTAAAGATATCAAGAGACTCTGTTAAAAGAGCTTTTCTTCCGATATCCTCTGTCTTACCATGTCCAGTTACTTTTTCCGCATATTCCGGAACCATTTCTGGACGGTGGATAAGGTTTAATACAAATTTATCCATTTTTTTCTCTCCTCAAATATATTTATTATACAGGCACCTGCCGTACCCTTCGTATCAGCAGGCACCCATAGGTAACACTTATTAACGTCTACTTTTAACCCTTTACGGAACCTCCGGTAATTCCTTCAACATAAAACTTCTGCATAATTACGAACAGGATAGAAATTGGAATAGATACCACTACACCACCTGCACAGAAAATAGAGAAGTACTTGTTAATCAGTGATTTATTCAGCATATTGTATAGACCAATTGCAATTGTCCAGTCTGCCGAAATACCAGAATTTAAAATCAGTTTTGCAAATACAAAATCACCCCATGGAACTAAGAAGGAACTGATAACGGTATATACAATAATTGGTTTTGATAACGGAAGAATAATCTTCCAGAAAATCTTCGCTTCGGATGCACCCTCTAATCTTGCTGCTTCTCTTAAAGAAACAGAGATGGTGTCCATAAATCCTTTTGCAATCAGATAACCAAGACCGGAACCAGCGGAATATACAATAACCATTCCCACATGGCTGTTGGTAAGTCCTAAGGATTTCAGAATAAAGTAAACTGCAATCATAGATAAAACACCCGGGAACATATTTAAAACAATACCAAAGCTCATTAAACCTTTTCTACCTTTGAATCGCATACAGCTCATGGTATAAGCAACCATCAACACAAAAATAGTAGAAATCACGCAGGTAAATAATGCAATAATTAATGTATTTTTAAACCATGCAACATACTGTACAACGGAGTCCGGTTCCAAAAACAGCGCCGCATAATTATCCAGTGACCAGGTCTCCGGGAAAAAGTGGGCTGTATTAATTCCTTTATATCCACTAAATGAGGTTACAACCAGCCAGATAATTGGCACTAACCATACTACTGCGAGAAAAAGCAGGACAAGATGTCTTGTAACGAATTTTACTGTCTTTTTCATTATTGGAAGTCCTCCTCTCTATCGCCCTTAATTGTTCTTGTAAAGGTAATCAATGTAAATGCTGCACAAATGATAAATACTAAGATACCGATAACAGATGCCATCTTGTAGTTATAGTATTCATTTGTCAATCTAAACAGCCAGGTAACCAGCAGGTCAACTTCTTTTGCATTGGAGTTCGCCAGCATCTGGTCAGATGTAACATACACATCCTGAGTCAGCAGATAAATGACGTTAAAGTTATTGATATTCTTTACAAAGTCTGTAATCAAACTTGGACCTGTTACAAATAACATATATGGCATTGTAATTTTCGCAAAAATCTGGAAATTACTTGCGCCATCAATTCTCGCACTTTCAATCTGATCCTCTGGAATATTCATTAATACACCGGTTGCAATCAGCATCTGATATGGAACACCAACCCAGATATTGATAACAACAATCATGAACTTCGCCCAGTTAGGATCTGTTAAAAATGGTATGTAAGTAAGATGATCTCCTACCAATCCGATATTTTTCAATAAATCAGTTAAACCTATATTAGCGCAGATTGTATTTACGATACCGGAATCTGCAAAGAAGTTACGAACCAGAAGTAAGGTTACGAACTGTGGTACTGCGATTGCAATAATAAATAATGTTCTCCAAAGTTTTGGTAACTTTGTTGCCTTATTGTTGATGAATTTTGCAAGTAAAATACCACCAATATATGTTGTAAAGGTTGCAAGTACTGCCCAAACTAATGTCCATACTAAAATCTTACGGAAGGAATATCCAAAAGTAATCGTAGTAGAACTTGTAAACATATTTATAAAGTTCTTAAAACCAACCCAGGTAAATAATGCACTTGGTGGCATATGCTGCTGATCATAATTGGTAAATGCAACTGCAATCAGCACAAGAATTGGTAATATGTTCATCAGAACAATACCGATACATGGCAATGTCATTAATGTAATATGGAACTTTTCATTAAATAATGCCTTTACATCTTCGCAAAATGTATTAATATGCTCACCTGCTTTTTTATTTTCCTGCAGGCGGTAAACAGCCTTTACATTTGCGATATATACCAGAATAAACACAACGATTAAGAATAAGGAGATGATTGAATTTAATAAAATCAGGAATGAGTTATCATAATCGTTGACAGTACTAGTCAAGGTTAATGGATCAAATACCTGCTCAAATTGAACAGTTCCAAGTGTTCCAAACTTGGAGAGATTTGGCAGTGCGTAAAATACACACATAATTCCAAACACAATCTCTAATGCAATCATTATGAGACCGTTTATAATCTGTTTTCTTGCAAAATAACCAGCTCCCATCACAAGGAGTGATGATTTTACCCAAATGTCGCCTTTTGCTACGGCAACACCAAAATCTTTAAAATAATTCCCCATGGAATGCATCAATTTTTTCATATGGAACTCCTCTCAGAGTTATTGTTTAAATAAAATATGTTGTTTTCTAAATCTCTTCAAAAACACACTGTTTCCTCTATTTTAGCTAAAAAAGCATCGCCGCGCGACGCTTCCAAAAACGCTTTGCGTTTTCATCTGGCGTACACCACGTACGAGCACTTTCCTATACTATTAAAAATACCCCACATACCCATAGGCACGTGGGGTATATAAATCACTTAGATATCTATATCCAAGAATTATTCTACTGGAGCATTGATACCTTCAACTGTTGTATCTAATAATGTCTGAAGGTCAGTTCCATCAGGGTTACCAGATGCTAAAATCTGGCCTAATGTTTCAGCTGGTGTCCAGAAGTTACCACCTACACGCTGTGGTGTTGCATAAGCTGCCTGAGCTGCTAACGCTGCAATTGCTGGGTTTTCCTGAACTGCTGTGCTGGATGCTGCGCTAATATTAGCTGGTCCAAGGCCTCTAGCTTCAAATCTGGCTGCCTGAGATTCAGCGTTTGTTAAGTACTCAGCAAGTAACATAGACCAACCTACATTTTTAGAGTATGGGCTTACACCTACTAATTTGTATCCTGAGTAAGAAGACATCTGATGATCTGTACCAGCTACATTAAAGGTAGGAAGTTTTGCTGCTGCATAGTTCTCGCCCCATGCTGAAGAAGCTGTCTCAGCTCTCCATGTTCCGTTAACTGCTGCACAAACAGTACCTTCAGCGATTGCTGTAGCCTGTTCTTCATCACCTAAGTCAACGAATACGCCTGTTGCAAATAAATCCATGATAGCCTGAGCAACATCTGTTGCACCTGCACCATTCCATGTACATGTATTTGTCTGTCTGTCATCATTTAATGTTAAATCATAACCAGCACCCTGGAAGAAGGAGTAGAGATACCATCCGTTAGATACGTCCATTGCAATCTTCTTGCCAGCTGCATCTGCAACTTCGATCATTTTGTCTAAAGACTGAACATCTTCTTCTGTGAATACAGATGCATCATAGAACATGAAGTATCCGTTATCAGCTGTCATTGGGTATGCATATAATGTTCCATCAACAGTTGCTGCCTCTACAGAACCTGCAACGTTTTCTGCTGCTACATCATATGTATAGGTAGCTGCTACTGCCTGAAGAGCCCCTGCTGCTACTAATTCGTTAATCTGGTCATCCGCAAATGCGAATACATCTGGAGAAGCTTCTACGTCAGCTAAGATTGTATCCTTTGCTGTAGATTCAGATTCAGATCCTAACTGGATATCAAATGATACATCCGGATACTGAGCTTTGAAGTTCTCGATTAATTCTGCTGTTAATGTCTGATCTTCTTCAGAAGCTGTTACTCTAAGGGTAACTGTTCCTGTTGTAGCTGCGATTAAGTTTGCAACTGCATCTGCATTTGTTGCTGCTGCGTCATCTGCTGGTGCCTCAGCCTGTGTATCGGCTGGTGCTTCGCTCTCAGCAGCCTGCTCTGTAGCTGGTGTGCTTGTATCTGCCGGAGCGTCATTTCCTGCATCACTGCTTCCGCCACAACCTGCAACCATTGTTGCCACCATGCTCGCACATAATAATGCGCTTAATAATTTTTTCTTCATTTTGAAAAATCCTCCCTCTCTTTTTTGAAGACAATTCTATTCCAGATAACCCCTGCACATTTATAATATCTGTGTGCAGATATGTTTTGCGCACATTGCGCAATCGGTTGTCCTTGTGGTTACAGTATATTACGTGACAGGGTTAATGTCAATGTGTATAATTTATAATAAATTTTCGTTTTTTTTAGCAGAAATGCACAATCGAATCCTCATTTTTTTATTACAAAAAACTTCATTTTCAACCCTTGTGCAACCGATAAACCTAGTAATTTCGCGCATTTATGGTCATTTCTGTTAAAATTAAGTGCATTAGTGCAACAAGTTCTTTCCTAATACAAAACAAAAACGTCTTTAAAAAGATATTTCCTTTCTAAAGACGTTTCTGCTGTTTTATTCACTTATCATTTTAGCTTATCACTTTATTTGGTAGATTCCTTTAACACTACCTCATATGGAAGAAGCGTACGCTCCTTTACCTGCTGCCCCTCGATTAAATCAAGAATGGTACGGCATGCCACCATCCCCAGTTCTTTTGAATCAAAGGATAAAGATGTAATGGATGGCACATTATTCTCCAGCACTGAGCTGTTGTAGAAGGATGCTACCCTTATGTCCTCCGGCACATTAATATGTCTTTCCCGCAGTTTCTTCAATACACGGCTGCAGATGGCATCATCCATACATAAAATACAATCTGCATTCTGCTCTAAAATCTCTTCCACTTTTTTATCAATCATAACATTATTATCGATATTTAAAAACAAAAGACTGTTATCTATCTCCTGTCCCATTTTCTCATAGGCTTCCTTAAATCCCCGGAAACGGCTCTGGGTAACCATATGTTCTTCGTTTCCTCCAATTAAAGCAACCTTTTTCATCTGTTTCATCAGAATAATGGATGTCAGTTCTTTACAGGCACTTTTATGATTATGGTCAATCTGGGTAACGCCCTTATATCGGGTACTTCCTATTGTCACATAGGGAATTTTTTCATTTTGTAAAAACTCAATCTGATTGTCCTGAATAAAAGTTCTCATCAAAATTACGCCATCCACCTTACGATTCGCAATAATTCGTTCTAATGGCGATATATCTGAATTTCTGCATATAGAAAGCAGAATATCATATTCCATAATACCTGCTATTTCCTGAATACCAAAAAGACACTCCTGAAAAAAAGCAAGGTCTACAATATCATAATCCCCCGGCATAACCACACAAAGATTATAAGTTTTCGACTGTGCAAGACTTTTCGCAATAACATTTGGTTTATAATTATGTTCCTCAATGTATGCAAGAACACGCTCCCTTGTTTCTTTTCCTATTCGCCCTTTTCCTGAAATTGCCCTTGAAACAGTGGTTCGCGAAACCCCAAGTGCCTCTGCCACGTCTGCTATTGTAATATTTTTATTTTCTGTACGACTCATAACTATCCCTCATCCCCCCTGATAGCTTTATCACTGCTTTTGTTTCGCAACTTGTTGCGCAACCTATTCTATTATTATACGAAACCATAAAAAAATCAATGTTTATTTTACTTTTTCAAAGGAAAAAAGAAGCTTTTATTTTCACTGTTTACAGTAAAAATAAGGGATGTTATAATAAATACTGCGCAAGCGGTTGCTCTTATTTTAGAATAAACGTTTGTCACACCTGCCAGCCTTACAATGATATCTGTTTTGGCAGGAATAAGAAAGGATAAGGTATTTTAAATATGAAAACAAACCATTTACTTTTTGGCGCTGCCTATTATTCGGAATATCTTCCATATGACCGTGTGGAAAAAGATATGGAAATGATGGAAGCTGCCGGAATGAACACCATTCGTATTGCAGAATCTACCTGGAGCACATTAGAGCCTCAGGATGGAATCTTTGATTTTACACATATTGACAAAATGTTAGAAGCTGCCGGACGTCACAATATTTCGGTTATTATCGGTACACCTACCTATGCAATCCCTACCTGGCTTGTCAAAAAATACCCGGATATTATCGCTATTACCCACAATGGTCCGGGAATCTATGGACACCGACAGAATATGGACATTACTCATCCGGAATATCTGAAATATTCGGAACGTATTATCCGCAAATTAATGGAACATGTAAAAGATGTTCCACATGTTATCGGTTATCAGCTGGATAATGAAACAAAAAGCTACGATACTGCCGGTCCTAGAGTACAGGAGATGTTCGTAGAATATTTAAAAGAAAAATATCCGGATATTGATGAATTTAACCATGAATTTGGTCTTGATTACTGGAGTAACCGCATAAACGACTGGTCTGATTTTCCGGATGTCCGGGGAACGATTAATCAGAGTCTTGCCGGCGAATTTAAAAAATATCAGCGCCTTCTTGTCACCCGCTTTTTAAACTGGCAGGCAGATATTGTAAAGGAATATGCCCGTCCTGACCAGTTTATTACACAGAATTTTGATTTTGCCTGGACAAGTCATTCCGTTGGTTATCAGCCGGAGGTAGACCAGTACGATGCCATAAAACCTCTCTCTGTTGCAGGATGTGATATCTACCATCCATCCCAGAATAAGCTGACCGGAGCAGAAATTACATTTTGTGGAAATATTGCAAGAAGCTTAAAAGACGATAACTACCTTGTTTTAGAAACCCAGGCGCAGGGAAATATTGAATGGCTCCCATATCCGGGTCAGCTTCGTTTACAGGCCTACAGCCATATTGCAAATGGTTCTAACAGTATTATGTACTGGCACTGGCACTCCATCCACAATGCCATCGAAAGCTACTGGAAAGGTGTACTTTCCCATGATTTCTCCGAAAATGAGACTTATTTAGAAGCAAAGGTTATCGGAAATGAATGGAAAAAAATCGGTTCCCGTATTAAAAACCTGCAAAAGAAAAATAAAATTGCCCTCATGCTGGATAACAGTTCCCAGACTGGTCTAAGATTATTCCCATTTCCAACTGCAGGGGATCAAAGCTACAATACCGTTGCCCGCTGGCTCGGTGACTCGCTTTACCGCATGAATCTGGAATATGACATGATTTCTTCAGACAAACGGGACTTTTCTAAATATGAGTGTCTGATTGTTCCGGCACTTTACAGCGCTTCTGAAGAACTGCTGACGGCTTTATCTGAATATGTAAAAGCCGGCGGTCACTTAATTACGACCTTCCGCAGCGGTTTTTCCGATGAACAGCTAAAAATTTATTCTGACACACAGCCTCACATTCTCCATGAATGTCTGGGATTACATTATAATCAGTTTACCTATCCTGATAATGTTAAAATCCAGCTGCCAGAAGAAAGCACTTCACCTTCCGGGGATTGCACCTGTAACACAATGAATTGCGATTCCTCTGTTTGTGAAGGAAATGCAGCACACTGGATGGATATGACCATCTGTGACACCGCAGAATCCCTGATTCATTATACCCATCCTGCCTGGGGAACTTATTCTGCTGTTGCAAAAAATAATTACGGAAAAGGTTCCACTTTGTATTTCTCTACCATGTTTGAGGATGCATTATTAGATAAGGTTTTAAAGAATTATTTAAGCACACTTCCAACCATTGGAAATATGCAAAAAGAAACCCCGGCTGTTTTCCCACTCATTATCAAGCGGGGAATCAACGATTTTGGAAAAGAAGTGATTTTTTACTTTAATTACTCCGGAAAGGAAGAGACTGTTACTCATCCTTTCTTTGACGGTATCAACTTACTCACAAATGAAAAAGTTCCCGCCGGCACAACACTTACATTAGCACCTTGGGGAACTTCTATTCTTGAGTCCTGCTAAACATCAGGAATCTCTGTTGTCGGAGGCACTGCCTGTTCCTTTAACTGAACAAGCATTGCCTCCGCATTTATTAATATCTCATAATTTGTCACATAAACTTTGGCATTCGCATCGATTGCCTCATACATTGCCCTTGCACTTATAATGGCAGCTTCACTTTCCAGCGTTACTTCTCCGATTGCATCGATTGCCGCAATTACCTTTTCCGCTGATTTCCTCTGTACAGAATCATTCTGGGACCCCGGCAGATAATATACCAGCACAGGCCATCCCTTATCAATGGTTTCATAAATTATCTCCGCTTCTGCCACCGGAAGATTAATGCATCCATGGGAGCCGTTTGTCAAATATATATCTCCCCCAAAGGCTTTTCTTGTTTTCAAATCATGCATTCCAATATCACCGTTAAAAGGCATCCAATAGCTTACCGGTGTGGCATAATCCACTCCCCGCAGCACCGCATCCCTTGTTTTATAGGTAACTGCAAATGCACCACCGGGAGTTGCATGATTCTTTGCCACACATCCCGATACAAAATCTGATTCCACTACCAGTTCTCCATCCTTATAGACAAACAAATGCTGGGCGGTCAGATTAATTTCCACATAAGAGTTACCATAATCATTTTCTCCATGGCTGTTTGCCCGAAGCTCATATATCGGCTCTCTTGTTACATTTTCTCCCGCTTTAATATCTGACAGCAGCTGGGCTGTTTCTTCCTTAGAATTAATCCACCATCCATAATGCCCATTTTTAATGGTTACCGTACTGCCATATGAGGTTTCTAAGGTTTTCGGATAATAGGCCGTATTATATTTTTTGCCCAAAGCCTTTACATATTCAGCCACTGCCGCCTCATCTACCAGCATTTCCAAATCCTCGCTGACGGTCAGCCAGCCTGCAATGGTTTCCTTTTCAATCACCTCTGTCTTTTCTATAAAATCATAAGTAAAAATCATATTCAGACTATGATTCATGCTGTCCAGTAAGCTTAACAGCTTCGGACTATCGTCTGGTATTTCCGGCAGTACATAACAGCCTGCCTCATCTAAATCCAGTTCATCTGCCAATACCAAAATCGCTTCTCCTACCATTCTATTTAGCGTATTTGCATTCAGCACCGTTCCATAATCTGCCGGAATCAGTGTATAGCTTCCATCCACATATGCCCAGCCTGCATTGACGGGCTGACGCTGCTTTGTCATATCCGAAATAGAAAGCTTCTTCAACTCTGCTTTCAGGGCATTTTCGTCATAGGTTACTGATTTTTTTAATTCCAGTGTCTGTCCTGTAAAAAGATATTTCCCCCAGTAAAACCCCTGCTGTTTCTCTAATAACGCTTCCACTTCTCCTTGAAACACTGGTGCAATCATAATATTTTTACCGGAAATAATCTCCTTTGCACCCTCACGACCATTTAATCGGATAGAATAATTCTCTATCTCTCTTTGAATCAGCGTTTCCACCTGCTCCGGTGTCTTTCCTCCCACCGCAATTCCATCTATCGTTGTTCCATAGCAGAAATGACTTTGAAAATAAATACTAATTCCCATATAGATAGCTGCAATCCCTGTAACAACAAAAATTACAGTCAAAAAAAACTTTTTCATACAAATGACCTCATCTGTTTTATCTTATGCAACAGTCATAGCACTGCCACAGTATAAACTGTCGTTTCCTGCTATTTTTATAGTTCTAATTTCCTATAGATGCACATATTCTATTATATGACACTGTCATACATTGTCAACAAATTCGCAAAAAAGTAATAAATCTGTAAACATTATTCCATCTAATCACAAAATGAATTTTTTTGCATTAATATTTCCTTAAAAAATATAGAATCTTTCTTAAAAAAAATGAAAGATAATTGTTTCTTAAAAATCACTGTGCTATAATCGCAAAGGTAAACAGATAAATTAGGAGGGGATAAAGATGAGTGGGAAATTAAAAAGCTCTGTTACAGCTTTTTTAGATAATAACAAACATGCCATTTTGATGCTGTACTGGCTGATATATTTACCTTGGTTTGGACATTTAGAAAAAACAGTAACTACACATTTTCATGTAATTCATATGGAAATTGATGATTATATTCCATTTTGTGAATATTTTATTATCCCTTATTTTCTTTGGTTTGCCTATATTGCATGGGGAATCGCTTATTTCTACATAAAAAATAAAGATGAATATTTTAAATTATGTACCGTTCTTTTTACCGGTATGACAATCTTTTTAATTATTTCCGCAATTTATCCAAATGGACATTATTTACGTCCTGTTACCTTTGAGCGGGATAATATATTTACGGAAATGGTAAAATGGCTGTATGCTACGGATACTTCCACCAACCTTTTCCCAAGCATTCACGTATATAACTCTGTTGCTATCAGTATGGCAGTATTTCATGCAGACAATTTCAAAAAGAATTTACCTGTCCGCATTATCACTACCGTCCTTACTGTCAGCATTGTATTAGCTACTATGTTTTTAAAACAGCATTCCGTATTCGACGTACTTACCGGTCTTCTTCTTGCTGCTTTCATGTACTCTGTTGTCTATGGCAATTTCTTTGCCAGCATGCCAGCCCGCAAATACGAAGGCAAGGTTCCGCAGGCGGATTCTTAACACAAATTATGATGAAAAAACTGCTATTACAAAAGCATGCTTAAAAACTATTTGCAGGAAAACAAAAAGTGTTCGCATTGAGACGGAAACTTCCGTCATCATGCGAACACTTTTTTATCTCATTGCTTTTAATTCATCCACTGAAAATTTATATGCGGTATTGCAGAACTGGCATTTTACTTCGATGGCTTCTCCATCATTAATAATGTCATCTAAATCCTTTTTACTTAAAGTAGAAATGGCCCTTGATACACGTTCCTTTGAGCAGTCACACTGGAATGCAGTTGGCATCGTATCCGTAATTTCTAAGCCGAAATCTCCTAGAATAGTTTCCAAAATCTGTTCCGGCGTTTTACCCTCTTCTAACATTTCTGTTACTGATGCAATCTCAGAAATACGCTTTTCTAATTTTTCAATTACATCCTCCGGGGTAAATGGCATTAACTGAAGAATAAATCCACCTGCCTGCTTTACAGAACAGTCCTTATCCACAAGTACGCCTAAACCTACTGCAGACGGCACCTGCTCAGAAGTGGCAAAATAATAAGTCAAATCCTCTGCTATTTCACCTGTCTGTAATGCAATCTGTCCCACATATGGCTCTTTTAATCCCATATCCTTAATAACACTCATCACTCCCAGACCTAAGGCTCCACCCACGTCAAGCTTACCCTGGGCATTTGGAGGAAGTTCTACATCTGCCACCATTGGAAATCCTTTCACATGACCTTTCGCATCTGCTGTAACAGTAAGCCCTTTTGCCGGACCACCGCACTGAATCTGAATCGTTAAAAGGTCTTTATCCCCCTTCATCATTACGCCCATCATTGCTGCACCGGAAAGCAGACGTCCTAATGCTGCTGTCATAACCGGACTTGTCTGATGGTCACATCTTGCTTCCTCTACCATATTTCTTGAAGTGATTGCAAATGCACGAATGGAACTATCCGCTGCAGTTGCTCTTACAATATAATCATTCATTCTGTTTCTCCTTTTCTTTTATCCATTCTATTTTCTACGCCCTGGCGCTATCCTTAAGCCTTCTGCCCTTTTCCATGTTCCCTGGCAATTACATAAATACGCTCACTATCCGGTTTAACCGGTTCTTTGGAAAAAGCATCATAAGCTGTCACAAACTCCATTCCTGCCTGCTCTAACAGCTTTATAACGGTATCTAATTCATAGGCACGCTGATAGTGGGTTTCCTGATATTTACGATACAAATCCTTCTCTTCCTGAATAAAAAGTGTCAGGTCATACTCATTTATCTGTTCCTCTTCGTCATAATAATTATCCCAGATAAAGCTGCCCTCTTCCCGGTTCTCACTGATTGTTATCTCGCCTAAAAGCTCCTGATATTTATATAGCGTGTTCAAATCAAAAATAAAAATTCCCTTGGGGTCAAGATAATTATTCACAAGCTTAAATACCTGCAGCAAATCATCCTCTTCTAAAATGTAATTCATGGAATCACAGATACTTACCACGGCCCGGACCGTCCCATATAATTCAAATTCCCGCATATCCTGCAGCAGATACAAAATCGCTCCATCCGCTTCTTCCAACTGCTTCTCTCTGGCAATTTCCAGCATATCCTCAGAATTATCAACGCCAATCATGTCATAACCAGCCTCTGACAATAATCTTGTCATCTTTCCGGTTCCGCAGCCTAATTCTAACACCAGCCCATCTTCTGTCCCATATTCTTTTAACAGCTCAATCAGATAACTGCTCCATTCCTCATAAGGCACATTATCCATGAAAAGGTCATAGACCTGCGCAAAACTACTGTATGCTTCCAACTTTCGTCTCCTATTTTCCATACATTGAATTTATTACCTATGTTATACTACCAACTTTCCTTTGGAAAAGCAAGTTTTCCCCGGTTATTTTTCCAGTCAGAATATCAAAAATACATCTTAAAAAAGTATTCATAAAACCTTAATCAAATCGACCGGAAGTATAAAAACATAAAACACTCTCTTCCTATATAATAAAAACAGAATTTTGAAAGGCGGTTATATTTATTATGTTATCACAAAGGAATGAGCTACAGTTCATATCTGTAGAAAGGAACAATACCATTCGGACTAACCGGAGACTCTCTAAAGATTCTTCCAACTATCAGCAGCGAAAATTGGCAGCAAAAAGAAAACAAAAACGCAAACAGCAAAAACAGGTATGTATTATATGCCTGTGCATCCTTCTCTTAGTTGGGCTATGTTATACCACAAACTGGTTCACCGAAATACCTTTTCTTAGTCCCGATGCAAAAATTGAATATCTAAAATCTCAGACGGATTACCCGGAGGAACTTGTAGAATTGCTGGAGAAAAACACAGAAACCTATGATTTTGTCAAAAACTATAACAAACGGGATAAATATATAGGAAAAAACATTGATTTATCAAAGGATTTTGCGGCAGGAAATGTGCCTCTCCTCATGCAGTGGGACAAGCGTTGGGGCTACGATTTATATGGCGATACAATGATAGGACTTTCCGGCTGCGGACCCACCTGCATGACAATGGCATACTTATATTTTACCGGTGATACCACCATGAATCCAAGAAAAATGGCAGAATATGCCCAGAATGGCGGTTATCACTCACCGGAAGGCACAAGCTGGAGTTTCTGGACCGAAGGTGCTGTTAAGCTTGGCTTATATGGAGAAGCAATTCCTTTAGATGAAAATGCCATGAAATCCATTCTGGATCATGAGGGACTGATTGTATGCAGTATGTCTCCCGGTGATTTTACAGATAAAGGACACTATATTTTATTACGTGGTTATGACGAAAAGGGATTTTTTGTAAATGACCCGAACCGCAAAAGCAACAGCGAAAAGCAATGGGATTTTGAAACCTTACAGCAACAGATGAAAAATTTATGGTCTCTGCAGCCTCTTTAAAAAAATGTCTGATTTCATAAATAAAACAAGCATTCTCTGGCTTGATTATTTTTTTTACAACATATATACTTAATGCATGTCCGAAATACTTGATGATTTATTTTAGAACTTATTATGAGGTATTTATGCTTGAAAATTACGAACATTATATCACAAAAAATATTAAGGCTTATTATAAAAGACGGCTTGCTGCCCCGATTATATATTTGATTCTGGTAATCATTCTCTGGTATGTTTTTTCGTTATCTGATTTAATCTCTCCAGAGCTTCTTTCCTCAGATTCCACTTTAGCGAATGCTTATCAGAATCATCAGGAAAATGTACAGACAATGCTTTCAGATTTAAAATTTACCGGTTATACCCAGACCCACTTTAATCAGACCACCGGCTATTATTATTATACTATCCGCAATGAGGAATGCATTATTGTACTTCTTTCACCGACTACCTGCGAACAGGGACTGCCTGCTATTGATACGACTTTAATTACCGGTAAAATTATTAAAGGCTCAGCCTCCTTTGACAATCTGCTTTCTAATCTGTCTACAGATTTAAACTGGACAGAAAGCGGCATTCAAAGCAAGGTTTCCAATTTTTACCTTAGTGAACCGGATTATAACCAGCCATTAAATATTTTCTTATATGGTGTTATTTTCATTACCGGCGGCTATGCAGGATTATGTATTATTCTTTTTAGCTTATACATCTGTTTTCCTCTGCTTTCTCCGGAATGTCAGGACCTTGCGCTATTTGGTAATCCCAAAAAGCTCTTAGCCCAGGCAGAGGAAGAGCTTGCTACCTTACCACAGTTAGCAACCGAGGACATGTTCATTACCGAACATTTTTTTATCGAAACATCCATTTACGGAAATGCTATCATACCAATTGATGAAATTATCTGGATTTATAAATATTCCACACTGCATAAATTTATCTGGTATCATTTCAGCATCTCCTATACACTGCACATCAGTGCTAACAAGCACTTATATATCCAGTGTCCAAAAAACATAAAATCTGATATTGACGGTATTATCGACTACCTGGCAGAAGCAAATCACAATATTCTGGTAGGCTTCAATGAACAGAACCGTCTAAAAGTACAGGAAATCCAAGGAACACCTATGAATTTCAAAAAATTCATTACCTTCCTCAAAAAAAGAATCTAACCTTAGGGAGCTGCCACAAGCACTGTGGTATGCTCCTTTTTAGATTACTATAATTTTAAATAAGGAAAGGGAGCATATCACGACAGTCGTGACAGCTCCCTAAGGTTATTTTTATTTTGTTGGAATTAATTTTTCTTTTCCACCCATATATGGCTGTAATGCTTTTGGAATATTTACGCTTCCATCTTCATTTAAGTTGTTCTCTAAGAATGCAATCAGCATACGAGGTGGAGCAACTACTGTGTTATTTAAGGTGTGGGCAAAGTATTTATTTCCATCTTTTCCTTTTACGCGGATTTTAAGACGTCTTGCCTGTGCATCACCTAAGTTCGAACAGCTTCCTACCTCAAAATATTTCTTCTGTCTTGGAGACCATGCTTCTACGTCACAGGATTTTACCTTTAAGTCTGCAAGGTCACCGGAGCAGCACTCTAAGGTACGAACCGGGATATCAAGGCTTCTGAATAAATCTACGGTGTTTTTCCACATTTCATGGTAATAAGTCATGGATTCTTCCGGTTTACATACCACAACCATTTCCTGTTTCTCAAACTGGTGAATACGATATACACCACGTTCTTCAATACCATGTGCTCCTTTTTCTTTACGGAAGCATGGAGAATAAGAGGTTAATTTCTGTGGCAGTTTTTCCTCATCGTTGATGGTATCAATAAATTTACCAATCATGGAATGCTCAGAGGTACCGATTAAGTAAAGGTCTTCCCCTTCAATCTTATACATCATTGCTTCCATCTCATCAAAGCTCATAACACCTGTTACAACATTGCTTCGAATCATAAATGGTGGAATGCAGTAATTAAATCCTCTGTCAATCATAAAGTCTCTTGCATAAGAAATGACTGCGGAATGAACTCTTGCAATATCTCCCATTAAGTAATAGAAACCATTTCCTGCAACTTTTCCTGCAGCATCTAAATCGATTCCGTCAAAACGCTCCATAATGTCTGTATGATATGGAACTTCAAATTCCGGCACTACCGGCTCACCAAATTTTTCAATTTCTACATTGCAGGAATCATCCTTACCAATTGGAACAGATGGGTCAATGATGTTTGGAATTACCATCATGATTTTAGTTACTTTTTCCTGTAATTCCTTTTCTTTCTCTTCTAATTCAGCAAGACGGGCTGCACCTTCTGCCACCTGCTTTTTCACTTCTTCTGCTTCGTCTTTTTTGCCCTGTCCCATTAATTTTCCAATTTCTTTGGAAAGCTGGTTTCTCTTTGCACGAAGGTCATCTGCTTCCTGCTGTGTCTTTCTTGCCTCTTCATCTAATTCAATTACCTCGTCTACCATTGGTAATTTGTGGTCCTGAAATTTTTTCTTGATATTCTCTTTTACTACCTCAGGATTCTCACGTAAAAATTTTAAATCAATCATTTCTTTTCCTCCTGTTTTCTTTTTCTAAACATCCCTGGGAATGACAGCTTCCACTTGTGGGCTATGGCACATCCTTGCGAAGTGTTTTTACCTTATGGAAACAGCTTTCGTGCAAGCACTCGCCTCTCCTCACTACCCGCGTAAACAAAAAAGCCCTCCGCCCCCGTGTATTCACCTAAAAAGGCATTACACATGGGACGAAAGGCTATATCTTCCGCGTTGCCACCCATATTGCCGGACAATTGCTCCGGCCTCTCAAACGTATGATAAAGGATACGACCCTGTGACTTTCATCACCGGCTCCGAAAGTGGAAAGATTCCTCTTCTGTACCGGTTCACACCTGCCACCGGCTCTCTGACACAGAGTCAAAATCGTAGCTTTCATCACTGCCAATTTCTTAGTATTATAACTTTATTACAGCCAAAATGCAAGTCCCACCTATGTTTTATATTTCCATAATATTTGCATTTTCTCCTGCATTCTGCTTATTCTTCTATCCATTCTGCAAGTTTTCCTGCACGAACCGCCCAGGTATGTTTTTCTAAAACCACCGGTGTTCCCTTTTCAACAATTGCCCTGCGAAGCTTTTCGTCTGCTAACAGCATTCTTACTTTATCCGGTAATTCCTCTAAATGTTTTAAATCATAATAGCAGACCCCTTCCTGCTCCTTTAATTCCTCGCAAAGATATTTACTTTTATCTGACAGGCAGACAGCACCATTTAAAATAGAATTGAACACCCTGTCATGAGCACCATCCTTAAACCAGGGCATTACATTAATGGAAACCTTGGAACGCTGCAGCTGTTTTAAACATTCTAAGGAATCTGTCTGGGGATGGATTCTTAAGTTTTCCCGATGTTCGCAGTCTAACTCATCCCAGCCTTTCCCAATAACATCTACCACAATTCCGGCATCCACTAAGGTTTTTACCACGGCACCTCTCCAGTAATTGCGCACATATAAATCAATAAAAATCATCCGGTGCATGGCAATTCGAAGTTCCTCATAAGGAACCTTTCCCATTTCCCGCTCACAATGCCGCAGTGCCGCTTCCTCTACTGTCTGATTTGGATTATCAATTAAATCATCAATAATTCCCTGATAAAAGGCTGCATATTCATCATTAATCCAGTGGATATATGGTTCACAGAAGGAAGGCGGTGTATAATTTCCTGTCATGATTACATTAATTGCTCTCTCCCCAGACTCTTGCAGCGTCTTCTCTTTTAACGATTCACTTTCCAACGCTGTTCCTGCCAGTGGCAGAAAGCCCTGATGATGAAATTCCGGATAAAATGCTCTGAAATACTTTTCCTGCTCCTTATCAATACTGATATGGTGATAATGGCAAGGCAACTCCCTTAATCGGTCATGGTAATAGTATGGATGGTCTGCCGCAATATTATAGCAGGGAATTCCATAATTTTCCCAGATATAACCAAGAGCAGGATGATATACGCCCTGCTCTTTTTCCAGCCCTTCAAAATTAAAAGTTATCAGAACTGTTTCTCCTGGTTTTATAAATTTTCGTACCTTTTTGGCACTCTGCATGTCATTTTTTAAATCATAGTAAAAAATACTATATCCTCTTCGTTCAAACTCTTTTCCCATTTCCTTGGAAAAATAGTCCAGTGTTTCCACTCCGCCAACAAACATAATTATTTTTTTCATATGCCGTCTCCAACAAAGTACTTTATTCTAATGCATCTGCATCCTTCTTATTGCTGTTATGTGCTTTTTTTATGCGCTCTATGCATGTTTTTATATTTTTCCCTGCTGATGGCAGTCCTTTGATAAAAGCAAGAAAATGTTCTTTTAAAAAATGCCATGCTTTATCTTTATTTTTCCAGCACCAGTGTATTTTCTGCACTAACAAAAATACCGGATAAATAAGACAAAGAATTTTCAATACAAACAACAGAAGAACAACATCCTCATAGCCCTTTGCACGATTCTCCCAGTAGGGATAAATAATTCCTGTCCTTCCCATAGAGCGGGTTCCAAAGGATTTCAGCATTTGAATTTTATTCATTAATTCAAATCTTGTGGAATTCTCCACCATTTCACAAACATCCTCTTCCATTCCCAGCACTTCCGTCAGTGTTGTCACACCAAAATCCTTTACCGGATTCGCTATTAAAAGCTCATAACAATCAATTTCGATTTCTGCTTCCTCACTGCCTAACTGCTGTTGCATTACCGGATAAGAAACATATACGGTTGCTTCTTCTTCCTTGGTTGCATCACTGAAAAATCCGGAATCACTTCGCACAACACCCTTTATCACATAGGCCCTGCCACCGATTTCTACCGTAAGACCAGAAACATTATAGGAACCAAATAACTGCCATGCTACATTTTCATCTAAAATGACACTATCTTCATTTAAATCATCCGGCGTCAGATAGCTGCCGGAAAGTAATTTTAATGGATGAAAAAGAAAGAAATCCTCTGACACACCAAAGGCCCGGAAAGTCCCACTAGAACGCTTTGATGCTACCAGCAATTCTCCCTGAGTGCTATAGGCATCCACCCAGTTACGCCCAACACCAGCCTCTGCATTGATAGACGCTTCTTCCAATGCCTCTTCTAAGCCCACCTGCACTTCTATGATTTGTTCTGCTGTAAAATCTGCATCCTCCGTAAAGAAGCAGGAAATCTGGGAAAAATCTCTTTCCTCTGACCATCTCGTTACTAATTGCTGCGTCGAAAGTTGGTTTGTCAGAATTCGTTCTAGTCCTGTCAAAAGAAGTGTGCCGGTCAAAAGCAGAATTACTGCCAATATTTTTCTGTACCGCTTCATATTGTCAATCAACCCTTTCTTTATTCTGCCAGACGTACCTGCTGATTCTCCTCAACCGGCTTAGTAGTTGTTGTTATTACATATTCATATCCTTCTAATGCACCGGAAATAGCTGACTTTGTATCGTCAGAAGTAATAATCTCCACATCTACACGTCTAGCATAATAACGGTTACCTAAAGGTGTACTCTTAGACTCAATAATCAGAATAAAGTTGCCGTTAGAATCCTCTCTGATACAGCTGGTCGGTACCACAAGGTCATAGTTTGAACTCTGCTCACCAATGGAAAGTGTATAATTATCGCCTGCTGTCACATCGCCGGATAATTCACAGGTTACCACTGTTACTTCCCTGTCCTCCGGGTCTTTTCGAACAGATAATACACTTGCTGTTATATTATCTCCATACCAGTTATTTAAGATTGTTGCCGGATCATTTGGTTTAATTTTTTTCGCCTGATTTGCAGTAACTTCGAATTTCAAAATATATGCTTTGTTTTCAGGCTGAATCATTAATACTGTCTCTTCTGCGTTTACGGTCTGTCCTGCTGTATATAAAATTTCTGTTACCGTACCATTAATCGGAGAAGTAACTTCTGCATCCACAGCATCACTTTCCATTTCTGATACTTCTTCCCTTAATTCTATTAATGTCTCATACTGGGAAGCTATATCAATTTCTGTTGTAAGCTTTGTGGTAAATTCTTCCAAATCTGCTGTTGCTGTCTCTAAATTTTTCTGAGCCTGCTCAAGCTCTGCACTTAATGCTGTTCCAGCTGCTTCCATTTTATTGGTCAATGCTGTCTGGGCATTGCTGACTGCCTGGTCATATACCACCATTGCCTGGTCTGCCTTTACTTTATCGCTGCAGGCATTGTTATAATCCTTTTTCGCATTCTCTAATGCCTTTTGTGCTTTTTCATAGGCTGCTTTGGCACTTTCATAAGCTTCTTTGGCTTCTTTTATCTTTTTAGAATCCGCATCCTCTTCTTTTAATTTCTCATAGGCTGCTTTTTTTGTATTCATGTCAGATTTTTTTGTCTTAACCTTTTCCTCTGCGGCAGCAACTGCTGTGTCTGCATCTGTGACTGCGTCAGATTTCTTTGTCACCTCTGCTTCTGCCGCAATCTTATCCTGCTCTGCTTTAATTACTGCTGCCTCTTCACTAGAGGTATCCACTGTTGTATTTGCTGCTTCCTGCTTTGTTAAAGTCTCTACCGCTGCCTGGGCTGCATCCACATTAGCACGAGCCTGTGCCAGCTGATTCTGCTTTTCTGAAAGACTGCTGCCCTGTCCGGATTCAATTGCATTACGTTCTGCCACTGTAAGGGCTGCTGTTAAGACTGCTGTCTCATAAGTTCTTTCCGCATCCTTTAACTCTTTTCTCTTAGTAACAAGCTCTTCGCTTTCTGCATCCTCTAAGGTAAAGAGTACGTCACCGGTTTTTACTTCTGCATCTGTTTTTACATTAATTTTCTCAATTTTACGGCTTTCTTTGATTGTTACGGCATAATTTTCACTTGCCTCAACGGTACCGCTTCCACGTACCTTTGTGGTAATGGTATCATCCACAATCATCTGGGTGCTGACTTCAACTAATGAATAATTCATAATTGTATTTGAGAAAAATGTTAAAATCAGCATAATAATCAGAAAAATAATTGCTATATTTTTAATTTTATCTTTTTTACTACTCATCTTTATTTCTTCCCTTCTCCGGCTAACCTTTTACACCGCCCTGATATGCGATTCCTTCTACCAGATATTCTTCTCCATATAAGAAAATCAAAAGGCTTGGTACCATATAAATCGTTGCTACTGCAAACGCAAGCCCCACTTCCTCTGCATTAATTTTTGCAAGGAAAATAGATAATGGATATTTGTCTGAACTGCTAAAGAACAGTAATGGCTGTTCTACCATATTCCAATAATCTATAAATACTAAAATTGCACAGGAGGTAATCATTCCTTTACAAATTGGAACACATATCTTTGAAAAAATCTGCCATTCATTTGCTCCGTCAATTTTCGCAGCTTCAATTAGAGGTATTGGTATTCGTTTCATGTATTTCGTCAACAAATACACACTAAAGGGTGAAAAAATACCCGGAAGCCAGATAGACCAGTTGGTGTCTAACAAATTCATCCAGTCAAGCACCAGATAGTTTGGAACCAAAGTAACCTGATATGGCATCATCATTAATATTACATAGGAAAAAAAGACAATTGCCGCCAGTTTTCCCTTCGTTCTCATAAATCCATAGGCCGCAAATACGGCAACAACTAACTGAAATACTACCACCGGAACAACTAAAATAATGGAATTCCAGAATTTCAACAGATAATCCGGGCTCTTAAATAAGACCGTTGCATACTGGGAAAAACTCACCATATCCGGAATAAATTTTAAATTAACAGTTTCTGCAATATAGCTTTTTCCACCGGTATCTGTCTTCTGAAAAATAACACCATAGTTCGATGTTATTTCTGTCCCTGCCATAAAGGAATTCGTTATGGTCAGCACAATTGGTACCAGAAAGATAGCCGCTGTCACAATTGCCAGTAATGTAAGACAAGCCCTAGCGCAGATTTTCCTTCTTTGAATATTTTCTTTCATTTTCATGTTTCCTCTAAGTCCTTTCCATAATGATGCTCGATGAGGAACATAATTCCCATAATAATAATCATAACAAAGGACATATATATTGCTGCTGTGGAAAGCTTCTGATAATCTGCTGAGGAAAAGGTATTATTCATATAATGCTGGAGCATATACAGCGTTCCTACCGGATATTCTCCCGTCAGCATATATACCTCACGGAATACCTTAAAAGAATTAATCAATGATAAAATTGTCGCAAACATAATCATTGGTGATAAATAACGAAGCTTGACGTGCAGGAATATTTTAAATCTGCCTGCACCATCTAACTGTGCTACTTCAATCACATCCTTTGGAATATTTCCCAAAGCAGATAAAAAAAGAATCATGTTATATCCTAAATTTTTCCACAGGAAAAGCAGGATGATTACAAATATTCCTGCTGAGGATTTCAACCAGTCAATCTGTGGTCCGCCAAATCTCTCCACTACCGTATTCACAACACCTTTATAATCAAAAAGTACCTGCCATATTAATACAATAGATGCAATCGGAACCATTAACGGTGTCAAAAAACAGCTTCTGAGCTGGCTTTTAAAGGGAATGCCTGCATCCAGTAAAAAAGCAAGCCCCATAGACAAAATAACTGCCAGAGGTACTGCTATTACCGAAAAAAGAAGTGTATTTCCTACCGCAGTACGGAAAGCTCCATTTTGGATTACATTAATATAATTTTGAAATCCTACAAATTCCTTTTCAATCGGGTTATTTATAAATGAAAAGTAAATAACCACAAGAAATGGGAGTACAAAAAATGTCAGCACTCCCAAAACACTCGGTGTCAGGAATAATCCTGACACCGACTTTTTTGTTTTCCTCTTAAATGGTTTTTTTGCCATGCTAAAACCTCTATTTTGTTTCACTTAAATAAATCTCCATTCGGCTCTGAATCTTAGCTGCTACATCTTCTGCTGACTGTTCACCAGAGAAATAGAAGGCAGCTTCCTCTGTAATCAGATTCATCATATCCTGAGAAACTGCACCATATACCGCAGTTGTATTGTTTACTAATTCTTTTACTTCTTCTACCTGTTCCTTTGTAGCTGGCTGAATTTCTACTTCAAAGCCTCCCCAGCCCCAGGTTCCGCCGGCTTCTTCATCTGCTGCCAGTGCTGCTGCACAATAATTATCAAAGTCATCCTGACGGATAGAGA
Source organism: uncultured Roseburia sp. (assembly GCA_964390485.1). GTDB lineage: Bacteria > Bacillota > Clostridia > Lachnospirales > Lachnospiraceae > Roseburia. The sequence continues at coordinate 16,506 of CAYMIS010000018.1, read as the reverse complement.
AACCGTAATAGCCGTAAACATCATCTTCTTCTGACTCTAATGGAAGGAAGAACTCACGTAAGAATTCCCATGCAACGTCTTTGTTTTCACAATTCTTGGTAATTCCATACATGTTGCTTAAGGAAAGCATTGCACCATTTCCTTCTGAAGTCGGATAACCAATGTAAGTCAAGTCGCCGCCAAATACTGTTGTGTACATCTGAATCTGCTCAAAGTCACCTAAATAATACTGTGAAAGTAATACTTTACCTTCATTCATAAGTGTAGCATCATCCACATCTTCCTGATATTCAAACTCTTCCGGGAACATATTGGCAAACTCTAAAACATCAATAAATTCCTCACTGTTAAAGTTACAGGTTGCATCATTCCAGTTAATATAATCATTATAGCCAAGGCTTAAGCACAGGTTTAATGCCTGTTCTCTTGTCATTCCATAGAATAACTCTGTACCTTCCGGTTTCGATTCTAATAACGCCTTCATTTCGTCTAAAGTCCATCCGGATTCTTCTCCAACATCTGCAGTTTTACCTACTACAGTCTGTAAACTAAAGTTTGTTGGAAGAGTAACTAATTTTCCATCCTGTTCACATGCTGCAAGAACATTCTGTAAGAAATCTTCTCTCTTTAACGCCTGGTCAGAATCAATTAATTCATATAAGTCAATCATTAATCCCTTTGCCGCAAAATTTGCAACCTGTGAATATTCACTAAATACTACCACATCTACATCTGAATCTGCCGCAACTGCTGTTGTAAAGGAATTTACCATATCTTCCCACGTTGCCTCTTCATCATCTAAGTTACCATATTCTTTGATGCTGATATGATAATCACTGTGTTTTTTGTTAAATTCGATAGCTTTTTCTTCTATAGTTGAGTCAAGCCACATGCAGGCAATATCAATATTTGTAACCTTTGCTGCTTCGCTTGCATCAATTTCTTTTAAAATTGCAACATCTGATGTGCTTTGTCCTGTTGAATTGCTCCAGCTATTTAAAAATACTGCCAGATTTCCATCTGATAAAACACCAAAGCTTGTAACACTAGAGCTGGAAATATTACAATCCATCCAGCTTAAATATTCTTCTTTACTCTGGTCTTCCATATTGTATTTGTACAGAGTGCTTCCCTCTGCCATCAGCATATATTTCTCATCTAATGGAACCATATTTTCTGCTGTAACGGCAATCGGCTCACCCAGTTCCATTTTTTCTTTATCGATTACAGACATTTCCATTCCTGTATCACCGTAACCTAAGGTTGCTACCGAACCATCTGCCAATGGGATTAACTTGGATACATAATCGTCAAACTCGATTTCACCTTTTACATTTCCTTCTGTATCCACTACTTCCACATAATACTTATCTACTGCTCCATCATCGCTCCACATATTCATGCAGGTATATACATAACCATCTGCATCTGTTGCAATTCCATAACAGTTTACACTGCCATTTTCAATTTCCGGGAAATTATATGTATTAATTACATTACCATCTGCATCTATTTTTTCGATGAGAGTGGTATTAATATATTCAACAGACATTTCTTCCATGAATTTTGCATAATCTACATTACCTTCTTCATCCAGATAAGATTCTGCATAATATGCATTCCACTCTTCCTCTGCCATTGCTGCATCATAGCCCCAGTTTTCAACCATGTAGTTCACTACATCTTCTAAGGTTGACTGGCTATAATCTGCATTTAAGCTCTCCTCATCTATTTTACTGCAATTGAAATAAACATATAAATTATTATCCTTATCCACTGCAAAATAAGACGGGTCTCTTGTTTCTGCTGTGTTAATTTCACCTTCTGCAAGGTCTGGATTCTCTTCCTGCTCCCAAAATGTTTTTGTCTCTGCTGTTAAAAGATTATAAGAATAAAGACCTCTCTTCGTATACTCGTCATTATACGAAGTATAGTATACACTGTCTCCATTAAATATTACCGTATTTACATTACCGGTAAATGTGTCCGGCAGATTCTCCTGATATTCTGCTCTAAAATAACGTTTATTTTTATCTGCCTTTGCTCCTGTTTCTGAACCACCACAGGCAGTAAGTCCAACACCCATTGTTACAGCTAATGTTAATGCCAGACCTTTCTTTTTGAAACTTTGTTTCATTCACTTGTCCTCCTACTTTGTCATTTTATATGAAATCATCTTATTCAGCACATATACTAAACATAATGAATTTTTTGGAAAAAAGCAAGTTATAAAAGGTTATGAAATTCTTAAGATTCTCTTGCGATAAGAATGACAAGTTCTTTCCTAATATAAATCAAAAAAACTGCTTACCACACTTTTAGTGTAGCAGGCAGCCTTCTATCCATTTTTATATTTTTAACTGTTCCTTAATATACTCAGACATCTCATTTTTAGGGATTCCAAGAGTTAAGGATAACTCACTATATAATTCATTTTCTGCGGCTTTGAGATATTTCTCATCCAGTGCAGTAATTTTCTTTCCCTGAGCAGTACGCTCTTTTTTACGGAAATATAATGTTTTAATAATACTTACCCAGTCATGATAATCGCAGGTACGCATTGCTTCCTTATATAGTGCTTCTCTTCTTTTATCATCATCTATCCAAAGCTGTTCAATCTTTGGCATTTCCTGTATTAAACCAGCAGCATCTTCTTTCGATATCACCTTGCGCATTGCAACCTTATCGTTGTCGGTTGGAACATATATTTTTCCTGTACCATTTTCTATCTGACCTAATACATAGTATAATCTATCCTTATTCGCTCCCGGAATATCTACATGAGTGATATCTTCCACCTGACACACGCCTTTGCTGCCATATACAATATATTCACCTATTTCAAACATTCTTCCATTTCTCCTTTCCAAATGTTTATGCTATAAATTCACTGCCTTTTTAGTTTATCACTCACTCCGCCAAAATGTCAGTCAATTCTTTTATTTCAAAATAACTTTGTGAAAATTGCAGAATACGCCTTCGATATTCCTTGTGCACTTTTTATGTGTCAAAAGTATCAGAATAGTCTGTGGAAAAAGAATCTCGCTTGCGAGATTCTCGCGCTAACGCGCAGTCACGCAGTGACATTTTCCACTTGCGCGTTATGCGCATCCAAGGAGACTTTCGTTTCGAAAGTCTCCCGGAGGTTTTTGATTCATAGGAATTTGCGAAAATTCCTATGAATCAAAAAAAATCGCAGTTGGCGCTGCGATTTTTCTTTTTGCTACATAACTTAAATGGGTAAATTGTTATGTATGAGAGAACTTCCATGGCGGGAAGTTCTCTGGGTATATTAAATTAGGGAAAGGAATTAACTATTTCTTGGGCAGATTATCTCTGAACACGTCCAGAGCCATCTCCACCTGCTAATTTCTGTACTTCTGAAACACTTACCTGGTTGAAGTCACCTTCGATAGAATGTTTCAAGCAGCTTGCTGCTACTGCAAATTCAATTGTTTCCTGTGGAGCGTAATCATTTAAGCAAGCGTAAATTAATCCGCCACCGAAGGAATCACCGCCACCTACACGGTCAACAATATGCATTAAATATTCTTTAGAGAAGTAGCTTTCGCCGTTCTCGTAAAGCATTGCTGCCCAACGGTTGTCGTTTGCAGAGATAGAAGTTCTTAATGTAATAGCAACCTTCTTAAATCCGAAACGATCTGTTAATTTCTGAGCAACTTCTTTGTAACCTTCTTTATTTAATTCACCTGCAGTTACTTCTGTACCTTCAGATTTGATTCCGAATACGTCGTTTGCATCTTCTTCGTTAGAGATACATACATCAACATATTTACAAAGCTCACCCATAACCTGGCCAGCTTTTTCTTTTGACCATAATTTGTTACGGTAGTTTAAGTCACAGCTTACTGTGATTCCTTTTTCTTTTGCAGCTTTACAAGCTTCTAAGCAGATAGCTGCTACATTATCACCAAGGGCTGGTGTAATTCCTGTAAAGTGGAACCAGTCAGCACCTTCAAAAATTTCATCCCAATTAAAGTCAGCTGTTGTAGCTGTTGCAATAGAAGAACCAGCACGGTCATAAATAACTTTGGATGGTCTCTGGGAAGCACCTTTCTCTAAGAAATAGATACCTACTCTGTCGCCACCGCGAACGATTTTAGATGTATCTACACCAAACTGTCTTAAGGAATTCACTCCTGCCTGTCCAATTTCATGAGCTGGTAATTTTGTTACAAAGCTTGCATCCATTCCGTAGTTTGCTAAAGAAATAGCAACATTTGCTTCTCCTCCACCGTATGTTGCGCCGTAAGATGTAGCCTGTACGAAACGATAATATCCTTCTGGTGCAAGACGAAGCATGATTTCACCAAATGTAACAACTTTCTTTGCCATGTTTTTAATCCTCCTAAAATTCAAGTTTCGCTATGCGAAACAGTGTTTCATTTATTCATATAACTTCATTATACCACCGAAATAGAGAATGTCAAACATGTTTTGTGAATTATACATAAAATTTTTTGAAATTTTTTCCACTTTTTTATTTTCCTACTTTTCTATTCCATGTATATCATATATAATATACTCATCTTGGTTCGTATTGCAGAACCCAGTTTTATATTATGAAACACTTTTATTTGTAGGAGGAAAACTATGGACCGAAAATACGACGTCATCACTTTGGGGGAAATATTACTCAGACTATCTACTCCAATCAATGGGCGGCTTGCACAAGGCGACACCCTTATGCGCCATTTAGGAGGTGCAGAGCTTAACATCGCTTCAGAAATTGGACAGCTCGGTTTAAAAACTGCCATTATTTCAAAAATTCCAAACAATCTGCTGTCTGCCTTTATCAAAAATCAGCTGAATGCATCCCGGGTCAGTGAGAATTATCTGATTGAGGACGCAGAGGACGACAGCCGCATTGGTATCTACTATTATGAATATGGTTCTTACCCAAGAAAGCCTCGTGTTGTTTACGACAGAAAGCATGCTTCCATTAACAAAATTGACATCTCTGATGTTCCTAAGACTATGTTTTACAATACAAGGCTTTTTCATACCAGCGGAATCACTTTAGGTCTTGGTGGAAAGGCTCAGGATTTTGCCATCCAGTGCATCAAAGAATTTAAAGAAAACGGCACACTGATTTCCTTTGATGTCAATTACCGGGCAAACCTTTGGACTGGTGAAGAAGCAAGAAAATGTATCGAGACTATTCTTCCTTATGTAGATATTTTCTTCTGCTCTGAGGATACTGCCCGCCTTACCTTTGGAAAAACAGGCACTATTGAAGAAATCCAGAAGTCCTTCTGCGAAGAATATCCAATCTCCGTAGTAGCTTCTACAGAACGTACTGTTATCACTCCAAAAAAACATAACTTTACTTCCATTATATATTCTGCCCAAAAGGATACCTATTATCGGGAAGCACCATATAACAGCATCGACGTTGTAGACCGTATCGGCAGTGGTGATGCCTATGTCTCAGGTGCACTTTATGGTTATCTGAAATATGGAGACTGCCAGAAGGCATTAGAATATGGAAATGCAATGGCCGCCATCAAGCACAGCGTCATTGGAGATATGGTCAGCACTGACCTTGAAGAAATCAACAGCATCATCGCCCAGCATCAGGACACCTCAGAATTCCAGATGGAGATGAACCGCTAAACTGAAAAACAGGGACGCAGCCTAAATTCCGAAATCCGGGGACGCATCTTATAAGATACGTCCCCGGATTTCGGAATTTAGGCTGCGTCCCTGTTTTTTGAAATTTAGGCTGCGTCCCTATTTTTCAGTTCTTACGGATATCCAGGCATGGATATCTGCATATACCTGTTCTTTGTCGGTTTCGTTAAGTATTTCATGGCGGTCGTTTTCGTAAAGCTTGTAAGTGATGTCCTGAAAACCTGCTTCTTTATACATATCGTATACTTTTTTCACACCTACTCCCATATCGCCTACTGGGTCATCCTGACCGGAAACAATAAATAATGGCAGTGTTGTCGGTGTCTTTTTCACATTTTCTAACTGGCAGTCATATTTTACGGCATCCATCAGACCATAATAAGCATTTACAGAAAACATAAAGGTACATTTTGGATTGCTGTAGTATTCCTTTACGCATTCTTCGTCTTTGGTCAGCCAGCTGTTTGCTGCATCTTTTCCGGTAACGTCAAATTTCTTGTAAGGACCTGCAAAAGACATTGCCTGAACAAGTTTGCTGCAATAACGCCAGCCTCTAAATTTTGCAATTGTCTTACACAAAAACATCCCTACGCTCATAAGGCTCGTTGACATAAAGCCGGTTCCCATAATAATAGCACCTGCTAAATTTTCATTATGTATTGTCAGATATTTACGAAGCATGTAAGACCCCATACTGTGTGCCAGCATAAAATATGGTACATTCTGATTTTCTTCCTGAATCAGTGTACGAAGCGTATGCATATCTGCCACTTTCGTTCCACTTGGATCCGGTAAATCAATAAATCCCCAGTCCTTCTGACTTTCAACAGATTCCCCATGACCAATATGGTCATGACCAACTACCATAAATCCTCGCTCTGTTAAATATTCTGCAAAACCACGATAACGCTCAATATACTCCACCATTCCGTGGGTAATCTGTAAAATCGTGTGATATTTTCCATCCTCCGGCAGCCATTTCACTGCATGAATATTTGTTTTTCCATCCTTTGATAAAAAAGAAAAAACTTCCTCTTTTGCCATAATCCTCTTATTCCTTTCTATACCTGCAAGCCTTTCCTATAATGTTCGTCGCCTCAGGTTTAAATATATTATTTTTCTATGCTGTGATTTATTTTCTGAAATAATGTCTCTACTTCATCTGTGCAGTCTTTCTGTTCTGTGTATTCTGTTTTCACTTCCTCTAATTGTCTGCTTAAGCGTCCACTAAGCTCCTTCATCTGTGTCTCGGTCTGTAAAAGTTCCTCTGTCTCTCCCACTACTTCTTCTGAGATTAGGCCGGAAACTTCTACATGCGCAGCTTCATAATCTGCAAGCTGTTTCTCCTGCTCCTTTAACACTCTGCCCATGGAAATATTATTCTCTTTTAATAATTCGTTTAATGTCTTTGTCTGTTCCTCTAACTGGTCAATTTTCTGTTTCATATCCGAAAGCATGGCAGCTGCTTCCGCTGCTCCTCTTGCATATTCCTCAGAAAAGCTGCGAACCTCTTCCGCTGCTGTAATAAAGCTTTTTCCTGCTTCTCCCATTCTTCCTGCTTCAATTGCCGCATTCAAAGAAAGAACACTCATATTTTTTGACAAATCAGCCATCTGTTCCAGCTGCGCCTTAAGCCGCTCCTCACCTTTGGCATACTCTGCCGGAAAATCTAACAGTGACTTAATTGGTGTTGTAAAATGCTTATTCTGCTCTACAATCCCTTCCATTGAAGCTGCCTGCTCCTTCATCCCAGTCCAAAAACGATTCTGCCCCTCTCCAGCTTTTTTTGTCTGCTCTGCCGTATCAAAAACAGATTGTCCAATCCTTTCACTTCTTGCCTGATTCGCTTCTGCCGCCTCTGTCAGCCGTCTGACATTTTCCGTGGCAGCCTCCAAATCCTTTTGCATCTGTGCATTTGAAATTGCCAGACTTGCAAAACGTTCTTCTAAAATGTCCTTTTGTTTACTAATTTCCGCTAATGCCCTTGTCTTCTGGCCATCTGTCTCACGAAGCTGCTCTAATTCAGCCTTCAGCATTTCCTTTTTACCACCAAACAACATACAACCCTCCCATTTATATTTACTGATAGTTACGAACCACTATCTGAACATTCTCCATTCCATTATACTCGTTAATCTCCGGATAGTACACTATCTGCATTCGGATTTTATTATTTTTTCCAGAAAAAGCTTTTTCTAATTCTTCTATGCCAAATTTTTCGGCATAATAATTCTTAAAGCCTTCTACATCTCCAAAATATACGGCAGAAACCATTTCCCCATGCTCTGTTAAAAGATTTAACTTCAACACATTCTGATTTCTCCCAACCACTGCTGCCCGGGCAATCGACAAATTCTTATCGGCAAACTGTGGTTTCTGATTCCCCTTTCCAAAAGGTTCTAACAGTTCAAACTCCCGAATCAGCCCAAGCCCTGCATATCCTGCCGGCATCGCGATGTCTATCTTTATCTTAGGAATAAAATCCTCTTCTGTCAAAGAGCAAAATTCATTTATTTTTTTCCGGAATTCCTCCACCAGTTCTTCCTTTATGGAAAGCCCTGCTGCCATCGGATGTCCGCCAAACTTTTCAAAAAGCTCCCTGCACTGGCACATTTCCTCATACATGGAATATTCTTCAATGGAACGACCGGAGCCTTTCACACATTCCTCGCCTTTGGTCAATACAAAAACCGGCTTGTGATAACATTCACGGATTCGCCCTGCAATAATTCCTGCCAAACTTTCATGAACTTCCGGAAGATATATCACCAATACTTTATCCTCCATATAATGGGCTTCTACCTCAGCCTTTGCCAATTCCACCCCATCAGCAGTCATATCCTTCCGCTGAATATTTAATTCCACTAATTCTCTGGCTGTCTCAGCTGCCTTCTCCCAGCTTTCCTCCAGAAAAAGATTTAAAGAAATCTTTGCTGTCTCTAATCTGCCGCTGGCGTTAATACATGGGCCTAAAACAAATCCAAAATGATAAGAATTTACCTGCTCCATCTGCAAACCATTCTGCAAAATAAGCGCCTGCATCCCAATATTTTGGGTTTTGCGAATCCGCTTTAACCCTTCCTTTACAAAAATACGGTTCTCATCCTGCAAATCCATAACATCTCCCACAGTAGCAAAGGCTGCATTTTCCAGAAAAACCTCTGTTTCAGACACAGGAATCCCCATTTTTTCGTATAAAACCTGCATAACCTTATAGGCTACTGCTGCCCCGCAGAGTTCTTTGAAAGGATATTCACAATCCCTTTGCTTTGGATTGACAATGGCATCTGCTTCACTTCGCAAATACCTCTTTTCTCCCTTCTCCTCTACAAAAGGGATTTCATGATGATCTGTTACAAGTACTGTCATTCCCAGCTTTTTTGCATAAGCGATTTCATCAATTGCTGCAATTCCATTGTCACAGGTAATAATCGTGTCCGTTCCTAACTGATAAGCCTCTTCTACCAGATGTTCATTCATTCCGTAACCGTCCTTCATACGGTCAGGAATCTGGGCACTGACATTTCCACCACATCTTGAAATTCCACGAAGAAGAATATAGGTTGACATCACTCCGTCAATATCATAATCACCAATGATACGGATGCTCTTTTTTTCTTCTATCTTCTTTTTCAAAATGTCTGTTAACAGCTCTACATCCTTTAGCAGATATGGATTATATAAATCCTTTATTCCACCATATAAATAACGTTTAAAATCTGCTTCTTCTATTATATCACGATTCCGAATCAGCCGGGCAGTTACCGGACTGATTCGAAGCTTTTCTCCAAGGGCTGTGAAGTCTGCCCGTTTATTCATTACAAACCATTTTTCCATTAAAAGTTCTGCCTTTTCTTATTGTCTTTTAAATATATCCCAATCACTCATTAGCGTAATTCAGCAATTCTGGTCACCGCCACATAAATCTCCGAGATTTTATACCAGGTTCTATAATCTACCACTCCTGTTACCGGAAGTCCGAATACGGACTGGAATACTTCTACAGCCTCTCTTGTTGCAGGACCATAAATTCCATCCGGTGTAACGGTTGGAATTGCCGGATAGGACCTGGAAATACGTGCCAGCTGTTCCTGCATCTGCCGTACCTTATCTCCGGTGGACCCCACCGTAAGGTCTACTCTTGGCCAGGATGCCGGAATACCGGAAACTTCTTCTGCTACGTTAATAAACATGTTATTTCCATAATAATAGCGAAGAATTTCTATCGTTTCATATCCCTGGTCTCCTAAATATTTGCTTCCCCACTGGCTTAACCAGTTACTACAGGTTACCCTTTGACCATCACAATACTGTGTTAAAATCGGCTGCCTTACATTTGGCCGGGACAAATAATTCTGAAACATTTCATCTACAATATTGGAAATGCTCTGGAAAATATTTCTGCCATAGGAAAATTTCTGGTCATAGGCAGTAGAAGTTGTAATTGTAAAATTATAGCCCTGATTACGATACCATTCTGTATATACTCGATTCAAGGTAAATGACATTATTGCCAAAACATTTGCACGAATTGTACTATCCGGCCATGTACTGTAAATCTCACTGGAAGCAACATTTTTAATATAATCACGATATCTTACATAATAATCCGCTGCATTCGGATCATTTGGTGGTCCATCATGTACAATCACAAATTCCGGAATCACTACCCTGCTTAAAACAATCTCCCCAGTTTCTGATATCGGTTTGATTTCTGATTCCGGAATTTTAGGAGGAAAATCTCCAAAAAGTGTATTTAAAGGAATCGTAATATTATCTATTTGTGTCTCTTTTCTCTCTTCTTCTTCCATCCTGACATCCTGCAATGCAAGCTGGTTTGAAAAAATCTGCACTCCTGACACACTGACCGGACGGTATCCCGGGGCCGTAACCTGCAGTGTATACTGTGCAAACGGCTGCTCTTCACCGGGCTGCATAGAGTATTCAAGTGGAGGCGCATTAAGTGTAAGTTCTTCCGACATCCCCGAAGCATTGCTGGTTACCTCCTCAAAAGCGGAATCCGGTTCTCCTGTGTAGGATATCGAAATTTTAGCATCCGGAATGGGATTATTGGTTCTTCGGTCGATTACTCCCACCTTTAATGTGCCTTTATCGATATTATTTGTCTCTGGAAAATATTTCTGCCATAGGAAAATTTCTGGTCATAGGCAGTAGAAGTTGTAATTGTAAAATTATAGCCCTGATTACGATACCATTCTGTATATACTCGATTCAAGGTAAATGACATTATTGCCAAAACATTTGCACGAATTGTACTATCCGGCCATGTACTGTAAATCTCACTGGAAGCAACATTTTTAATATAATCACGATATCTTACATAATAATCCGCTGCATTCGGATCATTTGGTGGTCCATCATGTACAATCACAAATTCCGGAATCACTACCCTGCTTAAAACAATCTCCCCAGTTTCTGATATCGGTTTGATTTCTGATTCCGGAATTTTAGGAGGAAAATCTCCAAAAAGTGTATTTAAAGGAATCGTAATATTATCTATTTGTGTCTCTTTTCTCTCTTCTTCTTCCATCCTGACATCCTGCAATGCAAGCTGGTTTGAAAAAATCTGCACTCCTGACACACTGACCGGACGGTATCCCGGGGCCGTAACCTGCAGTGTATACTGTGCAAACGGCTGCTCTTCACCGGGCTGCATAGAGTATTCAAGTGGAGGCGCATTAAGTGTAAGTTCTTCCGACATCCCCGAAGCATTGCTGGTTACCTCCTCAAAAGCGGAATCCGGTTCTCCTGTGTAGGATATCGAAATTTTAGCATCCGGAATGGGATTATTGGTTCTTCGGTCGATTACTCCCACCTTTAATGTGCCTTTATCGATATTATTTGTCTGCATAAATCTTATATCTGGCATGAACAACCTCTTCATACATATCTATATATTCTATGCAGAAGCTGCGTATTGTTTCGTATTTATCACGTACTTTATTATATCCTCAGACACATAATCCTATCTTTAACAGACAATTCCTTTTCCCCTTATATTCGTCCGGCTGGCACTTGCCTGCCCGGACTTAAATTTTTATTCTATAGGTTCTGGTTTCTGTTATTTTTATTCAACAGTTACAACCTTAGCAAGATTTCTTGGCTTATCTACATCAAAGCCCTTGTCAGATGACACATAATATGCTAACAGCTGTAATGCAACAGACGCTGGTAATACCATAAATTCGTCCTGCATATCCGGCAGTTTTACCACCTGATATTCCTGGTCTAAGCTTCCGGAAAGCGCCTCTTTAATAAAAAGAACAATTTTTGCACCTCTGGAACGGACTTCTTTGATATTGGATAATTCCTTTGACATTAATTTTTCCTGGGTTACTGTTGCAACAACCGGTGTGTCTTTTGTAATTAATGCAATTGGTCCATGCTTTAATTCACCGGAAGCATAGGCTTCTGAATGAATATAAGATACTTCTTTTAATTTCAAGGAACCTTCTAATAAAATCGAATAATCCAGACCACGGCCAATCATAAATAAGTCCTTTGCTTCCACCACCTGTTTTGCAATTACATGAATATCTCTTTTCCGCTCTAAAACAGCCTGCATTACTTCCGGTGTACGCTCTAATTCCGCAATATATGCTCTTGTCTGCTCTTCTGTATAGATGCCACGTAAAAAGGCCATTTTAGCCACCAGCAGATAAAATACGGAAAGCTGGGTCGTATAAGCCTTTGTACTTGCTACTGCAATTTCAGGACCGGCATTTGTATAGAGTACATAATCACTTTCCCTTGCAATAGAAGAACCTTTCACATTAATAATGGAAAGTGTCTTAGCTCCACATCCTTTTGCATATTTTAAAGCTTCTAAGGTATCAATTGTTTCCCCGGACTGGGATACTGCAATTACTAATGTTTTTTCATCAATTACCGGATCATTGTACATAAACTCTGATGCCAGTTCTACATCAATATGCATGTGTAAAATAGATTTTACCAGTGCCTGGGCAACTAATCCCGCATGCATAGCTGTTCCACATGCAACAATACAGATTTTCTCACAATTGGTAAGCACATCATCTGCCACACCATCCTCTGTGAAATCAGGAAGTCCCTTTTGTATTCTTCCTGCAAGAGTATTGCGGATTGCCTCCGGCTGCTCCATAATTTCTTTTTCCATATAAAATGGATATCCGTTTTTTCCGGCACTGTTTAATTGCCAGTCTACGGTTAAGATTTCCGGCTGAACTTCATTTCCCTCTAAATCTTCTAATACAATTTTATCCTTATGAAGCTGCATAATATGATACTCCGGTACAACAAAATACTCATTTGTAAAACGGCAAAGGGCAGTCAAATCAGATGCCAGCATGGTGCCCTCTTTACAGGATGTTGCTACAATCGGGCTGACATTACGAATTGAATAAATCACATCCGGAATATCCTCAAACATAATCACCAATGCAAAAGTTCCCTTTAATTTGCTGACAGCCTTCTTAATTGCATGCTTTGGGTCACCTTTATAATAATGGTTTAATAATGCAGCCACTACTTCACTGTCTGTTTCTGACTGAAGGATATCCTGCAATTCATAATCTGCAATAAGTTCACGATAATTCTCAATAATTCCGTTATGAACCAAAGTGACTGCTCCAGACTGATGTGGATGGGCATTTTTATCATTTACACCACCGTGGGTTGCCCATCTGGTGTGTCCAATACCACAGTTGGAAAACATTTTCTTTGATTCACAAATCACACGCAAATCACTTACTCTTCCTGCACATTTATATACATTTGTTTCCTTTGTAGCAGAATCTCTGACTGCAATCCCTGCACTGTCATATCCTCTATATTCTAACAACTCTAAAGCATCTAACAGGACGTCTTTGACTTCTTCACTTCCTGCATAACCAATAATTCCACACATATAAATTTCCTCTTCTTTTCTATTCAAACACTTAGAAATGTCTACACATTTCCTTCCCGGATAATTCCCTTATCCGAAGCAAACTACTTTTTATACTAATTCCTGCAAAAGATACAGTTTCATCTGTTGTATATTTTTGCAATTCCCATTATAGCGAATTTGTTTTGCAGTCTCCCGCATATTTGCCGCTACATCACGCACTGGGAAAGCACGAAAGGGCATCCGCCGAATTTTCGATTACCCTTTTCCTCGTCAACCTATCAATCCCTCTATGACAGGTACATGGCGCTAGAAGAAAAATTTATTGTCTGTCTTATTGTGACAGGATTATGTGTCTGAAAATATAATCATATTCACTTTTCAATGTTCAACTCAACTACTATACTATGATATGCAAAAAATGTCTAGCCGTTATTTAAAGCAGCGCAGTAAACTACTGCGCTGTTTTAAATAAGACCTTTTCTGCAATTTCTACTGCATCACGGATACAGTCCGGGCAGCTTCTAAGTACAGTTCCAGTCTGTACACCTTTTAATTCCTGACAGACGATGGTGCTGTTCTTTTCTTCGAATGCTTTTACGATTTCTTTCGATAAACGGTAAGTTGCTGCCTTTGTATTTGGATAATCTAAAGCTCTTCCACTGTTTTTCAAACCGGAAACCATTACTGCTCCCGATACTGCTCCACAGGTTGCCTGCATACCGCCCATTCCAAGACCAAAACCTTCGCATGCTGCAAATACATCTTCCTCTGAAACACCAAGTTCTTCACAAAATACACATGCTACTGCCTGAGCACAGTTAAATCCTTTGTTATGTAATTCAATTGCTTTTTCTTTTCTTGTCATTTGTCAGACTCCTTCACTTTATCCTACTAAACTATTTTTCTACTATGTCAAAAAACTCTTTCCACACAAATTGGAAAGAGTTTTTCACTTAAATGCATACGCTTCAATATTTTACTTCATTATACTTCAGTTGTCCAGCCATATTTATCTTCTAATTTACCCCACTGGATTCCGGTTAAAGTATCATATAATTTCTGTGTCAATTCACCAATCTTAAAATCATTGATTGTAACCACGTCATCTTTATAACGAAGTTCTCCAACCGGTGAAACAACTGCAGCTGTACCTGTTCCAAATACCTCTTCTAAAGTACCATCATGTCCAGCTTTCATTAAATCATCAATCGCAATCTTTGTTTCATTTACTTTATAACCCCAGTCTCTTAACAGGTGAATCATGGAATCTCTTGTGACACCCGGAAGAACGGTTCCTTCGATTGGTGCTGTGTAGATTTCTCCGGCAATCTTGAACATAATGTTCATAGTTCCTACTTCTTCTACATATTTACGCTGTTCACCATCAAGCCAGAGAACCTGTGAATATCCCATTTTAGCTGCTTTTACCTGTCCTAAAATAGAACCGGCATAGTTACCGCCACATTTAGCAAAGCCTGTTCCACCCTTTACGGCACGAACTAATTCATCTTCTACTAAAATCTTAACCGGATTGATTCCTTCTGCATAATATGCACCAACCGGACAGCAGATTACCATAAATTTATATGCGGTTGCCATATGAACCCCAAGAGCAGATTCTGTTGCAAACATAAATGGACGAATATATAAGGAAGTTTCCGGTTCTGATGGAACCCAGTCCTCTTCCACTTTCACTAAAGCTTTTACCGCATCCACAAACATATCTACTGGGAATTCCGGCATACAAAGTCTTTCGTTGGAACGAATCATTCTGGCTGCATTCATTTCCGGACGGAACAGCTGAATCTTACCTTCTGCTGTACGATATGCTTTTAATCCTTCAAAGGTTTCCTGGGCATAATGTAAAGTTACGCAGGATGGGTCTAAGGTAATTGGCTCGTGTGGTACAATTCTTGCATCATGCCATCCCTCTTCTGTTGTCCAGTCCATAACAAACATATAATCTGTCATATACTTACCAAAACCAAGATTTTTCTGGTCCGGCTTCTCTTTTAATACTTCTCTTTTTACAAATCTGATATCCATAATTTCTCCTCCAAAACTTCATCTATTCGTAGCGGAACTACTATCCCGAAACTAATTTCTGAACACCATTATGATACTTTATTTTTTTAGTGTCAAGATTATTCCAAAGGCTTATAAATGTCATGTTTGCAGGTTATATCCGCACTCTTTTTTATAAACCTGCGTTATTTCATTTTTTGTTTGCAGGAGAAAAGAAGTCGTGACTTTTCTCCTATAAAATTATATAATAGATGTATCTTTAAGGTTCATTCTTCCAAAAAGAGGCATGATTCCTATATCATTTCTAATATAATTGTTAAAAAGGAGATAGATGTTATGCACGAATTTCAACCATATCCAATTGAATTGCTCGAATTAAACCCTTTTACCAAGTTAAAAAACGAATGGGCACTTATTACTGCCGGTTCCAAGCAGAAAGCCAACACGATGACTGTCAGCTGGGGAGGACTGGGTGTTCTCTGGGGTAAAAATGTGGCTTTTATTTTCATTCGTGATTCCAGATATACCAAAGAATTTATTGACAATGGTGACTTTTTCTCTATTTCATTTTTAGGCGATAAATATAAAGATGCTTTATCTTACTGCGGAAGCCATTCCGGACGCGATGAAGATAAAATCGCAAACGCCGGCTTAAGTCTCGGCTACAAACACAGTATTCCATACATTGATGAAGGCAATCTGGTTCTTCTCTGCCAGAAAATGTCTGCCACAAAAATTACCGAGGATTCCTTTATCAATTCAAAAATCAAAGACAAATGGTATCAGGATGGCGATATGCATACCATGTACATTGCCGAAATCATCGACGTACTGGCTCGCTAAAATAAAAGACCGTTAACAATACTTGCATTTAGCCTGACATAATTTGTATTATCGGCAGGTTAAGCCATTCGCAATTTATTCTTCTGACAAGA